>CACZDG010000042.1 GCA_902779865.1 uncultured bacterium
GCTCGCCGCCGAGGCGCGCCGTCAGATCGACGAGAAGAACTACGCCGCGTCGCTCGTCGCGGAGGGCGTCACCGACATCATGAAGTTCGGCATCGCGTTCTTTGCCAAGCGCGCCGCCATCGCGAAGTGATGAGTGTAAAATGTAATGTGTAAAATTGGAACTGGTGAAGTGAAAGGATGAAAACGATGACGTGCGGGACGACCACGAACGCGACAGGTGCACTTACGCTTTCCGGCAACGCGGCGATCAGCCTTGAAAGTGGCTCGCTTGCTTTTGCCGATTCCAGCGGCGTGTCGTGGACGCCGGGGGCAACACTGGCGATCACCGGCGACGACAAGCTGCCTACGCGCTCACTGCGTTTCGGATCGTCGGAGAACGGCCTCACTGCCGCACAGCTCCGCCAGGTTACCTATAACGACGAGCGCGTGTCGCTCGATTCCAGCGGCTATCTGCGCCATCGCCGCGGCCTCATGCTCATCGTCAAGTAGTCCGCGCCCAACTACACGTTTTACACGTTCTGCACGGACAAAAGCGAAATCTAAAGCCAACCCCACCTTGTTCCGCGCCGTAATATCGCTGACCGATTACGCATTTGTCGTTTACAGCAGCGACCTGTTTTTGCTAGAATTTTCGCTGAGGTTCTCTAGGTGTAGTCCGAGAGTAAGACTAGAAGGCGATGAAGAGAGGAAGACGACCATGACAACAGAAAAAGTACTCAATGGAAAGCCGTATGCGGGAAATCCGCACATACGGTTTGACGAGGGGGCAGTAGCAGCGGTGGCAATGCCGAGGCGTGTTGCTCTGCTCTACAAGAGGGCAAAGCCAATGTTCATTGTCGCCGCGTGTGCGGCTCTCGCCTCATGCACGGCGTGGGGGATCATGAATGAAGTTCGGTGCTTCCGTGCGCCGGTGGGTGGTGCGAAGGAGGCTGTGGAGGGATTCCTCTGGCTTGAGGCTGAAAACTTCGCCGACTACGGCGAGTGGCGTCTCGACACGCAGTTTACCCACAAGATGGGCAGCGCCTACCTGCTGGCCGCCGGCGTGCTGAAGCCGATCAAGCCCGCGACGACATCCGTTAATTTCCCAAAGGCCGGCGTATGGCGTGCGTGGGCGCGCACGAAGGACTGGCTTCCCGAATACCACCCGGGGAGGTTCCGGCTGTCCGTCGCGGGCAAGCCAGGGCGCGAACTCGGCGCGAGCGGCAAGGACGGATGGCGCTGGGAGTTTGCGGGTGAATGGGAGCTTCCCGCAGGCGAGGCGAAGGTTGCGCTTGAGGATATCACTGGCGCGTTCGCCCGGTGCGATGCGTTCTTGTTCACGCAGGACGCCGCCTATGTCCCGCCGGACGACGCGGCGGCGTGTGCGGCGGCGCGTGGGCGCTTCACGGGCGCGGACGCCGAACCGGTCGCCGACGTGGGGAGCTACGACCTTGTCGTCATCGGTGCGGGACCTGGCGGACTCGGCGCCGCCATCGCCGCTGCGCGGCATGGCGCGCGTGTCGCACTCGTCCACGACCGTCCCGTCCTCGGAGGGAACGCCAGCAGCGAGATCGGCGTCCCGACCGACGGCGCGGCGGTGTCGCATCCCGACGCGCGCGAAGGCGGCATCTGCGAAGAGGCGAACCTCCGGCGGATGGTCGCGCCGGACTATTCGATATCCCAGGCATTCAGGGAGATGGCCGATGCGCTGCCGAACCTCACGGTGTTCGACAACCAGCGCGTCGTCGGCGTCCGCATGGACGGCGCGCGCATCGCGTCCGTTGAGGCCCGCTGCACGTTCGACGGCAGCGAGTGGATAACGCTGGCGACCGAGACAGGGAACACGGTCCGCCACCGCGTCCACAAGTTCCAGAGTCGGACGGTGACCGCGGTGCGCATCCGCATCGACGCGACCTGGGGCGATCCCTCCGCCCGCGTCTTCGAGGTCCGTGTGTATTGACTCTGGACATCAAGGCAAATTGCAACGGAAAGGTAGCTGCAAAATAGCATCTAAGTTAGTGTAGGCGTAAATTGCGTTGCGTACTTTACGCCATGCGATAATTTTGGTATAATTCGCGCCATGAAACCTAATAATCCATTTGTGACAAGTGGTTATCGCGGGCCTGAGTATTTTTGCGATCGAGTTGCTGAAACAGGGAAGATTGTTTCGGCCTTGACCAACGAGCGCAATGTCACGCTTATGGCGCCGCGGCGTTATGGCAAGACTGGACTTGTTCACAATGTGTTCAACTCGTTGCCATCGGACTATGCGACCGTTTACATCGACATCTACGCAACGAGTAATCTTCAAGACTTCACGCAGATGTTCGCCAACGCAGTTCTGGGTGCGCTGGATAGTGTGGCGGACAAATCTCTTGCGGCTGTCGGGAAGTTCTTCAAGGCAATTCGTCCGACAGTTACGCCGGATGGAAACGGAGGCGTCACGTTTTCGTTCTCGGTTGACAAGTCTTCTACCGAAGCAACGCTGAACGGCATTTTCGACTACCTGGCCTCGAAGAATCGGCGGGTCGTCGTTGCCATAGACGAATTCCAGCAGATACTTGAATATCCGGAGAAGGGTACGGAAGCTCTTCTGCGAAGTCGAATCCAGTTTCTGCAGAACGTAGGTTTTATATTCGCCGGTTCACGCCATCACATCATGGGCGAAATGTTCACGTCTCCACGGCGTCCGTTCTACCAGTCAACGGATATCATGTCCCTTGATGTTATTTTCTACGATTCCTACCGCAAGTTCGCCGAAGGATTCTTCAAGGAAGCCGGGCGTGATTTCTCCGCCGATGCGTTTGCCTCGCTTTACCGTCGCTTCGACGGCGTGACGTGGTACGTGCAGAGCGTTCTGAACAGGGTGTGGGGCGATGGCGGGGCGTTGTCTTCCAAGGAGGTCGTATCGGCGGCGGTTGGTGGGCTCGTCGAGGAACGTGCGCTGACATTCCATGATCTGCTTGCCTCTCAGACCGATGTGGGTAAGGCACTCCTAAAGGCGATAGCTGCCGAAGGAACGGTCGCCGAAATCACCTCTGGCGCGTTTCTTTCTCGCCATGGCATCGCTGCGCCGTCGTCTGCGAGAACGGCATTGCCAAATCTGATTGAAACTGACTTGGTCTATCGTTCCGCAGCGGGTTACATGATATATGACTACCTCTTTGCGGAGTATTTACGCAGTCTTCCGCAAGCTTAATGGAGCTGTTTGCATTAACGCTGAAACACAGAGGCACGGAGAATTGAGAAAGGTGACAACATGGCGAATGTGAAAGTCAAGCACGAGAAGATCGCGATCAAGACGTATCCGGTGGGCGAGCCGGAGAAGAACCCGATGTTTTTCGAGAAGCGGGTTTATCAGGGCTCGTGCGGGAAGGTGTATCCCGTGCCGTTCATCGACAAGGTGTACGACACGCCGTCGATGAAGAAGTACGACGCCGTGACGCTCGAGAACGAGTACGTGCGCCTCGTGTTCCTGCCGGAACTCGGCGGGCGCATATACATCGCCCAAGATAAGAAGAACGGGAATTACGACTTTTTCTACCGCAACGACGTGATCAAGCCCGCACTCGTTGGGCTCGCCGGCCCGTGGGTGAGCGGCGGCGTGGAGTTCAACTGGCCGCAGCACCACCGTCCCGCTACGTTCATGCCCACAGACGTCGAGATCGAGAAGGGCGAGGACGGCAGCGTGACGGTGTGGATGAGCGACCACGATCCACTGACGCGCATGAGGGGAACGCACGGCATCTGCCTGAAGCCCGGAAGCTGTCTCGTCGAGCTGAAGGCGCGTCTCTACAACCGCACGCCGTTCACGCAGACGTTCCTCTGGTGGGCTAACGTCGCCGCGCGCGTCCACGACCAATACGAGAGCTTCTTTCCGCCGGACGTCGAGTACGTCGCCGACCACGCGGTGCGCGCGATGTCGTCCTTCCCCGAGGCGCTACAGAAGTACTACGGGGTTGATTACGCCGCGCGCACGGGCGCGAATAACCTCTGCTGGTACAAGAACATCCCCGTTCCGACCTCGTACATGATCTGCGCGACGAAGTACGACTTCTTCGGCGGCTACGACCACGCGGCGCAAGGCGGATTCGTCTATGTGGCCGACCGGCACATCGCACCCGGCAAGAAGCAGTGGACGTGGGGCAACCATCCGTTTGGCTACGCATGGGACCGCGAGCTGACGGACGACAGCGGACCCTACATTGAGCTGATGGCGGGCGTCTATACGGACAACCAGCCCGACTTCACGTACCTGATGCCGTACGAGACGAAGACGTTCTCGCAATACTGGTGGCCGTACCAAAAGATCGGCGTGCCACAGAATGCGAATAGGGATGCGGCGGTGCGGATTGTTCGAGGGAAAGACGGTTCTTTTTCGGCTGGCATTGTCGTCAGCTCGGTACAGGGTTGCGCGATGGTCCGCCTGGTCGCGGACGGCAGGACGGTGAAGTCCGTCAAGGCCGACATCCTACCGGAGCGTCCCTGGCAGAGGACGTTTTCAGCGAAGGACGTCCAGGGGGCGAAGAACCTTCACATCGAACTCATCGATTGCATCGGCGGTGTCGTCATCGGCGCGGATTCCGTAGAAGCGAAGCCGCGCACTCAGCAGCTGGAAAGAATTGAGGACAAGCGTCTCGTGGCGACGGAACCGCCCGCGCCAAAGGACATCGCAAGCACCGACGAACTGTTCCTCACCGCCGAACATCTCGACCAGTATCGTCATCCCACGCGCGCACCCGAATCTTATCTCGACGAACTGTTGCGGCGCGATCCGGGCGACTGCCGCGCGCACATCCTCTATGGCAAGCGGCTTCTTTCACGCGGACTCTTTGAAGAGGCGCGGGATCATTTCGCGGCGGCCGTTGCACGACTTACGTTCAGGCATCCGAATCCCTATACGGGCGAAGCGCACTACTATCTTGGCCTCGCTCTCGACTTCCTCGGCAAAGATGACCTCGCCTACGACTCCTACTACAAGGCGACGTGGGACGGCGCGTGGCGTTCAAGTGCCTATACGCGTTTAGCGATGATTGACATGCGGCGTGGAGGTTTCGCGGGATACAGCGCGGCCGCCGAGCATTCGCTCGAGGTGTGGAACGTGAACGTCATGAACACCCATGCCGCTGTCATGAATGCGCTGTCGTTGAAGCTCGGGGTACGCGACAGGGTCAATGCTAAGCTTGCCGAAGAGACGCTAGACGCCGTGCTGAAGAGCAATCCGCTTGACCACCTCGCACGCTGGGTGCGCGGCGACAGGAAGGGGTTCCTCGCCCGGACGCGCAACAATGTGCAGACGGTTCTTGACGTTGCGTATGATTTGATTGACATGGGGCAGACAGCTGGTGCGAAGGAACTGTTGGAGTGGTATTTGAGGGAGGTCGGGCGCGGCGGTGCGCGCGCTGCGGGCGAAAGCGACCTGATGGTGAAGTATGTGTTGGAGTGGTTGGGGAGACAGCAAGCGTACAACAGCAAGGTAGGGCGCGGACTCCGGCCGCGCCGACAGCAAGCGTACAACAGCAAGGGGGGATCGCCTGATTGGTTTTTCCCGTTGAGATTGTGGGATTACCGGGTATTGCGCGATCTTTGGGAGCGTGGCGAAAGATCGCGCAACGTCGCGTACGGACTCGGGAACTTCCTTTACGACCGCAAGCGGCACGAGGAGGCGCTCGCGATGTGGAAGGTCGCTGTCAAGGCCGATCCGTCGTTCGCGACGGCGTGGCGCAACCTCGGTGTTGCGCTCTGGAACGTGCGGCGCGATGCGAAGGGTGCGATGTCCGCGTACAGAAAGGCGATGAAGGCGGATCCCAAGGACGCGCGTCTCGTCGCAGAGTACGACCAGCTCTGCGAGAAGTGCAAGGTGTCGAGCGCGGTGCGGCTGAAGTTCCTCGAAGGAAAGGCTGCGCTCGTTGCGACACGTGATGACGCAACGGTGCAGTACGTGACGTGTCTGAACGACGTGGGCAGACATGAGGACGCGCTCAAGGTGCTCGCGTCGCGGCGATTTCACCCGTGGGAGGGCGGCGAAGGGAAGGTGCTCGCGCAATACACAAGGGCGCATTTGGCGTTGGGCTGGGCGGCGCTGGCGGGCGGAAGACAGCAAGCGTACAACAGCAAGGTGGGACAGCAAGCGTACAACAGCAAGGTGGGACAGCAAGCGTACAACAGCAAGGTGGAACAGCAAGCGTACAACAGCAAGATGGTTGCGCTTGAACATGCCGAGAGGGCGTTTGATACGCCGGAGAACCTTGGCGAGGCGTATCACCTGTTGCAGGCGAAGGCGGACGTGAACTACCTGAAGGGTATGGCGTTGCGCGGTCTTGGGCGCGAAGCCGAGGCGAAGGCAGCTTTCACGGCGGCCGCCGACGAGGCGGGTGATTTCCAGTCGATGGCCGTCACGGAGTATTCGGAGCTTTCGTACTGGCGCGGACTCGCCCTCGCGGCGCTTGGACGCAAGAAAGAGGCGAAGGCGCTCTTCAAGGGCATGAAGGCGTTCGCGGAGAAGGGCCTCAAGACGCCGTTCAAGATCGACTACTTCGCGACGTCGCTGCCGTTGCTGCTCATCTTCGACGACGACCTCGAAGCTGTAAAGAACGAGCGGATGCGCAATCTCATTTCTCTTGCGGAAAAGGGATTGCGGCTTGACATTCGCGTCTAGATTCGGCATAATTGAAAGCCGTTTGGAATAAGGAGATAAAATAATGAAAGCAATTAGCAACAGATTTGTGTTCGCAGGCACAGCGCGCGCCGTAGCAATTGTTGGCGTGATGGCCTGTACTGCGGCGATGGCCGCGCGCAACGGGCGTGTGGCGCTGCACACGTGGCTGACCACGGCGGAGTTCAAGGACATCTCCGTCACCGCGCCCGACGGCAAGGTGCTGTGGAGCGGTCTGCCAGATCCGGCCAAGTGCGAGGTTGGTAATGAGGGCAAGTGGACCGTTGAGGGCGGCGTGATCCGCCAGTCGAACGAAGCAGCCACCACCGGTGGCACGCTCGTGTTCGGCGATCCCGCGTGGGGCGACTACACGTTCAAGGCGAAGGCGCGGAAGCTCTCGGGCAAGGAGGGCTTCATACTCCACGTGCGCGAGCGCTCGCCGGAGCAGTGTATCTTCGCGAACTACGGCGGCTGGTTCAACAAGCAGCATGGCGTCGAGACGAGGGGCAACTTCGACTTCGCGACGCCGATGAAAAAGGACTGCACGAAGGCGCCCATCGAGACTGGGCGCTGGTACGACCTCGAGATGACGTGCGTTGGCGACAAGGTCACGATGAAGCTGGACGGCGCGTGCCTGTTTTCGTCCGTGGACGTGCCAGAGATTACATTCGACGGCGGCGAGAACAAGATCGTCGTCGATGCGTCGAAGGCGCGCTTCCCCGTTGCGGAGGACATGTGGGGCATCTTCTTCGAGGACATCGACCTCTCCCTCGACGGCGGAGTATATGCGGAGCTTGTCCGCAACCGCAGCTTCGAGGACGGTCTCGTCAAGTTCCGCGCGCAGGGCACGATTGGCTTCTGGAGCACGGTGGGCCGCGCGACGATCGAGCTTGACTCGTCGAAGCCCATCTCCGAGAAGAACCGCCACTGCGGCCGCGTCGAGGCGCTGCCGGGCGGCGGCGTTGCGAACGACGGCTACTTCGGCATCGCCGTGAAGGACGGCGCGCAGTACCGCCTCTCCGTGGCCCTGCGCGGCGACGTGAAGGGTCCGATCGAGGTGGCGCTCCAGTCCCTCGGCAAGACGCTCGCCACGGGCGCGATCGGCGGCATCGGCTCCGAGTGGAAGACCTACAACCTCACGCTCACGGCGAAGGGGACAGACCACGACGCGAAGCTCGTGTTCCGCGCCACGAACGGCGGCACGTTCTACTTGGACTGCGTCTCGCTCTTCCCCTGCGACACCTACGCGAAGAGCGGCCTCTTCCGCAAGGACCTCATGGAGCGCCTCGCCGCGCTCAAGCCGAGCTTCGTGCGCTTCCCCGGCGGCTGCTGGGTGGAGGGCAACACGATGGCAGAGGCGTACCGCTGGAAGCAGACGATTGGCAACGTGTGGGACCGCCGCACGCAGTGGAACCTCTGGGGCTACTGGAGCGCGAACGGCGTCGGCTTCCACGAGTACCTGCAGCTCTGCGAGGACCTCGGCGCGAAGGCGCTCTTCTGCATCAACTGCGGCATGAGCCACAGGGAGACGGTGCCGATGGACAAGATGGGCGAGTTCGTCCAGGACGCGCTTGACTGCATCGAGTACGCGAACGGCCCGGCCACGTCGAAGTGGGGCGCGGTGCGCGCGGCGAACGGACACCCCGCGCCGTTCAACCTCCAGTACATCGAGATCGGCAACGAGAACGGCGGCCCGAAGTACCACGAGCGCTACGCCCTCATGCACGACGCGATCCAGGCGAAGTACCCCGAGATCAAGATCGTGTCCGACGTGTGGCACGGTCCGGTAAAGGGGCGTCCGCAGCACATCCGCGACGAGCACTACTACAGGAGCCCCGACTGGTTCATGACGACCGGCGCTAAGATGTACGACTCCTACCCGCGCGGCGAGTTTGAGGTCTTCGTGGGCGAGTACGCCGTCACGCAGGACGTCGGCCGCTGGGGCGAGCTCCGCGCCGCGATCGGCGAGGCGGCGTTCATGTGCGCCCTCGAGCGCAACGCGGACGTGGTGAAGCTCGCCGCCTATGCGCCGCTCTTCGCGAACGCGAAGCACACGGCGTGGAAGCCCAACCTCATCTACCCGATGACCGACGGCAATTTCGTGAACCCCAGCTGGAACGTGCAGAAGCTCTTCAGCGAGAACCGCGGACGCGAGGTGCTGGCGTTCGACCAGACGTCGCGCTGGTTCAAGGCCAAGCAAGGGCAGGCGTGCCGTGCGGTCCAGTTCTCGGCCGTGCGCGACGCGGATGGCTCCGTGGTCGTAAAGGCCGTGAACTGCTCGGAAGAGCCGCAGCCTTGCACGATCTCCGTCAAGGGCGGCGCGTTTGCAAGCGCCGCGAAGACGGTATTCACCGGGCCCGGTGCGCGTGCGTCCAACGACCCGCTTCGCCGCGACGCGCTGAACGAGGTGAAGGGCGTGTCCACGGTCAAGGACGGCGTGATCAGCGAGACGCTGCCTCCGCTATCCCTTACCGTTTACCGAATCGCCAAGTGAAGAAGCAGTTTCAAGGAGGGAATATGCAGATAACCAAACGAGAGTTTCTGAAGCGGCTGGGACTCGGCGGCGCGGCCCTGGCGGGCGGTGCCGCACTCGGCGATCAGGCCGTTAAGACGAATAACGCCTTGCCGTCCGGAAGCTGCGGCGATCCGGACAACGTCTGGTTCGGCAAGAACATCTTTCCGATTGAGCACACGATGACGGACGGCCCGAGCTGCGTGCTGAGGGACGGCAAGATTCTCCAGCCCGCGCGAGAGATTCCGATCTTCCACACGACGGACGTGGTGGTGGTGGGCGGCGGTCCTGCCGGCTTCGCCGCCGCAGTCGCCGCAGCGCGCACGGGAGTGAAGGTGGCGCTTGTGGAGCGCTATGGATCGTTGGGTGGTCTTTTCACGAACGGCATGGTGCTCATCATGCTCTGCACGAGCGCGCGCGTGGGCAAGAATTTCCGCCTCGTGACGAAAGGCCTCACCGAGGAATTCGCCAAACGCGCCCGTGCGCTCGGCGACTGGGTGTGTACTGGCCCCGTGCCGCCGAACCGCCACTGGCAGCCGACTGTTGACCCAGAGGGCGCGAAGTACCTCATGGACAAGATGGTCGCCGAGGAGAAGATCGACATGTTCTTCCACTGCTGGGGCGTCGATACGATCCAGGACGGCAACAAGGTGCTGGGCATCGTGTTCGAGTCGAAGCAGGGACGCCAGGCGATTCTTGCGAAGCAGGTTGTTGACTGTACGGGCGACGCGGACGTCTTGTTTCAGGCCGGCGGCGACTACAAGCAGATCACCCACGGCATTGGCCACGTGGTGCGCCTCGCGAACATGGACCGCATCACGGCGAAGAAACCGCCGAAGGGCAAGCAAGGCAGGTGGCCCACGCGCTCCAACGAGGCCAACAAATCCGCGTGGTGGGGCAACTTCGGTACAGGACCGAAAGGCAACGGACTCGACGTGCGCGACCTCACGGCGGCGGAGATAGACTTCCGCAAGCGCTGGTGGGAGCACGTGGCGGAGATGCGTCAGGAGCCGGGATGGGAGCAGGTGTACATCGCTAACACTTGCTCGCAGATCGGTCCGCGCGCGTCGCGCCTCATCGATGCGGAGTTCGTGGTGAGCCGTGCCGTGTTGCGCGGCGATTACAAGCCGGACGACGTGGTTGGCTGGTGCGGGGCGGATGGACGCCATGCGGCGTTTCCGGTGCCGTACCGTCAGCTCGTTCCGAAGAATGTGGAGAACATCCTCTGCGCGGGACGTTGCCTCGGAACGGGAGATACGATCGATACGTTCCGATTGATTTGTCCGTGCTTCGTGACCGGCCAGGCCGCTGGGACTGCGGCTGCGCTCGCCGCGCAGACGGGCGTTACGCCGCGTGCGCTGCCTTATCCAACGCTTCGCAGCGCCCTTGAGAAGGGCGGCGTGTGTCTTGGCTAAAGGAGAACGACGATGAAAGTGACGCTCAATCCAGACGCGGAGGTCGTGAAGACCGTCCAGGAAGGTCTCAAGCGCACGGGCGGGTATTGTCCGTGCCGTCTCCAGCGCACGCCCGAGACGAAATGCATGTGCCAGGAGTTCCGCGACCAGATCAAGGATCCGAAGTTCGAGGGCTTTTGCCACTGCCTGCTTTACTACAAGAGCCTCTAGGCTCGCGACGAAAGGAGAATGAAGATGGAAATTGAACTGACGAACGACAATTTCGAGGCGGAGGTGCTGAAGTCGGATATCCCCGTGCTCGTTGACTTCTGGGCCACGTGGTGCGGTCCTTGCAAGATGCTTGCGCCCACCGTCGCTGAGATCGCGGAGGAGTATGCTGGTCGCGTGAAGGTGGGCAAGGTGAACGTGGACAACGCGCCGGAGCTCGCCGCCCGCTATGGCATCACGAGTATCCCGGTGCTGCTCCTCTTCCGCAACGGCGAGGTGGCGAAGACGTCCGTCGGCTTTGTGCCGAAGGCGGACGTGGTGGCGATGCTCGGTTAGGAAGGTTCTTGGGGCGGACGTGGATTTGCATCCCATAGTCGAACGGCTGCTGGAACTCAGGGGGATCGGGGAAGACGCCCGCGAGGCGTTCCTTGATCCGTCACTGAGGCGACTTGCGCGCTGTGATGAGTTGCCGGGTGTGCGCGAGGCCGTGGGGGTGATCCTCCCGTTCGTGCGCGACGGACGCGAAATCGTCGTGTTCGGCGACTACGACTGCGACGGCGTGTGCGCAAGTGCGATCCTCGTGACCACCCTCCGCCGACTTGGCGCGAAAGCCGATGCGTTCATTCCAGACCGCTTCAAGGAAGGGTACGGACTCACCGCCGCGTCCATTGAACGTCTTTTCCGCGAACATCCGTCCGTCGGTCTGATTGTGACGGTGGACAACGGCATATCGGCCGCGCGCGAAGTCGCCGAATTGAAGGCGCGCGGCGTGTCGGTTGTCGTGACCGACCACCACCTGCCGGGACCCGATCTGCCCGTCGCCGACGCACTGGTCAATCCGCGTGTTGCCGCTTTGCCCGGATGCGAAGAGCTATGCGGCGCGGGCGTTGCATTTTACCTTGCAGGTGCGCTCGTTCAGGCGGCAATGTCCGCAGGAATCTATTCAGGCGGCAAGTTCGGCGGGCCGCTGCTTGTGCTTGCGGGACTTGCGACGGTGGCGGACCTCATGCCGCTCCGCGAACAGAACCGCATACTCGTGGCGCAGTCGCTCGCGTGCTTCAACAGGTGTGCGCCGGTCGGGCTCAGGGAACTTCTGCTCTCCGCTGCCCGTGTCGCGTCGTCAGCGCCAACGTCACGCGACTACGGCTTCCTGTTATCCCCTCGCATCAACGCGACGGGGCGAATGGAAAGCGCCGTAATCGCATACAATCTCATCATGGAGGAGGACCGCGAAGTTGCTCGCAACCTCGCTGTGCGCGTGAACGGGCTTAACAGTCTCCGCCAGACGGAAGAGCGCGAGATGGTCGTGGCAGTGCAGGCACAGGTAGCACCGGGTCGAGCCGCGGCGGTGGCACGTCGGGAAGAAGGCAATTCCGGCGTCGCCGGCATCGTCGCCGCGCGCGTGATGGAGCGTCTCCGCGTGCCGGTGGCCGTGGCCGTGGGCGACAACGGCAGCGTGCGTGCGCCCGCCGGGTACAACGCTCACGACGCGCTTGCCGCGTCATCTGCGGCACTTGAGCGCTTCGGAGGACACGCCGCCGCCGGTGGATTCACGCTGAAAGACGGCATGTTCGAGGAGTTCAAGCGGCTCTTCACCGATGCATGTGCCGCGCAATACGCCGCGAACAAGGAGGAAGTCGAGCGGGGAAAGGTGCTGGAGCCAGATTTGTGGCTTGAACCGCAGGATCTAACCCTCGAACTCTTCGACGCCATGCAGGTGATGGCACCGTTCGGGGAAGGCAATGAGGAGCCAGTCTTCGGGCTTCGGGCGGTGCGGTTTGGCGACGCGAAGCCGATTGGCGCGGAGGGGAAACACGCGGTTTTCTCGTTCGTCAACAGGTCGATTCCGCGTGCGGTGTGGTGGAACCACGGGATTGACGTTGAGGTGATCCGCGCACATGACGTGCCGCGCGACGTGCTGTTTACGCTGCTCGTCTCTGATTATGGCGGCGACCGACACCTTGAGCTGTGTCTGCTCGATGTACGGCATGGGAGATCGGACACCTTGACAAGTCCGCAATAAATCAGTTACACTATATTCGTTTCCATGAAACGACCAGCACCATTTAATGTCTGCGTGAGGTATCGTGCATACCCCACGGGCGCGGAGCGTGTTCGGTTTTGCGCCCTTGGCGTGGTTGCCGGTTTCTTGTCTTTGTCCGCCGCGGCAGGCTTGGTGATTTGTTCTGTCGATTTCACGGGTACTGAAGTTCCGCAGGGATGGACGGTGGAGAACGGGGAATATCGTTCGCCTGAATATCCAAACGCCGTTGATCGGATCAGGTTGGAGTATAAAGGTGGTGGCGGTTCGGCTAAGGTTTACGCCTTGTTCCAAGCGGGCGCGGAATCATACGATGTGGCAACGCTTTCCGTCGCATCTTCTGCCGCGGCGTTCGACTTTCCCGCCACGACGGATTTTCGGTCGTTCAGGATTGCCGCGAGCGACGGATGGCGTCTTGATGCCTTTTCGGCGGTGCTGTCTGCCACTAGCATCGACGTCCCCGTGGGCGTGGTTATCTCGAACAACGTGACTGGCACGTCGTTCGACGCGTCATGGAACGCAGTGGAAGGCGCGACGGGATACAGGGTTTACGTGTGGACGAACGATGTCGCTAGCGCATCGGCAGGTACGGTGGTATGGCAGGAGACGTTTGCAAACGCGCCGGCAAAGAGCAGCACGGTTATTTTTAAGGACGAATTCACGGACAACGGTACTTCAGGATGGACGTATGAAAGGGCATACGCTTCCATTTCCAATGGAGCTGTGCGAGTTGGTACGACCAGCGACAAGGGAATACTTGTCTCGCCATCGCTTCCGGCTTTCCCCGAAGGATCGCTTATGCTACGCATCACGGCGTGGCGGCAGACAACTAGCGAAGGAACAGACATGCCCATAGGAGTCGTGTCCGGCGGGGTGACGAACATTGTAGGAGTGATCGTACTTGGTGACGAAGCCAAGTCGCACCGTGTCGCTCTGTCTGCGCTCAATGCCGGCGACAGGATAGCCCTTTTCTCGCCGACGAACAAAACATCTGCGCGTGTGATTGTAGATGACGTAGCCATCATCTCCGGCTATTCGGCGGGGCAGCCGTTGTATATTGTGAACGGATTTGACGTAGGGGCGGCGACGGAATATTCGTTTGCTGGTCTGCCATCCGTACCCGTACAGTTTGCAGTCGAGGCGTATGGGCGGCGCGGCGTGACTTCCGCAAAGACGGGGGTAGTTGAGATTGATCTCTCGAATCCCGAGGTGGCAAAACTCAATGCCTGTCCGCTGTCGTCCCTTGCTGGGCTAGACAATACCTACACGCAAGACTTCGATCCCCTTGCAGCTCTCACGGCGACGACGGGCGATAAGAAGTGGCTCAACGGCAAGACGCTTCCGTATTGGCAGGCGTACAAAGGCACCGCCGCAGCGACTTCAATAAAGTACAACGGCGGAGCGGAGAATCACGGAGGATTGTATGCGCTTTCCACGAATCAGAATCATGCCGTGCGCGCACTTGGCGCGTATTCCACGAAGGATGATCAATATTCGTTCGGCATTTCCTTCACCAACGACACGGATCGGACGTTTACGCTTTCCTCCGTTGCGTATTCCGCGCAGCAGTGGGGATTCGCCAATGCCACGAACCAGACTCTTTCGGTCTCTGTGATGGTGACGAATGGTCTCAATTGGATTTCCTCCTACTCCGAAGGCTGGACAGAGCTTGGTGCGACTCAGTCGCTCGTGTACAGCGCGGAGGATGTCCATGACACGCCGGTTTCCACGCCCGTTGATATCGTGCCTGCCGAGGAAATCTCGGTTGCGCCCGGTCAGGTGCTGATGATCAAGTGGACCATACATTCCCTGAAATCCGGCAAGTCGGGCATGATGGGAATTGACGATGTATCATTGAAATTTACTCAACAGCCCATCATGCGAAGGACTGTGATTCGTATTGTTGACAATGCGCATTAAGCGCGTAACCCCGTAAAGCAAAAGAAAAGGAAAAAGAAGAACATGAAGAAAGCGTTGATTACCGGCATCACCGGACAAGACGGGTCGTACCTGACCGAACTACTCCTCGAGAAGGGGTATGAAGTCCACGGCATCATCCGTAGGTCGAGCACGTTCAACACGTCGCGCATCGACCACCTCTACGAGGATCCGCACGTGAACGGCGTAAAGCTGTTCCTGCACTACGGCGACCTTGGGGACAGCTCGAACCTGATGCGCATCGTACACGAGATCAATCCCGACGAGGTGTACAACCTCGCGGCGCAGAGCCACGTGCGCGTGTCGTTCGACTCGCCCGAGTTCACGGGCGACGTGGACGCGCTCGGCACGATGCGGATGCTGGAGGCAATTCGCCTCACTGGCGTGAAGACGCGCTTCTACCAGGCCTCGACGAGCGAGCTGTACGGCAAGGTGCAAGAGGTGCCGCAGAAGGAAACGACGCCGTTCTATCCGCGTTCCCCGTACGGCGTAGCGAAGCTCTATTCGTACTGGGCCGTCAAGAACTACCGCGAGGCGTACGGAATGCACGCCTCCAACGGCATACTGTTCAACCACGAGTCGCCACGGCGCGGTGAGACGTTCGTGACGCGCAAGATCACGCGCGCGGCGAGCCGCATCAAACTGGGTCTCCAGCAGGAACTCTTCATGGGCAACGTGAACGCATTGCGCGACTGGGGCTTCGCGGGCGACTACGTGGAGGGCATGTGGCGGATGCTACAGCAGGACAACCCCGACGACTACGTGCTCGCGACGGGCGAAATGCACTCCGTGAAGGAGTTCCTGGCCGAGGCGTTTGGATATGTGGGGCTTGACTGGGAGAAGTACACTCGCCACGACAGCCGCTACGAGCGTCCTAGCGAAGTGGAGCAGCTCCTGGGCGATCCCTCGAAGGCGAAGCGCGTCCTTGGCTGGGAGCCGAAGGTCACATTCAAGGGCCTCGTTAAGATGATGATGGATTCCGACCTTAAGATGGCGGAGAAGGAGTTGAAGCTGAAATGAACAAGGCAGATCGAATCTACGTTGCCGGACACCGCGGCATGGTGGGGAGCGCCGTGTGCCGCGCGCTCGCCAAGAAGGGCTACGCAAACGTCGTCACGCGCACGCACAAGGAGCTGGACCTGCTGGACCCTGCCGCCGTCGCCGCGTTCTACGCGGCGGAGAAGCCCGACGTGGCGGTGATCGCAGCCGCGCGCGTGGGCGGCATCGGCGCGAACTCCGCCGCGAACGCGCTCTTCCTCTACGAGAACGAGATGATTGCGCTCAACACCGTCTGGGGCGCGTACAAGGCGGGCGTGAAGCGTCTGCTGTTCCTCGGCTCTACGTGCATCTATCCGCGCATGGCCCCGCAGCCGATTCCCGAGAGCGCGCTCCTCACGAGCGAGCTGGAGAAGACGAACGAGGGCTACGCGCTCGCGAAGATATCCGGCCTCAAGCTCTGCGAGTTCCTGCGTCGGGACTGCGGCGTACTCTACCATTCGCTGATGCCCACCAACCTCTACGGCCCCGGCGACAACTACGACGTCGTGGGAGGGCACGTGCTGCCGACGATGATTCGCAAGTTCGAGACGGCTCGCGTCAACGGCGACGCCACGGTGCCGCTGTGGGGCACGGGGACGCCGCTCCGCGAGTTCCTGCACGTTGACGACCTTGCGGCGGCGTGCGTGTTCATGCTGGAGCTGGAGAACCCGCCGGACCTCGTGAACGTGGGATCGGGCGAGGAAGTGTCCATACGCACCCTCGCGGAGAAGGTGAAGGCGGCGACGGGGTGTCCGGCGGCGATCGACTGGGATTCCACTAAGCCGGATGGCACTCCGCGCAAGTTGTGCGACACCACGCTCATCCGCTCGCTCGGATGGAAGCCGGAAATCGACCTGGACACGGGCCTCGCCATGACTGTGGCGGACTACCGCGCCGCGCTGGATGCTGGCACGATACGCCTGTGATCGGAACCATGCTGGAGACTGCAACATGCTGAAGGGAATTGCGCCATGCATCGGCCCTGAACTGCTGAAGACGCTGTGCGAGATGGGGCACGGCGACGAGATAGTGCTGGCCGATGCCTACTTCCCCGCGCATTCGGTGAACGCGCATGTGATTCGCATGGACGGCGTCTTGATCCGCGACTTGCTCGCGGGCATTGCACCGCTCTGGTCTTTCGACCGCTATGCGACGCCCGTCGTGATGATGGCGCCGGTTGAAGGCGACTCTCTGGATCCTGCGGTGGAGGAATCATTCCGCACTGCGTTGGGATGGCAGGGCGTCATCGACAGGATTCCGCGCGAGGCGTTCTACGTGCGGGCAGGCAATGCGTTCGCAGTTGTCCAGACAAGCGACACGGCGCAGTACGGGAATATACTCCTCAAAAAAGGAAACTTCACCTGAAGGAAATAAGCATGTTTGACGTAATAGTAATAACGGCGGCGAACGAGGCGCAGGCAGCTGGCTACCGCGAACAGGTCGCATGGCGTCGCGCAAACGGGTTCTTCGACGACCGAACCGATGTGATGGTGGTGCCGGATCCCGGCGGACGCCGCGTCGGCTCGCTCGGCGCAACTCTGAACGTCCTGGTGGAACTTGAGCGCCGTGCGAAGGGTAAGGACCCGTTCAAGGGACGCCGCATCCTCGTGTGCCACTCTGGCGGTGACAGCCGCCGCACTCCCGCCTACGCGGCAATGGGCAAGGCGTTCACCCCGTTGCCGTGTACGACGGAAGAGGATCGCCCGCTTGCGCTCTTCGACCTTATCGTGCGCGAAGCGGATCGCTTGCCGTCTCCGTCGGGCGGACAGATGCTCGTCCTTTCCGGCGACGTGCTGATTACGGTGGATCCTTCAAGCGTTGACTTCTCGCGTCCCGGCTTGACTGGCGTGGCGTGGTTCGCGGAGATGGCCGAGGGATCTCGCCACGGCGTATATGTGGCGTCAGGCGATGCTCCTGCGACAGGGGTATGCAGGCCGGTCGTAGATTTCCTGCAGAAGCCGTCAGCAGCCGAGGCGTCAGCAGCCGGCGCCACGGATCGCCTTGGACGCGTCGCGGTGGATACGGGCATCCTTTCCTTTGCCCCTGCGCTTTGCCGGGCGATGTTGGATTTCGCTCGCAAAAACCGGCGTTGGCTGTCAACGGCTCCTTGCCTCGACGTGTACGAACAGTTCACCTACGCGCTCGTAGGGAAGGGCGAGGGGCGTCTAGTCAAGGCGTTCTGCGGAACGCCGTTTCACGTGAACGTGCTGCCGTTCTGCGAGTTCTTCCACATGGGCTCCAGCCGCGAGCTGCTTGCTGGCGTAACGGCGCCGTCTCCCACGGCCGCAGCCCATTCGTTCCGTGCCGGAGTCTGCGCGGACGTGTCGGCATCCGGCGCGTTTACGTTCAACAGCTGCGCGGACGCGGCGGTTCGCGGACGCGGCGGACTCGTCGAGGGTTGCTGGCTTGCGGCTGGCGCAAACCTTGGCGGCGCGAACATCCTTACTGGTGTGCCACGCGAGTGTACCGTGCCGATACGCCTCCCGAAGGAGACGGGGCTCGTCTGCATGCCCATCGGCGAAAAGGAATGGACTGCCGTTTCGTATCGCCTCGACGACAACTTCAAGGCTGACGGGAAGTGGGATCAGCCACTTTGGTGCGTTGGTCCTGTAGATGCCGCCGTCGCACACGCGCTTGAGGTCCTGCGCCATGGCCCGCCACGTCAGACGAAAGGCCTGCGCCCGCTTTCCGCGCTGATTCCGTGCGTCAACCATGCGCGTCTGCTTGCGGCGAGATCGGAAATCTTCCGCGAGGTTACGCGTCGGCGCGTGGCCGAGGAAGTGTCGCGCAGCGTGACGTTCCCGACGGCGCCGCGTCCGGCGGGAATCCTGCCGGACCAGGTGGTGTGGGTCACGTCGCCGGTGCGCATCGATTTCGCGGGCGGGTGGAGCGATACGCCGCCTATTTGCCTGGAGCAGGGCGGGACCGTTCTGAACGCCGCCGTTACGCTCAACGGACAGTATCCGGTCCAGGTTATGGCGAAGCTCTCCGACGAACGCCGCATCCGCGTAAGTTCCATCGACCTCGGGGACAGCCGCACGTTTAAGTCGGCAGCCGAGATACTCGACCATTCCGATCCGCACGACTGGTGCGTCATCCCCAAGGCCGCGCTCGTTCTGACGGGAATCGTGCCTTCGCAACGGGGGGTGTCTCTCGGCAAGTGGCTTGCGGCGCTTGGCGGCGGACTTGACATCACCATCTTCTCCGCGCTTCCGAAGGGAAGCGGCATGGGAACAAGTTCCATCCTCGGCGCGGCGGTGCTGGCGTGCCTTGACCGCGTCGTCGGCGTCCCCTACGACGCCGGGAGGATCATACGCATGACCTCCGTGCTGGAACAACGCATGCAGACAGGAGGCGGGTGGCAGGACCAAATCGGAGGTCTGCTCCCCGGCGTGAAACTGATATCCACAAGACCGGGCGCAGACCAGACTCCGACGATTCGCTCCGTGCCGTTCGACGTGGAGGGCAAGCGGGACATCTCCTCGCGTTGCCTCCTCTACTTCACCGGACAGAAACGCATGGCTCGCAACATACTCGGCAACGTCGTGAACCGCTACGTGTCGCGCGCAGACGGTATTCTCGGAATCGTCTCCGCGCTCAAGCGGGGGGCGTCCGCCGCAGCGGATTGCCTTGACAGACACGACGTATTCGGCTTCGCCGCGCGTGTTCAGGAATACTGGAAACTCAAAAAGAAGATCGATCCAGGTTCCACCAACGCAGGCGTCGAGGAACTGATGGCGCGCGTGAAGGACGCGGCGATGGCCACGCTCCTGCCCGGTGCTGGCGGAGGCGGCTTCATCCTCGTGATTGCGAAATCTGCCGCCGCCGCGCGTCGGCTGCGTGCGGACCTTGAGTCCAATCCTCCCAACCAATACGCCCGCGTGTTCGATTTCGACATCGACCAAGTGGGACTGAAAGTGACGGTGCTATAATGACAGGTGATTGTTCAAGTTCGGTCAGCATCTTCCCGCGCGGTCGGCATCTGACCATCTTCGCGATGCTCGTGAGCTGCTTCGCCCTCTGGGGGCTGCTCAACAACATGACGGACAACCTCGTGCCCGCATTCCAGCGGATATTCACGATGGATCCCTCCCGCGCCGGACTCGTGCAAGTGGCATTCTACGGGGCTTACGCCGTGCTTGCGCTCTTCGCCTCGATAATCGCGGAGGAGTTCTCGTACCGGGTGGGCGTACTGGTGGGCTTGGCCGTGTACGTGGTCGGGTCGCTCATGTACATCCCGGCCTGCGCCTACGCGAGCTTCGACATCTACTTCGTCGCGATATTCACCGTGGCGGCTGGATGTTCGCTGCTGGAAACGACGTGCAATCCCTACGTGCTCTCCCTCGGCGACGACTCGACGGCCGTGCGGCGGTTGAACTTCGCGCAGGCGTTCAATCCCGTGGGGTCGGTGTTGGGCATCTTCCTCGCGCAGAAACTCATCCTCGCGAACCTCAACCCGGCGACGGCGGCGGAACGTGCGCAGATGGCGCCGGAAGCCTTGGCGGGAATCGTGCGCAACGAGCTCTTCTGGGTGTGCGTGCCGTACGTAGGGCTGTGTCTGCTCGCGGCCGTGGTGTGGTTCTTCTTCCTGCGCACTGATCCGTTCGTGCCCGATCCGGGCGGGAAACACAAGGGCCTGCGCCGCGTTGGCATGGCGGGAGTGTTCGCCCTGGTTCCGCTCACGGCGCTCTACTTCCTGTTCCCGCAGATGAACAAGGTGCTGTGGATCATCTGCGGCATGGCGGGTCCGTTCACCTACGTGCTGTTGGTCAAGGACTACCGGGAGATGCTCGGGATGTTGCTGCGGCGTCCGCGCTACTGGTGCGGCGTGGTGGCGCAGTTCTTCTACGTGGGCGTGCAGATTGCGGTGTGGACGTGGATCAACGCCTACTGCCAGCAGGAGTTCGGCGTGAAGCCGGACGAGGCCGCGTTCTACTATCTTGCCTCGATTTTCCTCTTCGTGGCCATGCGGTGGGTGGCGACCGCGCTCATGCGCCGCGTGAACCCGACCCTTCTGCTTGCGGGCTTTGCGTTCGCGGCGATCTTGTCCACGGCGGGCGTCATGTATCTGCCGTCAACAACTCTCTTTACCGTGATGGGACATCCCGTGGGGTGGAACGCGCTCGCGCTCGTGTGCGTAACGGGCTGCATGTCGCTGATGTTCCCCACGATCTACGGCATGGCGCTTGGCGGACTGGATCCGAAAGCGTTCCGCCTTGGCGCGGCGGGACTGATAATGTCGATACTTGGCGGTGCGATCATAACGCCCTGGATGGGCTCGATTGCTGGGGCCGAATCATCCGCGTGGTTCGCGCTCGTGCCGGGCTTCGACGCAGTGCGCAACATGGATCTGCAGATATCCTGCCAGTCGATCCGCGCATCGTTCGCGGTACCGGCCATTTGTTTTGCCGTGGTACTCATCTACGCATTGCTATTCTCCGCCTCGAAAGACGGCGAACCCCAATCCGCTAACCACTAGCAACTGGACAAACCTATGAAACATCGCGCTACAGGTAACCCCAGAGGTCGTCCGCCATCGGTGCCATTCGACCTCCCAGACAAGATATACGAACTCCTGAAGAGCCGCATGGACCCGGTGACGCATCTGGTTTATACCCTGTCAAAATGACATTATGCGGTAGAAATCTATGTACAATCTGCCCCATTTCTGTCGCAAAAAGTGCGACGCAGATGTGCCAAAATGTACAAGGTGATCTTAGCTATATATCTAAATAAAACACGGAAAATATAATTTATCTGCGGATACATCCATTTGATGAATATTTTGTGCGACTTCCTGCAACTGGAGGCCGCTAGCCACTAAATTCTGCTTGATTTGACGCAATCGATATGTTAAAATGTCAAACAACTTTTTTGGCGCACTATGTATCGGCAAGGAACAGATAAAGACAATAGCGGCAAAATGAGGTATTCGACTGCATACCCCATGGTCGTGGAGTATATCGAGAAAGCCGGTGGTGAAGGTCAAGAGTTAAGTTTGGTGACAGGGTAGGACGAATAGAAAGGTGATAGAATGGCACGAAAAGGAATAATACTTGCAGGTGGGGCGGGGACGAGGCTGCATCCGCTGACGAAGGTTGTTTCGAAGCAGCTTTTGCCGGTGTATGACAAGCCGATGGTGTACTATCCTCTCTCTACGCTCATGCTTGCCGACATACGGGAAGTGTTGATTATTTCCACGCCACAGGATTTGCCGAACTTTGAACGGCTTCTTGGTGATGGCTCGCAGTTGGGGATGAAGTTCTCGTACAAGGTCCAGGAAGTCCCGAATGGACTCGCGCAGGCGTTTGTATTGGGCCAGGATTTCATTGGCGATGATGATGTCTGCCTTGTGCTTGGTGACAATATTTTTTATGGAGCCGATCTTCCTGGAATGCTCAAGGAGGTAAGCAGGTTTTCAGAACCGACTATATTCGGATACCGCGTAACAGACCCAGAGAGATATGGCGTCGCAGAAATAGATTTAGAAGGCAAAGTGATTTCACTTGAGGAGAAACCGTCCAAGCCAAAATCCAATTGGGCGGTGGTCGGACTCTACTTCTATTCGAACGACGTTGTGAAATATGCCGCACAGCAGAAACCATCCGCACGGGGTGAATATGAGATTACCGATCTCAATCGCATGTATCTAAAACAGGGAAGGCTGCACCTAAAGAAGATGTCGCGTGGGATAGCGTGGCTCGACACTGGTACGCACCAATCCCTTGCCGATGCAACAAATTTCGTCCGTGCAATTACCGAGCGTCAGGGACTCCAGATATCCTGCATCGAGGAGATTGCATGGCGCTATGGCTGGATAAATGATGAACAGCTTCATGTTCTTGCCGACGGCTACGGCAAATCGACGTACGGCGAATACCTGAGGCGTCTTTGTGGTTGTTGAGCAGTAGAGGGAAAAGGCAACGATAAAGTCGGCATAATCGGTTGCGGGTTCGTCGGCGAGGCTCTGAAACCTGACTGGAGCTTTTTGCAAAATTTGCATAAAACTCCTTTGAAGGACATGTGGCATGGATAAGCAGATTGTTGTATAGGAAGGCGAGAAGAATGTTCGTCTTGAGGTGAAGACGGATGGAGAGACGGTGTGGCTGACGCAACGCCAGATGTGTCAGTTGTTTGGCAGAGATCGGTCTGTCATAACGAAGCACATCAACAATATCTTCAAAGAGGGGGAATTGGTGCGCGAAGTGGTATGTGCAAAATTTGCACATGCCACTCCCCATGGTGCCGTCAAGGGGAAGAGCCAGATGCAGGAAAGTGATTCGTCCATGATGACGGCTGGGAAAATATGAAAGCGATAGATAGAATAGCGATATATAGAATAGGATCGGCGTTTCTGCGGCGGATACTCAAGCGGATGAAGAAACTGGGCATTTCGCAGACGGAACTGGCGCAGAGGATGAAAGTGTCGCGGCCGTACGTCACGAAGGTGCTGCACCAGGACGTGAACTTCTCGTTTTACCACTAGCGACTAAACTAGCCGCTAAATTCTGCTTGATTTGGCGAAACCGATAGGTTAAAATATCCGGTAATTTGTTTGGCGCACTATGCACCGGCAAGGAACAGAGAACGTCAATTGCTGCAAAATGAGGTATTCGGCTGCATACCCCACGGGCGCGGAGCGTTGCGGGCGCGGAGCGTTGCCGAGAATCGTCTTTAGCAATTGTAGAATATCCATGAATGTGACAACCACATACAGGCGGAGGGTGGATGTGCTTGTGAGTGAGCAGGTCATTGGCCAGAGAGGAGTTAAAAGTGGATGAAATGATTGTTTATACGCCCGTGGGATGTCCTGCACTGAATGTGAGGCTTGCGGATGACACCATTTGGTTGACGATGCAGCAGTTGGCAATGGTATTCGGCGTTGATAGGAGCGTCATTGGCAAGCACATACGGAATGTGTATAAGACTGACGAACTGGATCGTGAGGCAACTTGGGCAAAAATTGCCCAAGTTCAGATTGAAGGTGGGCGTCAGGTCAAAAGGACATTGGAATACTACAATCTTGATGTTGTGATTTCAGTAGGATATCGGGTCAATTCCAAGCGTGCGACGCGGTTTCGCATCTGGGCGACAAACGTAATCAAGACATATCTTCTTCGTGGAAAGGTCGAGAACCGTGAGCTTGATGACATGAAGAAACACTTGGCGAACCATGAGAAGCGATTGTCGCAGATGGAACAGGGAGTGGAGACAATAATCCAGACGCTATTGCCGCCACCCGCCCTGCCTCGTCGCCGGATAGGATTTGGTGGAGATGACGATACATCGGCAAAACCGTATGGGAAGAAATAGCGAGAAGGATGTTTGCGCGTACAGGGAATGTCAAAAGTCCGTACAGGGGAACTCAAACCCTCGTACAAGGGAAAAGCGTACCCCATATAGGGGAGAGGCGGAGTCGCTGAAGGGAAGTATTGAGGTGTAGTACGTGGGTGAAGCGATGATAGGAGAAGTGGATATGTCGAGGCGGCAGAACGCCAAAATGAGGTATTCGGCTGCATACCCCACGGACGCGGAGCGTATTGTTGTTGGCCGTGTAGAGCGTGTAGGATGATTTGACATGAATGCCGATAACGCAAGAAAAGTCTATGCCGCTGTTGCCGAATTTGGTGCGCCGGTGTCGGAGATGAAGCCCGAGGAATTCGCGCAATATGGAATGATATTCCAGATTGGTGTCGCGCCGTGCAGGGTGGATATC
>CACZDG010000043.1 GCA_902779865.1 uncultured bacterium
CAAACCAAAAAGGAGACAGCAAATGTCAGAGAGAAACCAGATACCCGAATGGAGCGGCGGGAAGCTCGAAAACGGCGAGTTCCTCAACTACTCCAAGGAAGTCTCGCGCATCGCGCATGGCTTCGACGCTGCGAAGGTGCCGCTGGGCGACCGTCTCGCGACCCTCGACGCCGCGAACGTGAAGCTCACGGACTTCATCAACGAGTCCCGCAAGTACGGCGAAACCGCCGAGATCGCGAAGCTCGATTCCCGCCGCGACATCATCTTCCGCGCCGTCTGGAAGTTCGTAGAGACGCTTTCCGAGCTGGACGGCGATAACGAGTTCGACTTCTCCGCCCGCCGCGTGCAGGCCGCGCTCGCCCCGTACAAGGGTCTCAACGCCCACCCCCTCACCAAGGAGACGGAGGAAATCAAGGGCCTGATGTACGACCTTCTGGAAAAGGAGGGCAGCATAAGCGGCGAGGTTGGGTTCATTGGGCTGACCGCCGCGCTCAGCGAGCTTGCCGCAGCCAACGACGCATTGTCCGAGAAGTACAATGCGCGGACGGACGCGGGCATCGGGCGCGAAGCCGAGAAAGGTGGCGAAACCACCGTGTCGCTGCGCAAGTCGGTCGCCGAGATGGTCGTGGACGTCTTCGCGACGGTCAATGCGCTCGACCGCGTGATGCCGTCCGACGCGACGGCAGCGGCGGTGACGTCGCTTTCCGCGCTTGTTTCGCAGTTCAAGACCATCGCCTCGCAGGGCGGAAAACGTCACGAAGAGCTAGAACCAGTTCCGCCAAATAACGCTTAAAACCGCCAAAATAGGTAGTTTTAAAAATTGGGCGGCGTTTCCGCGCCCAAAAGAGGTCCCGCCAAGTTTTTGGTGGGACTTTTTCCGTCGGAAAAAGCTTCCCCAAAATTTTGGCGGGGCTTCCGCCGCCGGAAAAAGCTTCCCCAAAATTTTGGTGGGACTTCCGCCGCCGGAAATAATCCCACCAAAACTTGTGTAGCGGCTGTTCTGGAAGCGGAGTTTCCGCCGGTGTGGTGGGCGGCTCGCCGGGACGGCTCGCCCCACCATCTACATTGTTCCGCCTATGATTAACACAGAGGCACAGAGAATAATGGCGGCGTTCCAAGTCAGTGTGCCGCTCAATGCGTCGAGTGCGTTCATTTCACCCAACATAACATCACTAAATTATGGTATAATATGTGTCGTTTCACGGAATGAGATTTTGCCATTTCGGTTTGAACAGATAGTATGAGCAAGAACAGTAAGAACAACGAACCGCCGAGTCTTTTTGACTCGCTCGACATTTTCGCTGCGCCGGAGCCGCCCGCCGCAGAGGCGCAGCCTGTCGCGAAGAAGCAGCGTCCTACGCCCGAACCTGTTGCGAAGAAGCCTGTCCCCGAACCAGAGCCGGAGGTTGCAGAAGAGGCTGCGTCAGAACCACCACCTCCGCCGTCCGTGCCATCTACCCAGCGCGTGGACCCGCCGCCGGGTCTTACGGGGCATGGTCCGCTACGCGACCTCTTCGACTTCAACTTCCGCCAGTATTCCGCATACGTGATATGCTCGCGCGCGATTCCGGCGGTCGAGGACGGCCTCAAGCCCGTGCAGCGGCGCATTCTCCACTCGCTTTGGGAAAAGGACGATGGCAAGTATACGAAGGTGGCGAACATCGTCGGCCACGCCATGCAGTACCACCCGCACGGCGATGCGTCCATCGGCGACGCGATCGTGGTACTCGCGAACAAGCTGTGGGGCGAGGGCAAGGGTTACCTCATCGACGGGCAGGGAAACTTCGGTAACCTCTACACGGGAATGCCCGCCGCCGCCACGCGTTACATCGAGTGTCGTCTCACGGACCTTGCGCGCAAGGAGGTGTTCAACAAGAAGACGACGGAGTTCGTGCCAAACTACGATGGACGCAAGGAGGAGCCCGTGCTCCTTCCGGCGAAGATACCGCTACTCCTGATGATGGGCGCGGACGGCATCGCCGTGGGTCTTGCCACTTCCATCCTGCCGCACAACTTCATTGAGCTTCTTGAGGCGGAGATCGCCCTCATCCAGAAAAAGCCGTTCCAGCTCTACCCGGACTTCCAGACCGGCGGCGTGGTTGACGTGAGCGAATACCAGGATGGTCTCGGCAAGGTGAAGGTGCGCGCCGTCATCGAAAACCGCGACAAGAACAAGCTCGTGATCACCGCGCTCCCGTGGGGCAAGACCACGGACTCGCTCATTGACAACATTGAGGACGCGATCAAGAAGAAGAAGGTGAAGGTTCGCAAGATACACGACCTCACCGCCGAGAACGTGGAGATCGAGCTGGAGCTCGCCACGGGCGAGTCGCAGGACAAGGCGAAGACGGCGCTCTACGCCTTCACCGACTGCGAGCGTTCCATCTCCTCGCGCCCGATCGTGCTCGACGAGGGGCGTCCGAAGATGATGACCATCACGCAGATCCTTCAGAAGAACGTGGATCGCCTCATGGCCCTCACGCGGCGCGAGCAGGAAATCAGGCTCGCGGAACTTGACGACCTCTTCCACGCGCGCACGCTCGACCGCATCTTCGTGGAGGAGCGCATCTACAAGCGCATCGAAAAAGAAAAGACCTACGAAGGCGTGCAGAAGGCCGTGATCGACGGCTTCAAGCCGTTCCGCGCCGAACTGCGCCGCGACGTGACGATGGACGACGTGGAGCGTCTCCTCAAGATTCCGATCCGCCGCATCTCCCAGTTCGACATCGACAAAAACCGCGACGAAATCAAAAACATCCTCGCCGAGGAAAAGCAGGTGAACGACAACCTCGTGCATCTGCGCGCGTTCGTGGTGAAGTACCTCAAGGGACTCGTGAAGGACTACCACAAGAAGTACCCGCGCTGCACGCAGGTGTCCACCGCGCCGTTCAAGCAGGTTGACGTGCGCAAGCTCACGTCGAGCGAGCTCACGATCCGCTACGACAAGGAAACCCACTTCGTCGGCGCAGGGCTCAAGACGGGCGACGAACTCTTCAAGTGCTCCTCGCTCGACAAGCTGGTATTCGTGTGGAAGGACGGGCGGTACAAGATGTCCGCGCCGGTGGACAAGATTTTCGTCGATAAGGACCTCCTTGAGGTATTCGTCTTCAACCCCGAGAAAGACCGCGACAAGGAGTTTTCCTGCGTTTACGAGGAGCCGCTTTACGGATTCTCGTACATCAAGCGTTTCACGTTCGGCGGCATGATCAGCAACAAGGAATACCGCCTCGCTCCGGCGAAGAGCAAGCTGCTCTTCTTCGAGGCCGGGTGCCCCGAGAATCTCTACGTGAAGTTCAAACCCGCGAAGGGGCAGAAGATACACCAGATGCTGTTCGAACCGCTGGAGCTCGTGGACAAGGGCGGCGGCGAGAAGCGTCCGGTGGTGGAGCTTCGCGGCGCGACTGCGCGCGGCATCCAGCTTACCACAAAGGCCATCGCCCGCATCTCGCCCACGAAGGGCAGCTGGTGGGACGAGGGGGAAGGTTCATCGAAGGGCGTGTTGCTGTAGGACTGCTGTATGGGCGGTGCAAGGATATTCCGTCTGGCGCTGCGCGATTCGCTGCCAGTGCTGATGGGCTACACGACGATGGGTTTCGTCGCGGGCGTGTTGCTTGCGGCGAAAGGGAACGTGGTGCTTGCGCCCCTGTGGGGGTTTCTTTCAAGCGCGCTGTGGGTCACGGGCACGATGAGCATCGCGGGCGTGCCGCACATCGCCGCGCGCATTTCCATCCTCGCTTTCGCGCTCATGACGCTCGCGGTAAACTTCCGCTACGCCTTCTACGGCTTTTCGATGCTCGGACGGTGGAAGGACGTGCCGTTCCTGCACAAGTGCTACCTAATCCTCATGCTGACCGATGAAAACTACGCGCTTGAGGTGGCGTCGCCGATCAAAGACCCTCGGGCGCACCTTGCCTACTGTACGTATCTTTCGGCGCTCAACCACTCATATTGGATTGCGGGCGTGGTATCCGGCGCGGTCACCGTGGCGCTGCTCGGGATGATGGTCGATCCCGATGCCATCCGCAGTTGGACGAACGGGATGGAATTCGCGATGCTTGCTCTTTTCCTCGTCATATTCACCGATCAGATCAGGGGGTTCATCCGCCATGGGAAATGAAATCCTCTACATGGCCGGAATCGTCGCGGCCGGATTCGTGGTCAACTTCGGACTTCGTGCGCTGCCGTTTCTCTTTTTCGGTGCGCGGAAGGGACCGCTGCCGCCGTGGGTCGAGAAGTTCGGTGCGTTCGTATCGCCCGTGATAATCGCCTGCCTGATAGTATATTCATTTGCCGGGGTGCAGTGGCGAACGGCCTGCCCCTACATAGCGGCCGCAGTTACGGTGGGGCTTCAGATATGGCGGCGCAATCCGCTTCTATCCATTGTGGTTGGCACGCTGGTGTATATGGCCGCCGTACGCATTGCAGGCGCAGCGTAGTGGCCCCTTATACAATCCTTTTACAAAACTTATACAAAAAATAGACCTTTCGCATACCGTTATGCTGCAACTTCCTTGCGGCGTTTTGCTATATTAATCCGCGCCGGCCAAAGCCGGGAAAGGATTAAGGTATGGAAAAGCAAGAAAGTGAAATCGTTGGCGAAAAAACAATCGCCGTATATCGGCCTGGCGAGGGCTTCCGGTGCGAGACGAAGCCATCTATGCTCAGGCGATGCCGAGGTTGGGATTACCGCCAGCCCTGCATATACATGATCACACTCGTATTGGCCGATCGCCGCTCGCAGGCGCTGGGGAAACTGAAACTTGGAGCTTCCGCTCCAAGCACAGAACAGGCCGCTCCAAGCACAGAACAGGCCGCTCCAAGCACAGAACAGGCCGCTCGAAACACCGGGCAAGTCATTTCAGTGCCGGCGGCGGCAGCCCCCTGTTCTGTGCCGGCGGCGGTAGCCGCCGGATACATCAACCTCTCGCCGGCTGGCGAGGCGGTTATGCGCGAGTGGCTTGATATCGCTGCGCACCATCCGGAAGTAAAACCGCTTTTCATGCAGGTGATGCCAGACCACGTGCATTTCATATTGCAGGTTTTACGCCCGATGGAAAAGCCGCTTGGCAATCTGATAGGTGGATTCAAGACCGGCAGTTCAAAGGCGGCGATTGGCGGGCCGGGGCTTTGGGCCGAGGGTTTTCAGGATATGATCCTTTTTCATGAAGGCCAGCTTGATGCGATGTTTCGCTACCTTCGCGATAATCCCCGCCGGCTCGCGATGAAGCGGCTTAACCCGAACCTTTTCAAGGTTAGGCGGAATTTCGAGGTGAAGTTGGCACAGCAAACCACAGCTCACTTTTCTGCCATTGGCAATCACTTCCTCCTTGAAGTGCCGATTAAGTTGCAGGTACAGTGCTCACGCTCGCTTTTCGCTTATAGTCGGCAGCCAAAACCAGGCGGCGGCAAGAAAATCTCGCGCGATGCGCATGGCAATCCCATTGCCGCCTTCACGACGCCGGCCTTTGAGGAAAAGCGCGATGAACTGCTCGCTGCCGCGAAGCACGGGGCGGTTTTGGTTTCACCGTGCATATCAGATGGCGAGCGCGAAATCGCACGCCTCGCATTTGCCGCCGGTGCGAATATTATCGCTCTGAAAAACATGGGCTTTTCGCCGCTATACAAACCCGGTGGGATGCTATTTGACAAAACGGCCAATGGCAAGCTGTTACTGCTCGCACCAGCCGCATGGCCATACCAGACGGCCGAAAAGCCCATGACACGCTTCGATGCCTGTGTTTTGAATAGGATAGCTCAGCTGATTGCAGGAGAGGGTGCAGTCGAAATCAACTATAAGGGAGTGATGCCAAACTACGTTGATCGCCTTGTGCGTGAGGCGATAGGGCGCGGATAATTCGGCAACCCCGGAGATTCCGAAAAATCCGAAGGCCATTACGCCCAGTGTAAAGCTGGTTACTCGGTAATTACGTACTATGTAAAGCGTGTTGGCTTAACTTCGATTATCCACCGGAAAAGCGCTGCTTTTTTACTGGCACGGATTATGCTAGTGAATAACCAAGGGTGGAGTGTCCACTCGACAAGGAGAAATTAGAAATGAGCAAATACGTTGAGCGCGTCCTAAAGGAAACGGCCGCGCGGAATGGCAATGAACCGGAGTTCATGCAGGCGGTGGAGGAAGTGCTCCTCACGCTTGATCCGGTTCTCAAGACTAACCCGCAGTACGAGAAGAACGCGATTCTCGAGCGTATGGTGGAGCCCGAGCGCGTGATCATGTTCCGCGTGCCGTGGGTGGACGACAAGGGCATCGTGCGCGTGAACCGTGGCTACCGCATCCAGATGAACAGCGCAATCGGCCCCTACAAGGGCGGCCTCCGCTTCGACCCCACGGTGAACCTCGGCGTGCTGAAGTTCCTCGCGTTTGAGCAGGTTTTCAAGAATTCGCTTACCACGCTCCCGATGGGCGGCGGCAAGGGCGGCTCCGACTTCAACCCGAAGGTGAGCCCCCATACGCCCGGCAAGCGTTGCAGTGACGCCGAAGTGATGCGTTTCTGCCAGAGCTTCATGACGGAGCTTTTCCGCCACATCGGTCCCGATACTGACGTGCCTGCGGGCGACATGAACGTGGGCGGCCGCGAGATTGGCTATCTCTTCGGGCAGTACAAGCGCCTCGCAAACGAGTGGACGGGCGTCCTCACGGGCAAGGGGCTTTCGTTCGGCGGCTCGTTGATTCGTCCTGAGGCGACCGGCTACGGCGATATCTACTTCGCCGAGAACATGCTCGCCGTGAAGGGCGATACCCTTGAAGGCAAGACGTGCGTGATTTCCGGTTCGGGCAACGTGGCGTCGTTCGCCGCCGAGAAGCTCATGCAGCTCGGCGCGAAGGTAGTGACGCTCTCCGACCGCAGCGGCACGCTCTACGTGAAGGAAGGCTTCACGCCGAAGCTCCTCAAGCAGGTGATGAACCTCAAGAACGTGAAGCGCGGCGAACTGAGCGAGCTCGCCAAGGCCGGCAAGTTCGTGAAGGGCGCGAATCCGTGGCAGGTCGCGGACAAGGTTGACTGCGCGTTCCCGTGCTCGCGCCAGAACGAGCTGAACGGCAAGGATGCCGCCTACCTCCTCAAGCATGGCTGCATGCTCGTGGGCGAGGGCGCCAACATGCCTTCCACGCCGGATGCAGTCGAGGCGTTCCTCGGCGCGAAGATCCTCTACTCGCCGGGCAAGGCGTCGAACGCCGGCGGCGTCGCCACTTCCGGCCTTGAGATGTCGCAGAACTCCGAGCGCCTCAGCTGGACGCGCGAAGAGGTCGATACGAAGCTCAAGGGCATCATGAAGGCGATTCACGACAACGCCTACGAGGCCGCCGCGAAGTACGGCCACAAGGGCAACTACGTGATGGGCGCGAACATCGCCGGATTCACGAAGGTCGCCGACGCCATGGTCGCCCAGGGCGTGTGCTGAAGTGCCGGAACAGCGTGAATGCGCGGAACCGCCGGACATCCGGCGGTTCTTCGCGTTTCTGGCGAAAATGGTGGAAGCGCGAACAGTGTTGTGGTATAATGTTACCCGTTTCTGAAAGGATTATCAGATGAAATACGACAAGAACCATGCGTTGCTTGAAACGAGCATACCGGGCCTTCCGTCGCCGAAGAGCGGGAAGGTGCGTGATGTGTTTGATCTCGGCGACACTCTCCTGATGGTGGTCACGGACCGCATTAGCGCGTTCGACGTGATCCTTCCGTGCGGCGTGCCGGACAAGGGCAAAGTGCTGAACCAGCTTTCACTCTTCTGGCTAGACTTCCTCGGCATGAAGAACCACCTAGTGACGGCGGACGTTGACCAGTACCCCGCCGCGCTCCAGTGCGTGAAGGACGATCTGCGCGGTCGCTCGATGCTCGTTAAGAAGGTGAACATGGTCGAGGTGGAGTGCATTGCGCGCGGTTACCTCACCGGCAGCGGCTGGAAGGAGTACCAGAAGTCGGGCACGGTCAACGGACAGAAGCTCCGCGAGGGATACCAGAACGCGTCGAAGCTTGACGAGGTGCTCTTCACGCCCACCACGAAGGCGGCGATCGGCGACCATGACGAGGCGATCAACTATGCGCAGACCGAGGCGCTTGTGGGCGCGGACACGGCGAAGCTCCTGAAAGACGCCACGATTGGCCTCTACACGAAGGCGGCGGACTATGCCCTCAAGCATGGCATCATCATCGCGGATACGAAGTTCGAGTTCGGCAAGGACGCTGACGGTTCGCTGATCCTCGCGGACGAGGTGCTCACGCCGGACAGCTCCCGCTTCTGGCCGCAGTCCTCCTACGCGGTGGGCGCGAATCCGCCGTCGCTCGACAAGCAGTTCGTGCGCGACTGGCTCGACTCGATCCACTTCAACCACCAGCCGCCGGGCCCGGTGCTGCCGGACGACGTAATCGCCCGCACCCGCGAGATCTACGTGAAGGCTTACGAGGAGCTTAGTGGAAAGAAGCTGGTCTGACGAGGCCCGTGCGACGCTGGACGCCTATCCGTGGAAGAATCCCGCGGACAAGGAACGCGCCGCGCGCGAGGCGGAGATGGTGAGTTTCGGCGAGTCCGTCGAAACGGCAGACCTCCCTCTTGCCGTGCGGCACTGGGCGGCGAAACGGTCCCGTCCCCGTTACGTCTGGAACGGCGAAAGCTGGGCGGACCTCGTGAACGGTTTCGAGAAGGCCATACTCGAACAGGCAATGGCAAAGGCGAACGGTCGCATCTCGGTGGCCGCGCGCCTTCTAAAGACGACGCCGAGAATCATTTCATACAAAGCAAAAAAACACGGAGTAAAGTAAAATGGGATTCTTCGACCAGGTAAAGCAGGTAATGCAGATGCGAAGCGAGGCAAAGAGGATTCAGTCTGAGATCGAGAAGATATCGGCCGAATACTCTAACGGCGGCATCACCGCCACGGCGCGTGGCGACATGACGATAACATCGATCAAGATCGCCCCCGATACGTGGGCGGAGGTGTCGTCCGGCAAGACGGAGCGTTTCGAGACCATGCTCTTCAACGTCATCAACGGCGCGCTCAAGAGCGTTAAGAAGATGACGCAGGAGCAGATGGCGCAGATGATGAAGGCTGACGGAGCTGGCGGTCTCTTCGGGCAGTGATGCTCGCGCCAATCGAAAGTCTCGTGCGGAGCCTCGGCCGATTGCCCGGCCTTGGCCACCGTAGCGCGGGGCGCGCCGCGCTTGCGCTGTTGCGTGAGCCGGAGCGCCTGCTGGAGCCGCTTGCGCTCGCCTTGCGCGACGCGCGCGCAAACGTGTGCGCCTGTTCCCGGTGCGGCGCGTTTACGGTACGCGGCGAGAACCCTTGTGCGTTCTGCACGGACGCGACGCGCGAGGGCTCGGTGGTGTGCGTGGTGGAGGAGGCTGCGGACGTAGTGACGGTCGAATCGTCGGGGGCGTTCCACGGGCGTTATCACGTGCTCGCTGGGAAGCTCTCGCCGGTACGGCACTGCGGACCCGAGAAACTGCGTATCGCGGAGCTCAAGGACCGCATCGCGCGCGAAGGGTTCGACGAGGTGCTGCTGGCGCTTTCCACTGATATGGAAGGAGATGCGACGGCAGGCTACATCGTGGAGACGCTGCGCGATTTTCCGTCTGCATCGTCGCCTGTGAAGGTGACGCGCCTTGCGTTCGGGCTGCCGGCCGATTCGGGCGTATCGTATTCCGATCCGCTCACGCTCAGGCGGGCGATCGCTCATCGCTGCCCCGCATAGAATTGGAAAGCACATGGACCAGATGTTCAATATCGTCGTAACGCTGTGCGGTGGCCTCGGCCTCTTCCTTCTGGGCATGCGCCATCTATCCGACGGATTGCAGTCCGCGAGCGGCGAGCGCATACGGCGCATCATCGGCTTCACCACGACGAACCGTCCCGCAGGGGTCGTGACGGGCATCGTATCAGCAATCGTCGTGCAGTCTTCATCTGTTGTTTCGGTGATGTTGGTGGGATTCGTCACCGCCGGGCTGATGTCGCTCGCACAGGCGGTGAACGTGCTGGTGGGCGCGAACATTGGTACTACGGCGACGGTGTGGTTGATGGCGTTCGCGCCGAGTCCGGAGATCCTCGGCCTCGCGCTTGCCGTAATCGGCAGCCTAACGTATTTCCCATTCCGGCGCGGGCGCATAAGGCACGTGGGGCTTGCGCTCATCGGGCTGGGGCTGGTGTTCCTCGGAATGGCCTTCATGAAACAGGGCGTCGCGCCGATACGCGAGTCGCCGGAACTGAGTGCGGCGCTGGGGTCGCTCGCCGCAACCTCACTTGCATCGGCGGCGGCGGTAGCGTTTGTGTCGATGGTGTTTACCGCGGTTATCCAGAGCTCAGCGGCGGCGATCGTGATATTCATGACTTTCGCCACGGAGGGCCTGATCACAGGCGAGACCGCAATCGCAGCGTTGTTTGGCGCGAACATCGGCACCACCGCGACCGCATGGCTTGCGTCCATTGGAGCGCCGGTCGGCGCGAAGCGCACGGCCCTCGCCAACACGCTGATGAACATCATCGGCTCCATTCTGTTCCTTCCGCTGGTCCTTACCGTGTTCGCACCGCTCGTGCGGTCCGTGTTCCCGTCGGCGTTCACGCCTACGCCAGAGGGACTGTTCCCGCGCATCATGTTGCCGATAGCGGTGGTCGATACGCTGTTTTCATTCTTGCGTGGCGTTGTAATCCTTCCGTTCGCTCGACCGTTCGCCCGCCTCATCGAGCGCATCATCCCCGAAAAGGCCGAGGAGAAACCGCACCTTTCCGTGCTGGACCCGAACGTGACAAGCCCGATCATCGCATGCGAACAGGCCTTCGTGGAGATCGAGTTCATGGCGGAAAGCGTTCTGGACATGCTCGCCCACGCGCGTCTGGCCATTGCGGGGAAGGACGTGGAGGAGTCGGAGAGGCACGTCTGCCGACGTGAGGACGTGCTCGACAACGTGCAGCGCGAGGTGACGGTGTTCATCGGACGCGTCATGTCTCCGCGCATTTCGTCGGCCACTGCCCGCCTCGAGCAGCGGATTCTTCGTCTTGCGGACGTTCTTGAGTCGGCCTCAGACGAGATACGCAACGTCGTCAAGGCTCTGCGTCGGCTACGTGAAGCCGGCAAGGTTCCGCAGGGCGGCGACCTTGCGACGATCCTCGACATCCACGACCGCATCGAGTCGCTCGCGCAGTTTACGCCGGAGGAACTGCGCACGGGCGTTGCGAACGCGTCGGAGCGCCACGAAATTTCCGAAGAGGTGAAGGAACGCGTTCTCGAAGCGCGTCGCGTTCAGATACTGCGTGTGGGCGTGGACAGCGGAGCGGGCACGGCCGGCGTACTTGCGGAGCTCGACCTCCTAAACGCCTACAACCGGCTGCGCGGCTTCTGTCTCGCAATCGGCGCGGATTAACCCCCCGTCTTTTCAAAAGAAATTCCATGAACGGGCATTTTATGGTATAATATGCCCATTCATTTGGAGAAGGAAAGAGATATGGCAGGACAGATTTCATTTGAGCCGCCGCGCGGGATGCGGGATTTCTATCCCGAGGACATGGCGTGGCGCAACCGCGTGTTTGACGCGTTCAGGTCTGCGGCGGACGCTGCGGGCTTCGAGCCGTATGATTCGTGCGTTGTGGAAAGCTACGACCTGCTCGCTCGCAAGGCGGGCGAAGAGGTCGGGAACCAGATTTACCATTTCTTCGACAAGAGCGAGCGCCACATCGCGCTGCGTCCGGAAATGACGCCTACGCTTGCGCGCATGGTCGCACAGCGGCAGGGTTCGCTTTCCTTCCCCCTCAAGTGGACTGCAATCGCGCAGTGCTTCCGCTATGAGCGCATGACAAAGGGACGCAAACGCGAGCACTACCAGTGGAACATGGACATCATCGGCGAGGAAAGCGTCCTTGCCGAGGTGGAGGTGCTTGGCGCGGCGTGCGACGCCCTGCGTCGTATGGGGCTTTCGGACGCCGACTGGCGCATCCACGTTTCGTCCCGTGCGCTCCTAGCGGAGCTTCTCGCGGCGAGCGGCATTCCGGAGGACCGCCACGCAAGCGTGTTCCTCGCTCTCGACAAGCGCGGAAAGATTCCCGACGAGGAGATCAAGTACATCCTCCAGCAGGGTGGCCTCGACGACGCCGGTATCGCTAAGACCTTTGAGTTACTTGACGTGAAGGGGCTCGACGGCGCGGCGGCGCTCGTCGCGCCAGAGTCGCCCGCCGTGGCGCGTCTGCGCGAGCTGTTCCGTCTCGCGGGAATCGCGGGCTTCGCAGACCAGCTGCAGTTCGACATCGCGGTGATCCGCGGCCTCAGCTATTACACTGGCATCGTATTCGAGTGCTTCGACACGGCCGGCGAGTTCCGCGCGATCTTCGGCGGCGGACGCTACGATAGCCTGCTCACGACGATTGGCGGCGCACCTACTCCGGCGGTGGGCCTCGGATTCGGCGACGTGGTGGTGACGGAACTTCTGAAGGCGCGTCTCGGCGCGGACGCCGCGCAGGCGAAGAAGGGCGTGTACGTTGGCTTCATGTTCCCCGAACAGCGGGACGCGGCGCTCGCGCTCGCGGCGAAGCTGCGTGCGGCGGGAGAGTGCGTGAACCTCGCGCTCCGCAAGCAGAAGCCAAAGCAGTTCTTTGCGCACGCTGGCGCGTCCAGCTGTGCTAAGGCGGTGTTTATCGGTCCGGACGACGTGGCGAACGGAAGTGCGAAAATGAAGGATCTCGCCACGAGAGAAGAGACGTCCATTGAGCTATAAACCTGATATATACGCAGCGGCGGCGATTGGGGAGCTGTCCGCCAGATTCACGCGGGTGCGCGCGGGAGTGGATATTGGATTCGGAGACGCGGCAGTGTCGCAGTTGCTTCGCACGTCTTGTCCTGGGGTGTGGATGACCGTGGAGGACGGTTCCGCAGCGCGTTCTCGCGTGGCGGAGTCGATTGATCCAAAGACCGTGCTCCAACTTGGAACCGGCGGGGAGATGCCGTTCGACGACCATCAGTTCGAAGTGGTGGTGCTTTGCGGGGCCATGTTTGACGGCGACCGCGTGCGTGCGGAGAATCTCCTGCGCGAGACGCACCGCGTATTGCAGGGCGGCGGGTGCCTGATATTTACGGTTTGCGAGTCGGGTTCGGGAAACGGTGGGTTCACGCAGCGCGGCATATACGATTTGCTGAAGGACGGTTTCGACGTGGTGGGGTTGAAGCGTCCGCCATGGTGGAAGTTTGGCGCGGCAGGACGTACGATGACGGTTTGCGCGCGTCGCAAGAACTGGCGTAGTCGTACGGCGCAGATCGTTGGTAAGTCGATGCCGGTGTCGCCTGCGATGCTTTCGACGCGTGATCGAAAAGGAGGTGTGAGATGATGGGAATGCTCCGAATGTTATGCGTGGCGGCGTGCTGCGCGACGGCGTGTTGTGCATTGGCGAGCCCTGAGAACGCGATTATGCGCCTTTTGAACTCGAAGGCGTCGGGTTCGGTGCGCGGATACGCCGAAGCCGCCGAGGAAGTGGCGGCGGCGGCAAAGGAGGGGCGCCCGGTTTACGCATTCGTACTGGCGCTTGTATCCCAGATGCCGTCCCCGCCGCCAGCGGCGCAACTTGACGATGCGACGCGGAAGAAGTATCTGGACGGCTGTCGCGACAGGATCAAGAAGCTCGCCTACGAGAAGAACAACTCGATGGCATGGTATCTCCTTTCGCTTGAGACCAACGACCGCGACATGATGCACCGTGCTGCGGATGCAGGCAACGTGCAGGCGCAGAACGCATGGGGCACGTACCTCGTGACACGTGCCATAGGCGAGATGTCGGAAACGAACGAAGTCGCACGTGTCCTCGGCCTCGCGCACGAGTACTTCAAAAAGGCGGCCGGACAGAACGACCCCAACGGACTTTACAACCTTGGAATGTGCCACCTACGCGGCCTTGGCACTCCGCGCGACGACCAGAGCGCGTTCAACTGCTTCCGGTCTGCAGCAGAGAAGGGCCATCCAGAGGCAATCAACAACATTGGACTCTTCTTCCGCGAGGGGCGAGTTGTGGAGAAAGACCTGGAGCTCAGCGCGAAGTGGTTTGAGAAGTCCGCCACATACGAGAACCCATACGGGCAGTTCAACTTCGCCCTCGCGCTTCAGCGCGGCGAAGGCGTGGAGCAGGACGATGTTCGCGCTGCCGAGCTGCTTAAGAAGGCGTCGGACGGCGGATGCGTGGAGGCGATCGACGCATACGGCGTTGCGCTGTGGAAGGGGCGTGGCGTGAAGGAAGACGCTGCGGCCGCCTACAGGCTTTTCAAGCGTGCCGCCGAGGCTGGGTATCCGCCCGCGATGGAGAACCTGTCCACATGCTACCATCTCGGCAAGGGTGTGAGGCCCGACGAAAAGCTTTCCATGGAGTGGAAGATACGCTCCCGTGCCGTGCGCGGCGACCGCAACGCGCAGGCATGGATTGAGCAGAACGCAAGGAAAAAATGAAGAAGCAAACTGAAAAACAGGTGACGGGCGCGCAGGCGCTCGTGGATTCGCTCGCAAAGGCCGGCACGGAGGTGCTGTTCGGCTATCCGGGCGGTGCCGTCCTAGATATTTTCAACTGCCTCCCTGAAGCGCCGTTCCAGTTCGTTCTTGGACGACACGAACAGGGCAGCGTACACATGGCGGACGGCTACGCCCGCGCGAAGGGCAAGCCCGGCGTGTGCCTCGTAACATCCGGTCCCGGCGCCACCAACACCATCACCGGCCTTGCCACCGCCAACATGGACGGCATCCCCCTCGTGTGCATCACGGGACAGGTCCCGTTGGACCAGATCGGCACGGACGCCTTCCAGGAGGCGGACATGAACGGCATCTGCCGCGCCGTCACGAAGCACAGCTTCCTTGTGCAGAGCGCGGACGAGGTGCCGGAGATCGTGGCCGAGGCGTTCTACATCGCGACGCACGGCAAGCCCGGCCCCGTCGTAATCGACATGCCGAAGAACGTACAGCGTGCGCTTACGTCGGCGCGTTACCCCGAACGCGTGTCGTTGCGGGCGTACCATCCCGAATCCACGGCAACGTCATCGCAGATGACCCGTTTTGCGAAGCTTGTCAACGAGGCGAAGCGACCGGTGATCTACGCGGGCGGCGGCGTGATTGCAAGCGGCGCCGCGCAGGACGTGGCGAACCTCGCGCACAAGGCGCAGATTCCGGTGGCGACTACGCTCATGGGACTCGGTGCGTTCGACGAGAACGACCCGCTTTCGCTGCGCCTCGCCGGAATGCACGGCACGGCTGCGGCGAACTACGCCATAAACGAATCCGACCTCGTGATAGCACTTGGCGTGAGGTTTTCCGACCGCGTCACGGGCAAGCTCGCCGCCTACGCGAAGCGCGCAAAGATCATCCACGTGGATTGCGACCCCGCGAGCATAAACAAGAACGTGCGCGTCCATCTCGGAATCGTGGCGGACGTGAAGGACGTGCTCACCACGGTAAACTCGCGTATCAAGTCGGCGGAGCACGCCGACTGGCTCGCGAAGATAGAGGAATGGAAAACGCGGCGTCCCGTTGCCTACAAGCAGATGCACAAAAACGTGATAATGCCGCAGGCTGTGATTGAAGCCGTGGACAAGGCCACTAAGGGCAGGGCCGTGGTGGTCACGGACGTGGGCCAGCACCAGATGTGGTCCGCGCAGTTCTTCCGTCATAACCGTCCGCGCCACTTCATCTCGTCCGGCGGCATGGGCACGATGGGCTTTGGCATCCCCGCCGCCATCGGCGCGGCGATCGCGCGTCCCGACCATACGACGGTTGCCATTTGCGGCGACGGCGGCGCGCAGATGACGTTCGAGGAGGTGGTCGTGGCCGTGGAGCACAAGTTGCCTGTCACGTTCATCGTGATCAACAACGCCTGCCTCGGCATGGTGCGCCAGTGGCAGGAGCTTTTCTACGGTAAGCGCTACTCTGGTTCAATCCTCTCCGTGCGCGGCCGCATGGCCAACGAACACTTGGAGCAGGACCTCAAGTACGACTACCTGCCGGACCTCAAGAAACTCGCCGAGGCGCACGGGGCGGACGCCTACCGCGTTATCGACCCAGCGAAACTTGACGCGACCATCCGCAAGGCGGTCAACTCAGGGCGAACTTCCTTCGTGGAGGTGATCGTGGAGCCGCGCGCGAACGTGTATCCGATGCAGCCGGGTGGACAGCCGGTGGAAGGGATGATTTTCGAATGAAAGAAGAAATACACAGGTTGAGTTGCTACGTGGAAAACAAGCCGGGTGTCCTCGCCCGGATCGTGGGGCTCATCTCCGGTCGCGGCTACAACATCCAGACGCTCAGCGTCGGTCCCACGGAGGACGGCACCGTCTCGCGCATGAAGATCGACGTGCTTGGCAACGACAGGGTGATTGACCAGATCATCTTGCAGTTGCGCAACCAGGTGAACGTGATAGAGGTGATGTCCCGCAGAAAGGGCTGACATGACGAAGTTCGCGGTAATCGGCCACCCCGTGGCGCATTCGCTTTCCCCGGTTATCCACCGGGCCAATTTCGAGTCGATAGGGTTCGACGGCTCATACGAGAAGTTCGACGTTGCGCCGGAGGACGTCGAGGCGTTCGTACGCGGAAAACAGCGCGAGGGCTACGCCGGCCTTAACGTGACGGTACCGCACAAACTCGCCGTGATTCCGCTTCTTGACCGCGTCGATGAAAGCGTGGCGCGATACGGCGCGTGCAATACGCTCAAGTTCGAGAAGGACGGCACGATCACCGGATACAACACAGACGTGATCGGCTTTGTAGAGGGACTGCGTGGAAACGGTTTCGAGCTTGCCGGAAAGTCGGTGTTCATCGTCGGCTGCGGCGGCGCCGGGAGCGCGCTTGCGACGGCGTGCTGCTACGAGAAGGCAGCCTCGCTGGTGTTGGCGGACCTCGATGACGCTCGCGTCGCAGCGCTTGCCGCAAAACTCAATGCGCTTGGCACTGGTACGCTCGTGACCGCGCTTGCGGAGCCGAGAGCGGGTGCGTCGCTAGACGAGCGTAAAGCCGCATGGGGAAAATCCGCCGCAGTTGCCGAGTTGGTTGTTAACGCCACTCCGATGGGTTTGCATCCCGGCGAGCCGAGCGCTTTGCCGCCGGAGTGTTTCCACTCGGGGCAGTTCGTGTTGGACATCGTCCCCACCGTCACGTTCCCACCCACGGCATCCGCAGCGAAAGCGGCTGGTGCCATGGCTACTGACGGGCTGGATTTCCTTGTCGCACAGGGCGCGAAGTCATTTGAGATATGGACGGGTCTGCACGCCGATCGCGCTGCCATGCGTGCCGCTTGCCGCAATTAGATGTTGTGCTATAGAAACATTCATACAGAATAGACGGAGCGGAAATGGCGAAAAGATTCATAGTTGCATGCGGCGGAACGGGAGGGCACACCTTCCCTGGCCTTGCCGTGGCGCGGGAGTTGAAAAGACGCGGACACGAAGTGGTCGTGTGGGTGTCTGGCCGGTCGATTGAGAATTCCGTGCTCGCTGGCTGGGACGGCCCCGTGTTCTCGACGGGCGCGCGCCAGCTGCGTCCGCGCAATTTCTTCCATCTGCTCATGTCCCGTATCCGCTGCGGGCGCGAAATGAAGCGTTTCCGTCCGCATGCGCTGTTGGCGATGGGCTCGTACTCCAGCCTCCCACCCGTTCTCGCGGCGGCTTCGCGCTCCGTGCCGGTGGTTCTGCACGAGGCGAACACCGTGCCTGGCCGTGCGGTGTGCTTCCTCGCCCGTTACGCGAAGGTGGTGGCGACGACGTTCAAGGAGACGTCCGAATACCTTCGCGGCAGAAACACCGTCGTCACGGGATTGCCTGTCCGCGCCGAAATCGCGGGGCAGCCTCGTTTCGACGACATTCCCGCTGATGCGTTCTGCGTGTTCGTCACAGGAGGCAGCCAGGGTGCGCACCGCGTGAACGAGCTTGCGGTGCAGGCGCTTTCGCTCGTGCAGAGGGAGGTCGGGCGCAGGGGAATCAAACGTGAACTGCGCGTCATACACCAGACCGGCGCGGCAGACGAGGAAGTCGTGAAGGCAAAGTACGCTGAGGCCGGTGTCAACGCGCGCGTCTGCGCGTTCGAGCACGAAATGGGCCGTGCGTTCGCCACTGCCGATATTGTCATTGCCCGAGCTGGGGCTTCAACGTGTTTTGAACTTGCGCTCCTTGGGAAGCCGGCGTTCTTCATCCCGCTGCCTACCGCGCTGCGCAACCACCAGCATTTCAACGCCCTTGCGTTCGTGAAGGCAAAGGCGGCGGACGAGGGAATACAGGACGAACTCACCCCGCGTGCGCTAGCAAACTACATCTTCCACAAGATGAAGTGCCCCGAGGAACTTGCGCAGAAGGCGCGCGCGATGAAGTCCGTAGCCGTGCCCGACGCCGCCGCGAAGGTCGCGGATTTGCTTGAGAGTGTTTCAAAGGAGGAAAAGGAAAAATGAAGACGCTGATAAAAAACGCACATGTGATCAGTCCAGACGTTGACCTTAAGAAGGCGAACGTCGTCATCGAGAAGGGCAAGATAAAGGCCGTTACGCGCGAGGCCGTCCCCGGCACGTTCGACACCGTCGTTGACGCCAAGGGCAAGTACGTCGTGCCCGGTTTCATCGACGTACACCTGCACGGCGCATGCGGTTACGACGTTTGCGACGAGGACCGTCCCGAGGCAATCGAGAAAATCGCAGAGGCGAAGCTCGCGGAGGGCTGCACCACGTTCCTGCCGACCACGCTCACGGTCGCCAACAAGACGCTCGTCGCCGCCGCAAAGCACCTAGCCGCGTACCAGAAGAACCAGCGGTTCGCGAAAGCCCCCGGGCTTCACCTCGAGGGTCCGTTCATCAACCCCGCTTGCTGCGGTGCGCAGAACCCCGCGTTCGTGCGGAAGCCCGACATCAAGGAAGTGTTGAAGATCGCGAAGATCGCGCCCGTGTTGCAGGTCTCGTACGCGCCCGAGATGAAGGGCGGGGCCGAGTTCGCCGCCGCGTGCATCAAGAACGGTATCGTGCCGAGCTGCGGACACACCGGCGCAACGCTCGCGCAGCTGATGCCCGCCTACAAGAACGGCCTCCGCCACATGACGCACTTCTGCAACCAGATGACGAAGCTCCACCACCGCGAGATCGGCATGGTCGGCGCGGGCTTCCTCATCGACGACCTCGACACCGAGGTAATCTGCGACCGCATCCACCTCTGCGACGACATGCTGCGCCTCGTCTTCACGAAGCGTTCGCTCGCGCACGTCCAGATGATCACCGACTCCTTGCGCTGCTCGCACCTGCCTGACGGCTACGCCTTCGAGATGGGCGGGCTCAAGGTCATGCTCAAGGGCGGCGAGGCGCGTCTCGTGGAAGGCGGGAACCTCGCGGGCTCCACGCTTTGGATGAACAAGGGCCTCAAGAACATCCACGAAGTGACCGGTCTCCCGCTCAAGGACATCATCCGCGTCACGTCGTGGAACCAGGCGATTGGCCTCGGTCTCGGCAAGAAACTCGGCAAGGTGGAGAAGGGCTACATCGCCGACCTCGCCGTGCTTGATCCGAAGACTTTTGACGTTTGCGCAGTATTCCTCGACGGAGTACTTCGCACGCGGGAATAATTGTGGTATAATATACCCGTTTCCCAGACTGGGCGCGCTGAGCGCGCCGAATACGGAGAGTTGGCGGAGTGGTCGATCGCGGCGGTCTTGAAAACCGTTGACCCGCAAGGGTCCGGGGGTTCGAATCCCTCACTCTCCGCCATTCAAGGGGAAGTGGCGAAATTGTGCGCGATTGCAATTTCCGTAATTTCCCCATTGACGGAAGGGACGGGTTTTGATACACTCTTATTCGTTCTTTCGGCGAGATAGCTCAATGGTAGAGCATCGGAATCATAATCCGCTGGTTGAGGGTTCGAGTCCCCCTCTCGCCACCATTAATAAGCGAAGAAACTCCCTGTGTTAGAAATTGAAAAAACGGGCGAGATGCCGTTAGAGAACGTATGTGCGCTTCTGCGCGGCGGCAACCGCGTATTGTTGATGACGCGCCATGCCGAGCGTCCGCACATTGACCATGAGGATCCGTCGTTTGGCTGGAATCTGCCAATCACCGAGGAAGGACAATCCACCAGTCGAGCTTTCGGCAATGAGCTGCGACGGTTCGCCGACGTGGTGCAGTTCGCGTCAAGTCCGCTTCGCCGCACGGTGATGACGGTCTCGTGCATCGCGGAGGGAATGGGGATCGAGCATCCCGAAATCCCCACTTACGAATGCCTTGGCAACGGGTCGTTCTACTTTGCCGACGCCCATGCAATCTGGGAGGAGTTCCGCGACGGCAGCTTCTTCGGAAAGTGCTTCGACTATTTCGCGACTGGATCGGGCCGTGGCTTCGCCGACCTTAACGCCGCGTCCGATTCTTTGGAGGAATGGTGCGTCGATCACTTCACCGCGCCGTTGGCTGTGTTCGCCACGCACGACCTCTACATTGCGGCGTTTCTCGCAGCACGCGGCGCGGTCGAGCGCTTCAACGAGGGAAACTGGCCGCGTTTTCTGGATTCGGCGGCCATCGTGATCGCACCGGACGGCGGACGAAGCTACGCGCTTGTGCGCGCGGGGCTTTCAGACCGAGCCACAGGCGTGTGAAACTTGCTTTAGAAAGGAATTGGTTATGTCTCATTTCGAAGAACAGAGAGAGTCGATTCTCAAGGAATACTTTGAACTCCTGCGGTTTCCGACCGTAGGGGCGGAACCTACGCGGCTGAAGGACTGCGTTGACTGCGCCGTATGGCTCAAGAAATGGCTCGCACCGCAGGGCTTTGCTGTGGAATTGATGCAGGCTCCGAAGATGCTCGGCACTCCGCCGATTCTCTTCGCAGAACGCAAGGGCGACGAAGGCGCACCGGTCATACTCTTCTACGGACACTACGACGTGCAGCCGGCGGATCCGCTCGACGCATGGGAGACGCCTCCGTTCGAGCCTACGCTCAAGGACAACGGACGCGTGTACTGTCGTGGTGCGCAGGACGACAAGGGACAGTTCTTTTCCTCGCTGTGTGGAATGCGTAATTTCCTGAAGTCGCACACCGGGAACGTCCCTACGATCAAGATCGTTTTGGAAGGGCAGGAGGAAAGCGGAAGCACCGCGCTTACTGCGCTCGCGCCCACGATCAAGGACCGTCTTCGTGCGGACGTACTGCTCGTGTGCGATACCGGCGCGGCACCGGGGATGCGTCCGGCAATTGTGGCCGGGCTGCGCGGCGTCTCTCATTTCACGGTGCGCCTTGAGGCGGCGAGCTACGACCTCCACAGCGGCGAACACGGTGGAATCGCGCCCAATCCGGCGCAGGGCATCGCGGAGCTGATTGCGAGCCTGCATAATCCAGACGGCTCGATTGCCGTGCGCGGATTCTGCGACCGCGTCGTGCCGCCGACAGACGAAGAGCGCGAGGCGGCGGAGGCCGCTGCGGTTTCGCCGGAAGAGTACGAGAAGATCACTGGCGTACCTCCGGTTGGCGGGGAGCAGGGGCTCACGCTCACGGAACGTAACTCGTTCCGTCCCACAATCGAGGTGAACGGCATCCACACCGGTTACGGCGGGCCGGGCTCTAAGACGGTGATTCCCGCCGGTGCGATTGCTAAGATATCAATGAGGCTTGTGCCCGATCAGAACCCGGATGAGGTGATGGCGGCGCTGGAGCGGCATTTGCGTCAGCACACGCCGCGCGGGATGAAGCTGTTCATTGAAGACCTCACCGGAGGTGCCGCAGGGTTCCGCCTGCCGCTCGCGTCGCCCGTATTCCGCCTTGCGGCGTCCGTGCTGGGCGAAATAGACCCTCGCGGCGCTGTGTACCAGTGGGACGGAGCGTCGATTCCCGTCGTGTCCACGCTAAAGGCTTGTTCCGGCGCAGCGCCGTTGCTCGTCGGTTTCGGGCAACCTGAAGACCACATGCACTCCCCGAATGAATCGTACGGACTCAACCAGTTCTCCCGTTCAATGGAGTGGGCCGAGCGTATCCTTGAAGCCCTTAGTTCTTAAAACATGGCGTGACTATATCTGGTAGGGCCCGCTAGCCGAGCGGGCCGACGCCACTACCCACTACCCACTACCCACTAGCCACCACCCACTAACCACGCACCTCACAAAATCTTCGTCCGTGCTTCCCCTCTCGCCGCCGATTTGATATACTTGCTTCCGCCATGTTGAGGCAATCTTTCACAGACTTCATCTTCGCCACGAACACGGACGGGAGCGGCAAGGCCGCGTCCTACGTCCGCGTGCTCGACATACAAGGAACGCGGTCATGAACGGTGTCTTGTCTTGGTATGTGGCCCATCCGTGGGCGTTGATACCCACGGTGTATTTCGTGATGAGCCTTGTCACGTTCATCGCCTACGCGGCGGACAAGCGCGCCGCCGTGCGCGGTGCGTGGCGTACGCCCGAATCCACTCTGCATACGTTCGAGTTGCTTGGAGGTTGGCCCGGCGCCTGGCTTGCGCAAAGGCTTCTGCGCCACAAGAGCATCAAGACATCGTTTCGGATTGTGTTCTTCGTGATGGTCGTGCTCAACCTTGCCGCCTTGGCATACGTCATCTACGGAATGACGTCCGGCGACTGGTTATTCTCGCGCCGGTAGGGACGGCGTTGTCAACTCAATGAGAGATTCCAAGGCGGGAACAAATGGCAAACGACATGGATAACGTGGCCCCAAGACTGACCACGCTTTGCTACATCGAGAAGGATGGCTGCTACCTGATCCTGTACCGCACCAAGAAGCAGCACGACGAAAACGGCGACAAGTGGATCGGCGTGGGTGGCAAGTTCGAGTACGGCGAAAGCCCCGAGGAATGCGCCTTGCGCGAGGTCAAGGAGGAAACGGGCCTCACCATGCTCAATCCGCGCTTTCGCGGGCTCGTCACGTTCGTCTCAGATGAATGGGGCGTGGAATACATGCATCTCTTCACCTGCACGGAGTTCGCCGGCGCGCTCACCGACTGCGACGAAGGCGAACTTGTGTGGCTGCCCAAGGCCGAACTGCTCACGAAGAAAATGTGGGAAGGGGACAGACTCTTCCTCAAGGCCCTTGACGAGCGAAACGACTTCTTCACCCTCAAGCTCCGCTACGAAGGCGAAGACCTCGTTGAATCCAAATTCGGCTGACCCGTCTGTTGCGGTCACACCCGTAGGGCGAACCGCCAGCAATGGCGTTACGTCCTCTCCTCGCAGAAAACACTTGCGCACTATCGCACACTCTTGTCCATCGAATACACCCTAGGGGCCGACAGAAAGTCTGATGCCACATACCTGGACGCATGTCGGATGAAACGCAATCATGTTGAGTATGACTACGTTGAATTTGGAATTCGTGCGTGAATTGCGTACGGACGTAATCTCCAGATTCCAGACGAAGTACCCCGCGTTTGGCGTTTCTGCCGAAGGTTGATGTCAGGCGTCTTGGCACGACCTCCAGAACGTTGTCTGGGACAATCCGCACGATTGGGCCGCGCCCGCCAACTGGGGCCGCTATCCCGGTAGGGTCGCGCTCCCGCGCGGCCGCATGGTAGGGCGAGGCGTCCCGCCATTCCATAAAAGAGCACAACGCACCTTTGGGGGGAATCGGTCGTTGACTTGAAGCGCAACCTGTTGGATTTTAGGCAATTATATGTCGTTCCCTTAGACATTGAGATTCTGCACACGTGAGTGCAGAATCGCAGTTTGTGATGGCGGCAGATGTCGCTAATGTCAGCATGGATGTTCTGTATGACGTTGGATTCAAGAAAGATGGTACAAATACGATGTTCACGACAATGGTTCGTGCTGCAATCCCAACCAATACCGTTACAATTGAAACGGTCCAGCAACTTGAAAATATGCGTGGGAAGTGGTACGTCCGTCCGTAGCCCCGCACGGCTTGTCAAAAGTATGCGGTTTCGATGACCTTATCAAATCATCGCACATTGCAACGGCATGTAAATTGTGACACCACTGGTGACACAAAGCCGATAAAGGGTTCGGTTAAGGTCCCAAATTCCTGTGTAGGGAAGTCAAAACTCCCGTGTAGGGGGATGAAACCCTCCGTGTAGGAAGATCGTTCACCCCGTGTAGGGAGACCGTTTCCCAGTCCTAGGGAGATCGCACTCCAGTCCTAGGGAGCGTACACCCTAGTCCTAGGGAGAACGCACCCCGATCGTGCGTACGGGCGGGCGCCCAACAGAGGCGCTTGTCTGTCACCACCCGCCACCCACCGGCGACCCACAAATTTTTCGTCCGCGCTTCCCCGCGCGCCGCCGATTTGGTATACTTATTTCGCTTCGTTTGGAAGAACGTTGCAAGATAGCCCGGTGACGAGACCCGCCGTCGGGAGGGCCGACAGGATCGGCCAGCGAATTGCAAACCTTGTCTCTTGAGAATTACCACCTCTGAAACGCCGACACGTGGCTTGCAAGACGATACCCTTTACCCTTGGGGTGTCGCCTTGTCAGGTAGTTGAGCGGGCTGTGGTAGGCCTTCAAGAGTGCGTGGCATAGGCGCGCCCCTCTAACCAGAACAGAGAGGTGCGCCTTTTTGTTCGCAAACGAGAGACAGACGAGAGAGTGAAACTTCGCAGGTCAAAACCTGATATGCTGAAGCTTGGCGAATTATCCGACAAGTTAGAGGAGGGGTATGTCTCCATGTTGAACGCTTTTAAGGTTATAGAATGTAAAAGGAGATGGTATGCGATACCTATTGAAAAGGTGTGGTCATCAAGAACTTGGTAGTATGGGGCTGTCTATCGGGCCTCAGCGAGGACAGTATCTGCTAATGGCTATAAAGCCAGAGGTGTTGTCCTTCTTTCCGCCATTGTCTGAGACTCGGCAAAATGATTTTCGGTTAGTGGCTTTTTACCCAGTCTATACCCACGACAAGGTATACTGCCGCTTCGTTTATCATAATGATAAGTTCCATGGTTCAACAGCGGCACACCCACGCAATGAGTATCGGCTATATTTGAACCGGGAGCTTCAAGGCGGCCGACTCATGTATCAAGAAAACGGCATTGTTGTTCTTCGGATGGTTGATGAAACCAATTATGATAATGGGTTGTATATTGACTATGCCAATCCTAGTGATCCGATGTATGCAGTTTACGATGCGTGTCTGAACGCTAATCGGTTAAAAGGAAGTGGCAACTATGCTGTGTATGATGGCGTGATTAAGGAGTTTGAGGATGCTGTCGCAAAGGTAGTTAAAGCGGAACAAACAGTTAAGGTGGCTAAGGATGATGTTAAGTACATCGCGAACAGTAAGACGGACATATCTCAATTGTTTACTGAAAAACAGTTTAGAGATTTTGTGTCTGTCGCTTATCAGCACAAGTGCGCGATAACGGGTACGGTGATTGCGTATGAAGATATGAATAATTTGGAGACGGCGCACATACGTCCGAAATCACATGGAGGACCTTTCCTCCCTTGTAATGGGATGACCTTGTGTCGAGATTTCCATTGGGCGTTTGACCATGGTTTTTTGGCGTTGACAGATGATTTCCATGTTATGGTGTCGAAAAAGGCACCAAGTCCGTTGTTGCTCCCGTATGACAAAAAGCCTATTTTCATGCCGGAGGAACCATTTTTCCAACCCAAATTGGAGTACATTCAATACCATCGGAAAAATATCTTTGAACATTTTGCACAAATAAGGTCAAGTTCAAAGTAGGGGCAGTGAGATGAATGTAATTGATTTGTTTTCTGGCTGTGGTGGTTTGTCGAAGGGGTTTATGGATGCCGGTTGTGATGTACTGCTCGGTGTTGATATTGACCAAGCGGCATTGAATACTTTTGAGAAGAACCATCCTGGGGCGATTGGTTTGAAAGGAAGCCTTGCCGATGCACCGACATTCAAGCAAATGGCGCAGATAATCGATAACCGGAATGTTGATCTTATTATTGGCGGGCCGCCATGTCAGGGTTTCTCTTTGACAGGTCCTAGGAACTTTGATGATGAGAGAAACAAACTGTACTTATCGTACATAAAGGCAGTTGAACTTTTCAGGCCGAAGGGATTCATTATTGAAAACGTACCAGGTATGGCAACCTTGTACAAGGGTGAGGTGAAGAATGAGATACTTAAGCGCTTTCGCAAGCTTGGATACAACATTGATTGCCGAGTCTTATGTGCAGCTGATTATGGCGTGCCGCAGATTAGGCGCAGACTTGTTTTCATTGGGCTTCAGAAGCAATATGGAGAGGTGTCATTCCCAGAACCAGTTGTTGACTCGAAGCATTACGTGACTAGTCGTGAAGCGATTGATGATTTGCCGCCGTTAATAGATGATCTGGGTACAGAGATTTCTTCATACTGTCAGAAGGCGAGGACTGAATATCAAAAGAAGATGCGTGGTAAATGTAACGTTCTATCGAATCACACCGCTACGGAGCATAAAGATTTCGTGAAGAAAGTGATTGCGCAAGTTCCGGAAGGAGGAAATTATAAAGACTTGCCTAAAGGCGTAGGAGAGCATAGACGGTTTCATATGGCGTGGACTCGGTGTGATGGCCATAAACCATCCAGAACGATTGATACTGGGCACAGGAATTATTTTCATTATGAATACAACAGGATTCCAACAGTCCGTGAAAGCGCACGATTACAATCTTTCCCCGATGACTTTGTGTTTGTTGGAACACGAACCCAACAATACAGGCAAGTAGGGAACGCGGTTCCGCCCTTGCTTGGATACGCTCTTGCAAAGCACCTAATCAGTCTGATAGAGAGGTAATATGGCGAAGTTGTCCACAATTGATTTGTTTGCCGGTTGCGGTGGATTGATGGATGGTTTTCAACAAAGCGGTTTTTTTGATACTCTTGCTTGCGTTGAATGGGAGTCCGCGCCATGTAAGAATCTCGTTAAAAGATTGAAAACCAAATGGGGACATGACAACGCAGACCGTGAGGTCTTGCGTTTCGACATACAACGTACTGATGAGTTGTTTCACGGATATTCTGATACAGAATATGGTGTTAGCAGGGGACTGGACGCTTTAGTAGACAAGAAGCAGGTTGATGTTCTTATAGGGGGGCCTCCGTGCCAGGCATACTCATTAGCCGGACGTATTCGTGATGAAAATGGAATGCGTGATGACTACCGCAATTACTTGTTTGAGAGTTACTTAAAGGTGGTGGAGCATTACCAGCCTGAATTCTTCTTATTTGAGAATGTCGTTGGGATGTTGTCTGCTGCGCCCGATGGAACACCAATTGCGGACAAGATTAAATCCAAATTCAATGAGGCAGGTTATGCGGTCATAGACGATTTTAGGCAGGCGGTGTTCTCTTTGCCCGACTATGGCATTCCACAGAACAGGAAAAGAATAATAATTCTTGGGGTACGAATCAAGTCCTTCCCAAGTAATCATCAAAAGATTATTGATGATTTCTACAGCAACATAATGCCGTCTTACCACAAAGAAAAGAGAACCGTTCAAGACGCCATTGGTGATCTGCCAAAATTTCAACCGACAGTTGAGGGAGAAAAGGTTATTTATCGTCTGCAAGGTAACACTATCGTTCCAAATCATACCCCAAGAGGTCAAAGCGCAAGAGATATTGCCGTGTTCAAGTTGCTCACTGAAGACATCGAGACAAAAAGATTTGAGTACACTTCAATCGAGAAACTCAAGGAGTTATACACCCGCATTACTGGAAAGAAAAGTAATATTCATAAATACTATGTCCTGCGTCGCGATGAGCAGAGTAATACTATTCCTGCGCATCTGTACAAAGATGGTTTTCGTCATATCCACCCGGACTCTTCGCAATGCAGAACGTTGACAGTCCGGGAAGCCGCCCGCCTCCAAACATTTGATGATGACTACGAGTTTATCGGCAGCATGGGTGAGCAATATAAAATGATCGGGAATGCCGTTCCCCCTGCATTCGCCAAGATATTAGCACAGGCAATGGCGGAGATATACATTAATTACTGTCCTGAAAAAGTCCCAGAAAATTTCGGTAGAGATCGTGCCAAAAGTTATGTGCGTGAGCCAAGAATGGTTCAGCTTATGTTGGCTTTTGAACGGAAACGAAAATACTTAGCTCGCAAGAAGAACACATCGACACGGCAAAAGAGAAAAACAGTTAGGTGCCGCTACGTTAAATGATCGACAATGGCTGAAACACTCAAAATCAAGGACTTGCCGCTTGAGTCTCGTCCACGCGAGGCGTTCATGCGTTCGGCCGATCCTCAAAAGGAAATACCGGATGCAATGCTTCTTGCTATCCTTATTAGAACAGGTCAAAAAGGATCAAGTGCCATTGACCTTGCCCATAGGCTCATCAGACACTTCGGTAGTGCGGCAAATCTCGTAGATGCGTCATGGCAGCAGATCGTCGCCGCCAAGGTTCCTGGCGTGGGAAAAGTTGCAGCCGTTCAGTTGGCGGCGGCATTTGCACTTGTTAAACGTAATGTCCGAACATCGCAGCGTTCATTCAAACGTGCAGTGGAAACTTCCGATGACGTTGTGCGACAAGTCCTGTCCGCCGGTATTGACGAAAAGCAAGAAAATACATTTGCGCTCTATCTCGACACGCAAAGACGGCTTTTGTGCGAACCGCTGCTTGTGTTTCGGGGTGTCCTCGACGCAACGCCGCTTCATCCCCGCGACATATTCCGCCATGCGATACGCCTTGGAGCAGCATCCGTAATCATCGCTCACACACATCCAAGTGGCGATGCCATGCCAAGCGATGAAGATTTGTTGGAGACGAAACGACTCATCGAAACCGGCAAGATGGTCGGTATCCCGCTTGACGATCATGTTGTCATCGGCTGTGGAACACGACACCATGTTTCGATACGTGGTGCTGGATTGGTCCACTTTGGCGATAACACATAAGGCGAGCAGCGTCATGGATGTATTTTGTCTAAAGTTGCGTTATCGGAGAAGTGCCATGGGGGACAATTGTAAGACATGAAGGTCCTCTTTGATACAAATATCTTCATCGCGTTGGAGACTCCCGGAGAAGTTCTGCCAGACACACTATCCGACATGGTTCGTATTGCAAGAGAACTTCACTACGACATCTGCTATCATCATGCACAAATCGAAGATTTGATGCGTGACAAGGATGAGCAGAGAAAGGCGGCACAACTGTCTCGAATAAAACAGTATGCCCCATTGCAAAAGCCGCCCATCCCTACTGGTGCAGACCTTAAAACGTTAGGATGGAAACAAAATAGTGAGCATGACAAGGTTGACAACATCTTGTTGTTTTCGGTCAAGAGGAGCGCTGTCTCATTTCTTGTCACAGAAGACAGGGGCATACATAAAAAAGCCGCAAAGGCCGGGTTGTCAGATCGCGTGTTCTTCACCGAAGACTTCCTTGCCTATCTTCGCAATGCCCAAAGAACAGATGGTTTTGTTTCATCAGGGACCTATGTTTTCGTGGAAAAGAAGTTTCTTTACGAAATTGATGTTGAGGACATCTTCTTTGATTCTCTACGACAAGGATACCCTGACTTCAATGATTGGTATCACAGGAAGTCTGAAGAAGGCAGACAGGCGTGGGCGATTCTTTCGGGGCAGGTTATAGGTGCGTTGTGCATCTACAAGGAGGAACGTGACGAGAAAGTTACCACGGCAGGAGAGATTTTGCGCGGAAGGTCTTTGAAACTCTGCACCCTCAAAGTAGCTGACCTTGGAAAGAAATACGGAGAGAGGCTTCTTTATGTTGCTTTCAATTATGCGACGGATAACAAGTTTGATTACGTTTATATTCAAGTCCAAGACGAAAAGCATGGGTACCTCATTTCCTTACTCACAGATTTTGGCTTTACCAAGTTCGGCGAATACAACAACGACACAACCTACGTCAAGGATATGCGTGTTGGTATCTGGAAGGGATCGGTGGATAGGAATGATTATGTCCAATATGCGATTGCCCATTACCCACATATAATTGACATAGGAGTGAAGAAATACATTGTCCCAATTAGGCCTAACTATCACGACTTGCTTTTCCCGGATAGAAATCAATATCAGGACTTGTTTCAGGGGGGCTTGTCAAGTGAATCCAATGCAATCAAGAAGGCGTATCTTTGCAAGAGCCCCATAAGGGATATACGGCCAGGGGATTTGCTTTTCTTCTATCGTTCAAAAGATTCGCAGAGCATTTGCAGCGTTGGCATTGTAGAGAAGATCAAGCGTTTTACTAATGCAGACGATTTGATTTCCTTTGTGTCGAAAAGAACGGTATACACACATGAGGAGATGAGAAAATTCATCAGTAAGGGTGAGGTGTTGGCAATACTATTTCGTCTGATTCGGTATTTGAAACAACCTGTCGAAAGAAAATCTCTGCTCAACAATGGTATAACAGGGCAGATACAGACCATACGCGAGATGCCCGAGAGCGTATATCGCCAGCTCTTCAAAAAGGATTTGGGACTATGATGATTCTACTTTCTATAAAGAAAGTCTATTGTGACTTGATATTAAATGGAACTAAACGATTTGAGTTCCGTAAATGTCTGCCGAATGGTCTCAGGAAGGGAGACGAGGTGGCCATATATTGCACGCGCCCTGTTTCAAGAGTTGTAGCCTATTTCAGAATTGCTGATATTATTCAAGCAACACGGCAGAGACTTTGGAGGCAGACGCGTCTTGCGGCGGGCATCAATTATGAAACATTTATGCGCTATTTTAGTGTGACGAAACAAGCAAGCGCAATCAAAATCGGAAAACTATATGTACTGAAAACGCCTTTATCGTTAGTACGACTTCGTAGAAATAAAACCCCACCACAATCTTTTCTGTATTTGACTGAATCACAGGCCGAGAAGATGAGAGAATATGCACGGCATCACTAACGTGTACATGAGGTCATTTGATTTATGACATCCACTATTTCGATTTCGTTAAGCCTTGACGAAAAAGGCTTCATAGACAGAGCTTGTCCGAGGTGTTCATACAGATTTAAGGTGAAGAATTCTTGCTGGCCGAAGTCCAAGATAGGAGGATTGCCTTGGGCAAGAACTTTCGCATATGCGTTCTGCCCAATGTGTGGTCACAAGGCGGTATCTGACAATTGGCATACACCAGAACAGATTAAGGCTGCAAAGAAAATCGCAGTGGAAAAAGCAAAGCAACAGGTGCTTTCGCAAATAGACAAATCGCTTGTGCGGTTTTCCCGATCCTTCTCTCACAATCCATTTGTCAAAATGGAATATAAACCGTCTTTTCCGTATCGGCATATAAACACAAGAACACCTTTCGACCAGGCCTTGGAGCGCAATATAGTATGTTCAAAGTGTAACGCGTCATACGCAGTTGTTGGATCAGCATTCTTTTGTCCAGTGTGTGGAGAGAACACGGTCGTAGCATCATTCGCAAGTGCAATGTCAAATATCAATAAGGCACTTGATGCGTTACCTGCGGAAAAGAAAGTATTTGAAGAATTTGGTGGCGTTGACTTTGCCAGAGACCAGATCCGTCATTTAATAGAAAGATCGGTCGGAGACATCATTTCAACTTTTCAATCGTTCGCATTAAGATTGTACGAAGATCTTGGGGGGCATGGGGCAAAGCCGAATGACTTTCAGATACTCGCTAAAGGAAGTGCATTATTTGAAAGCCTGACCGGCAAGGCATACTCTGAATGGGTGACAACAGATCAACTGAAATTCATGAATCTCATGTTTCAGCGACGACATCTGCTTGAACACAACAATGGATTGGTTGATCCGAGGTATCTTGATAAGACTAATGATCTCGGGTACAAGATAGGCGAACGGATAGTTGTTCGTGTTGATGATGTTCGAAAGCTCCAGGCCATTACTCTTGCCCTTAGCAACGGTCTGCTATCACAACTTCAAGTGCCTAAACCATAAGTCCATTTGCAGAATTGCGCGAATGTTCATAGGCCGTTACCTGTTTCGGACTCGTAGAACAACCTGTTGTACCCTAAACGGTTTGTGGTTGCCGAAATGAATGGGTTTGTGGTACACTTGTTCCGCAATGAAAAAGTATTTCATCCTCAAGTTGGACTCGTATGAGGGCGAGGGAAGCTCGTTGACGGTGGACGTCGACGGGTCGGACAGCATGTATGTCGTCTTGAATATTGAAGGCTCGTCGGCGGAGATTGTCGATTGGGGTTATCCAACGGTCGACGATCTTCTTGCGGCGTGGGACAACGTGACGTTTGAGAATATGGGGGAGTTCAAGTGACTGACGCTGAAAAACAGTCCTTGAGGTCGTATCTTGTGTCGGCCTTGCAGTTCGCAGTGGGGAACGACTATGTTCATCTGGTCGCCGATTCGATATTGGATGATGTCGCTGCTGACATTGAGGCGGCGGCGGATGAAGACTACAATTCGGATGATGTCCGCATGGCGGTTGGCCGTGTCCTGTGCAGTCGATTGAAGGTCGAAATGCCATGATTGCGAACGCCTTCACCTGCACCGGCTCGTATGCGATCTTGATTCTGTACGGGATCAAGCGGACGGAGAACCGCAGCGCGTGGCCGGAGCCGTGCGAGGGGCGGGCGAGTCGAAGGGCGCGAGTCCTACAGTCGCTAGTGGTTGTGGCACAAACTGCCCATTTGTGGTCAATATGTGGCATACTTGCATTTGCCATTGACGCATAATGGCCGGAAATGGTATAATTGCGTCCGTGACAGCATACGAGACCATATACGACGAGGCCATCGGAAACTACGGGCTAATAACCGTATCTGCCGCCAAGGCACTCGGAATAAACGCCGCGACGCTTGCAAAGCTTGCGCATCGCGGGCGGCTTGAACGAATTGCGCACGGCCTCTACCGCATAGACAAGTATGTTCCAAGCCAAGGCGGGCTGGACGCATACGCCTGTGCCGTGGCAAGCCTCGGCGGCGATTCCTATCTGTGGGGACCTTCCGCCATCGCCATCCGAAACCTCTGCCCTACAGATCCATCCGTGATCTACGTGGCCACTCCGGCAAGATACAGGGGCAAGCCGCGCGGCGGCGTGATCGTGAAGGACAGGACGCCGTGCGGCGACATCGACAACATCGAAGGCATCAGGGTGCAGGGCGTCTGCAGCGCAATTCTCTCCAGTCAGCACATGATCATGTTCGACAGGCTGCTTGACGCAGTCAATGTGGCGAAGGCCAAAAACCTCATCAACGCGGAACAGGCGCACGCAACGACGAAAGGACTTTACGTCAATGACTAAGCGCCCCAATTCACGCGTCAACCTCGACAAGGCCATCATGAGGCTTTTCGGCAGCTACGACAAGTCGTTGGAGACTCGCGACATCATGGCAAACGCGATAGTCGGCCAGATGCTCTGCGGGGCAGTCGTGAAAGGCGGAAGCGGACTCAAACTCCGCTACGGCATGAGCTGCACGAGGGCGACGGTTGACCTTGACACCGCATGTAGCGGTGACATCCCGCAGTTCATAGATACTCTCGCCGCGCGCTTGAAAGATGGGTGGAACGACTTTACCGGCGAGGTGGTCAGGCGTAACCCCGCGACGCCCAAGGATGTCCCGCAGCAGTACGTGATGAAGCCGTATGCCGTTCGCCTGATGTACAAAGGGCAGTCGTGGTGTACGGTTGACCTTGAGGTCGGTTTCAACGAAATCGGCGATGCGGACGATTCGGAATATGCGCTTTCCGGCGAAGTGGCTGAAATCTTCACGCGGCTCGGATTCCCCGTTCCCGATTCCATCCCGCTCATGAAGTGCGAGTTTCAGGTCGCGCAGAAACTCCATGGCCTGACGGAACAGAACAGCCGCCGGGCGCACGACCTCATCGACCTTCAGCTGATCGTCGAGAGGACGCCAATCGACCTTGCCGCGACAAGGCGAATCTGCGAGAGGCTTTTCGCGTTCAGGAGGCTTCAAACATGGCCGCCTAGGATTGTGATGAGGCAGGAGTGGGAATCGCTCTATCGGACGGCCAACGCAAAAGGCGGCGCGAAGCGTTCTTTGGCGGAGGCCATCGAATGGGCGAACGAACTCATCGCGCAGATTGCCAGTGGTGGGGAACAACAGGGCCCCGTCGGCGCAATAGCATCGACACAGGAACGCGAGAGGTGATGTCATGGGACTCGTGAAGACAAGAAGGCTTGCGGCGATGCGGAAGCAGCAGCGCGCGAAGGCGGGGATGAAGCCGCCGATGAAGGGTGGTGCCGGGAAAGGCGTTCCGCATATCCGTAGGCCGAGCCGCGAAGCATATCCACCGACCGAAGGTCGCTGACACCGCGAAGTCCATCCGCAAGTGGCGCTCCTTCGAGTTCGGCGACAGCCAGCTCGTTCCGTTCGAGAACGCCGCTAAGGACCTGGCGAACTCGATCATCCACGAATACATGGATCCCGGCGAGGCGGACAAGTTCATGGACAGTGTCCACGATGCGCTGATAGCCGATGCGAACTGCGGCATATTCGTCTTTAACGGCACGACGTACGACCACTGTCCCGTCGATGAAGTGGTCTCTGCATTCAAGGACGCCGTGCGCGACACGAAGTCCCGGAAGGCCATCTCGTTCTGGATGAAGTTGTCAGTCCTTTGTCCTCAAAACTTGTGCGGCTGGATTGGCTTTTCGGGGAAATTGTGGTATAATACGCGCCGTGGAAAGAAAACCGCTTCAGATTCCTTACGGCATATCCGACTTCAAGCGAATTCGGAGCGAGGGCTATTACTTCGTCGATAAATCCGCTTTCATCCGCACGCTGGAGTTGTCCGGGTCGTTCCTTTTCTTCGTTCGCCCGCGCCGGTTCGGCAAGTCGCTGTTCCTGAACATGCTCCGCTGCTACTACGACCTCGCGGAGAAGGACAATTTCGACGCGCTCTTCGGCGACCTCGACATCGGGAAGAATCCCACGGAGAACCGAAACCGCTATCAGGTGCTGACGCTTGACTTCTCGCAGGTGAACAAGGGCGATGGCGACACGCTTGCGGCGCGGTTCGAGAACTACATAGGCAAGTGCCTTGACGAGTTCATCGCAGTCTATGGCGAGAACTACGGCGTGGATTTCGTACAGGAGTTCAAGGGGGAGACGCCGGCGAACAAGTTTACAATGCTGACCGGGCGCGCCCGTACAAAAGGCCACCACCTCTACCTGATGCTCGACGAGTACGACAACTTCACGAACGCGATGCTCCGCGCCGAGGGGAGCAACGATTACCGCTCCATCACGCACGGGCAGGGCTTCTACCGCGAGTGGTTCAAGTCGTTCAAGGGAAACTTCGACCGCATCTTCATGACGGGCGTCTCACCCGTGACGATGGACGACCTCACGAGCGGGTTCAACATCGCGTCCAATATCTCACAGTCGCCGCTCTGCAACTCGATGGTCGGTTTCTCCGAGGCGGAGGTGTTGAAGCTGTACACCGACTTCAAGGGCACGGGGATGTTCACGGACGGCGATCCTGCCGATATCGTGCGCGCGATCAAGCCGTGGTACGACGGCTACTGCTTTGCGCGGAAGAAGCGCGGCGAGGAGAGCGTGTTCAACAGCGACATGTCGCTCTATTACCTGAATGCGCTGGTCCAGACGGGCGATCCGCCCGAGGACTGGGTGGACCGGAACATCGCGACCGACTACGACAAGCTCGAGACGATCGCCGCCATCCAGCGGCGAATCGACCCGGAACGGGCGGAGGACGTCATGTCACCGATCGAGGCCCTCGCCGCCGAGGGCGAGATCAGCTTCCCGCTCAAGGAGTCGTTCGACGCCGACGCGATCAGGGAACCCGACAACTTCCTCTCGCTCTTCTACTACTACGGCATCATCACGATGAAGGAACGGCGGCGCGGCGCGGACTGGTTTAAGATACCGAACGTCTGCGTCAAGCGGCAGGTGTTCGACTATCTCCGCAGCCGCTACGAACATTCCCGTTCCCCGAACTGGCAGGAATGGGCTCACCTCGCGACCGGCTTTGCATACGATGGCGAGTGGCGTCCGTTCCTCGAACGCCTCGCGGCGGACTTCGCGGACACCACGCCGGTTCGCGGCGGCATCCAGGGCGAGCACCGCATCCAGGGCTACATGCAGGCGGAGTTCGGACACCTCGACTTCTACCTCATGGCCCCCGAAATGGAGCTGTCTCGCGGCTTCTGCGACTTCTGTCTCTTCCCGGAACGCTACCGCTCCGCCGACGTGCCGCACAGCTACCTCGTGGAGCTGAAGTTCTCCAAGGCGGACGCCTCCGAGGCGGACCTCGCCGCGAAGTACCAGGAAGCCCTCGACCAGCTCGCGAAGTACCGCGCCGACAAGTCGGTGCCGACGCTCGCGCGCGGCACGACGCTGCACCAGATCGTGTTCCAGTTCAAGGGCTCGGAGCTCGTCCGCATCGAGCAGATCGCCGAAGAACAGATGCCGTAGGTAGCGACTAGTGGTTTGTGGCTCGTGCGAAACCACAAAAGAGGCTTCGCACAGAGGCTGGGATTTTTTGGTAGCGGAGGGTTGAGCGAAGAAGTGCATGCAAGGGGCGGGATACGATTGCATTGACGCATCAGACTTTTTTTTGATATAATTTCCACCCAAGGGGAATTAGGCTTACCGGTCAATAAGCCCTTTCCCCCACAAAAAGGACCAATACAATGCGTACACTGAAGCATCTTGCCGTCGCCGCCGCCATGGTCGGCCTCGTCGCACCTGTCCAGGCCGAGTATTATCCCGGCTCCACGGACTTCGAAGGGGATAGTCCGCTTGCGGACGCCTGTTGGAGCAACGTGGTCGAAGCCGCCATCGAGGCCGATGCGAGCGTCGCCGACGTCCCCCGGTCGCCGAATCTTCCGCCGTCTTTCGACAATGCGAGCCGCACGAACGTCCTTTCCCTCGACACTGACGCCCAGATCGTCCGCTATCTCCAGTCCGACCGGGCGGCACCTTCCGCGTCCACCATCTATATCGACGTCCTGACGAAGGGCGACCCCCTCCTTGCTGACGCTTCTGTGCCCGACGTGGGCGACGACGACAAGATTTTCGTCTATTCGCGCGTCAGCCAGAGCGGCAGCGAAACCAACCTCTGCGTTTACGCAAAGGACGCCGCAGACGGCACGGCGCAGGAATTCGTCCTCACGAAGACCATCGGCAATGACGAGTGGCACCGTCTCGTGGTCAAGGCCACCGCCGCTGGATACCAGGTGTACTGCGACGGCACCGACGCCGCCGCCACGGACAAGCTGTACGAATGCTACCTGCTCAACTGCTCCATCAAGGCGCAGAATCCGGGCGGTGCGCTCAGCAACACTGCCATTGCGGTCACCAACGGCCTCGTCTCCATCACGGTGCGGCTCGACCGCCAGAAGCCGCTGGGTTTCATCAACGGCGTTCTCCATATCTATGGCACGGATGATCTCGCCGTCGGCTTCGGCAAAAGTCCGATATCGGAGGAGATCGTCAACTTCGTCGATGGCGATTCGATCTTCGACATCGAACAGGCCGAAGGGCCCGTCACGCAGTCCGTGACCGCCATCTTCAGCCTGACCGATGTCACGGCCAAGTTCTTCAGCGCCGTCATCGAGTTCCCGATCGCCGGGGACCCGTGGGAAGATCCGAGGGAAGAGCCGTGGGAAGAGCCGGAAGAGTGAGGAATATGGCAACAAAATGCAGACATTGCGGTTCGACGAGCTACGGGCACGGATGCGCGTATGGCTCAAACCGGATTCACGAGCACCGTGACGACGAGAAGCACTGTGAATGGTGCGGCTCTTCAAGTTACGGACACGGGTGTGCGTACGGTCCAGACCGGATTCACCGGCATGGTCCGGGTGGCAACAAGTGCATCTGGTGTGGATCGACCTCAAACGGCTCGGGTTGTCCATACTCTCCTACGCACCGCCATGAAAAGTGATGACTACGGGCAGCTTGCCGAACAGCACGCCGACGCTGCGGAAGCGCTTCGCTCGGCGCTTGCCGAGCTGGAGTCGGGGAACGCGCTTTCGGACTTTGTCGAAGGACATGGACTCCAGAGCTGGTACTTCGTTTTCTCGTGGCACTCGGACTGGCTGAACATAGAATACCGTCTGCCGTATGCACGGGTTCTGTCCGACGAGGATGAGGTGGACTTCGACAACGCCAGAATAGGCGCCGCGATCCGCATGGCCATATTGCTCCTCGACTCGGTTTCCGCCGAATCGTTCCTGCACGACGGCGAGGCATCGCTTTCGGTGGAGGCGTACGAATCCGGCGCGCGGTACGCAATAACAGGTCTGGACGGCGAAGAGATCGACTCCGCCGACGACTGGCAGCCACTAATCTCGCGCCTTGAAAACGATCTTCCTTCCGCCGGGGAAAGTCTTCAGATAATTTGGCCGTAACCTTTTGCCATGTTGCGTGTAAACAAGGTGTGACTAAAAGAAAGGATATATTGCCATGCCACTTACGGGCGTAAACATCAACAACGTGTCGATGGACTACTTCCTTCGCGGCGTAGATGCCGCGAAGCCGCAGGGAGTTCAGTCGTCGCAGGTCCCGCAGGAGGGCGCGAACGCGCAGGTGGACCAGAGGCAGGAGGCCGTCGGCAAGATGGTCTCGCAGCTGGACGTCCTTTTGATGAAGGCCGCCATGGCTTCGACGAAGGGACTTGACCGCAAGCAGATAAAGAGCTCCCTCCAGACGCTTGTGGACCAGGGGCTTCTCGACAAGGACTCGTTCAAGCTCCTCGCCAAAACCGCCGACACGGCCGCGAAGACGCTCAAGGCCCTCGACAAGTTCACCGGCAGGGAGCTTGCCACCGCCATCGGCTCGAACGGACAATACGACCTCAAGACGGCGGCGGGCAAGGCCGTCGCGGCGGCTGTCAAGGCGCAGCAGGATCTCTCCGCGCTTCTCGGACAGGTCGGCAAGATTGTGAACGCCGTGGTCCGGAACGAGGAACAGGTGCGGAGCGCGAACTCGAAGTACCAGGGCATCAGCGAAGACCTGATAAACGGGGTGAACGAGTTCACCATGATCTGCGACCGCCGGATGATGGAGATCGACCAGCTGGCCTGGCAGATGAAGAATTTCGCCGTCTATCTTGCGGCAAACGGAGAGACCTCCGATCCCAACATCACGGCCATTCTCAAGGCCAAGGTGAACGACCTCATGCCGCGCCAGGCGCTCGCAATGCACGGCACGGCGGATGCGCTCGCGGCGGTCAACGAGAGCGTCTCCGCGAAGCTCCGCCCGCTCGCGGAGAGGATCGACGCGTTCCGGAACAATCCTTCGTCCACCCTCGGCGAGGCCGAATTCAACGCGCTGCAGAGCGACATCGCCACGATGAAGGCGGCGCTCCAGGACATCCGGAAGAACGGCGTCCAGGTCGGCGACGGGCGAATGGTGGTGGCGAGGGACATCATGAAGGCGCTCGAGGAGGAGGTCGCCAAGGCGGAGTCGCTTTTCGAGACCGCCCGCAGCGAGGAGGTCGCCAAGGCGGAGTCGCTTTTCGAGACCGCCCGCAGCGACGTGTCGCGCCGGATCCTAGACAACTACATCGCAACAACCATTTCGCTTCTGTACGAGAATGAGGCCTACGAGGACCAGTACAACAACGGTACGACGCACCAGACGGCGTTTGCGCGCCGCGACGAGTTCATCCTGGCCATGAAAGCCGTCGCTGACGCCGCCGTGGACGGCAAGAAGTCGGTCGACCACATCCAGAAGCTCGTCCATGATCTCGGCGCCAGGGCAAAACTGCTTCAAACAGCGGCACAACGGGTCGGAAACGCCTTGGGCTCGTCTGCCGAACGCTTCAACGCGATTTTCGGCCGTATGAAGAGTATCAGGCCCATCGTCATCGGCTTCGACAAGATCGTAGACGAAGTGCGCAACAGCAAACGGCTCTTCTCCGCCTCCGAGGCGATGGGCGTCTTCAAGGGGACCATATCGGTTTCGTCCCTCATCGAGGCCCGTGCGCGCGGCCTG
>CACZDG010000044.1 GCA_902779865.1 uncultured bacterium
GCCTCGGCGATGCCAGCCTTGAGCGCCTCCGCGCCGCCCATCTTCGGGTCGGCATCGTAGTCGGGGAAGAGGTGGTCGTGTCCGCCCACGGTCCAGCCGAAGAGTCAGATGGAGTTGAGCCCGTTGCGCTCCGCGACGTCGCAGAGCTTAGGGATGTCGGTGTAGGGCCACATCAGCTCCTCGTTCTGCTGCTTCATGATCACGAGCAGCCAGCCCGTGAGGTCGCGCGTCCAGTCCGGCGCGGCGGACCTCACCGCCTTATGCGCGGAGTCGAACCAGGCGCGGTAGCGCTTCGCTGCGGCGTGCCAGTCGCCGTCAACTTTCTCGAACACCGTCTCGGGAAGCGCCCACTTGTCGCCCGCGCGGATGGACACCGGATGGCGGAAGCGCACGTCGGTTCTCTTCGCGCGATTATACCACCTGACGCCGATGCGCTTGAGGCGTACCCGGGCGTCATGCACGGCCGCGTACCAAGTGCCGCTTCCCGTGTCAATGGCGACCCACGGCATCGAGAGGTAGTGCGAGGGGGACAGCCCCGTCTCCAGGTTCATGACCTCTTTGGACTTCGCCTCCCACGGTCCGAGCTCCTTCTGGTCGGTCGGGAAGTAGTTGAGGCGGCGTCCTAACCCGTTGGGGATGTAGATGTGCGCCTTGGCGGGGTCGAGGGGGACAGTGTCGAGCTTCGGCCCGTTGAACATCGTCACGCGCACGCGCTTGTCGTTGTTCTCCACGACGCCCGAATATGCCTTGCCGGACGGCGTGTCGCGCACGTTGATGTATTGACTGCGTACTGGACGTTTACTCCATTACTCGAAAAAGTGCGAGGACGTCCAAGGATTCACTTACGATACCAATCGTGCGATTACTTCTGAAGGTCGGTCCAGTCGTAAACCTTGAGTGCGCCGTAAACGGTGTCCGCAAACGAGAAGTGAAGTTCCGGTTTGTTCACCACATCACGCCACGACGGCGGCGCGTTCTTCGTCGTGAAGGACGCGAAAAGCCCGCGCTCCAGGAAATACGCATGCGCGGCCGGGATCGCCGCCGTACCGCGCGCGAAGAGCACCACCTTTTCGACGCCTGTCATCGACGCGAAATGCCGCGCCGCGAGCGCCGCGTCCTCCGCCCTCCGCGCGGCGAGGTTCTCGCCGACGGCAATCGCCATCACGGCCATCTCCTCGTCCGGACGCTTCGAGCCGTAGAACGAATGGTTGCCCTTCGCCGTCTCGCCGAAGCCGCGCATTTCCGCCACGGCGACCGCGCGCCCTTCCCCGAGCGCCGCGCGAATCTCGTCGACAAGCGTCGTGCGCTTGCCGTCCGTGAAGAGAAGCAGCGGCACGCCCCTCGCGTTCTTCGGCAGAAACGCCACCATCGGGATTGGCGAGAAGTCGTCGGTGCGGGAAAGGACGAGACGCACGGCGCGTCCGTCCGTGGCGGGCTTCTCAACGACGGCGGCCGGCACCGCCGCGAGTTCGGAGATCGGACGTATCCCGGAGACAGCGCGGATACCCTCCGCCGTCGGCGGTACGCGCTTTTCATCGAGCCGTACCAGCTCGTCCTTCATCACGTCGTACGCGCTGCGCGCGCCGGGGATGTCCATGACCTGTCCGGTCTTCGTGACGTGGCGCACCTCGGGCTTGGCGTTGGCGACGCCGGAGTTCTCCGGCGCATACGAAAAGCCGATGTCGAGACGGCGGAGCGCGGCGCGATCCTGTGGCCAAGCGGATGCGTCTCCGGCTGCCCAGTGGCGAATCCAGAGCATCGCGGCGTTGCGCGTCGATTCATACCAGTGGTGCGGACCGGCAGTTTCCATGAGATCGACCTTCTCCGGGGCACCGAGCATGGAGTATATTTTGCGGGCGTTATCGAACGTTTCCATTGAACCCATGAACGGGAAGTAGTCCCCGTGGGTCGTCACGATCATCACGGGCGACGGCGCACGGAGCGTGACGATTCCGAGGTGGTTGAAACCAATCTTCATCTGACCGAACAGGAACTGCTCCGCGTCCTGTCCGCCGATCTTCGCGTACACGTCGCGGATCGTGGAGAGAAATCCCGCCGGGGCGCCGGCGACGTAGCGGTCGTCGAGCGCATTGAGGTAAGACGAAAGTGTGCCGCCGCCGGAAAGACCGGTGACGCCGAGCTGCGCGGCGTTCACGTCGGGACGCGAAGCGAGGTAGTCGCACGCGCGGATGCCGTCCCAAATGCGAAACTGCGCCGTGTTCCAGCCGAGCAAGTTCGCCCGCCACCCGATGCTGTTGTGTCCGCCGCAGGACATGTGGCATTTCGGATGCTGGCGGCGCTCGCCCTGGTCGATGGGGTCGTAAACAAGCGTGGCAAGCCCGTGCAGCGCGCCGGTCACGCCCACGCGCTGGTACCACGGGGCGTTCTTGCCCGTGAGGGAATGTCCGCACGGCGAGACGACGCCGGGATACGGCGCCTTGTACTTCGGGTTGTCCGGCAGGAAGAGGTGCGCCGTCACGTAGTGGTGCGGACGGCTCTCGAAGAGCACCTTCTCGATCACATAGCCGTCCTTCTTGATCCGGCCCGTCACGCGCGCGTTGAGCGGCGTCTTCTCCGGCAGGCCGCCGATGGCGTTGAGAACGCCGGCGCGCACGTTCGCCTGACGAGCGGCAAGCTTCTCCTTCGTATCGCAGGCGAGCCACGCGGCGTCCGCCGCGCGGTCCTGGCGCACGACTTCGTTGAAGAGGCTGTCGCGCACCGTCTTCCCGATATCGGAACCGCCGCACTGCAGCTGCTGGGTTCCAAGCATGAGCGATACAAGTATAGTGAGATTCGTCATTTCTATTTTCCTTTAACGATGAACAATGTTCTAAAAACCATAAACCATGCTGCTGCGTACAGTATTCCGAACACGAGATGCACCAGTCCGGAGGCGCGTTCGAGTCCGCGCCACTTCGGCGATTCAGGATTCTCGCGGTACGTCTTCGCCGCCGCGCGCATTGTACGCACGGAAAGGGGCAAGGCAAGAAGCGTGGGCAGGAAGAACCACTCGCCACCTATGAACACCCCCGCCGCCGTCATTATATAAGGGACTACATGGCAGAAGTTGTAATATCGCAGGGCACGGCGCGGACCGAGCCGCGAAGCAAGCGTAACGATGCCGGCCGCGCGATCCGACGGAATGTCCCGCATGTCGTTGCCGTGCATTATCACGCCCACCAGAAGCGCTACGGGCAGGGACAGCAACAGGAAGCACAATGGCAGCGTCAATACGCCAAACGGATGTTCCCTCATCGACAAGAACAAGACGCTGATTAGGCGATCCACCTCACGCGGCATCATCACCGCAACCGAAACTAGAATCTCAAGCGGCCCCATAAGAAACGACACGAACGGCACTCCAAGACCATGGTACTTGAACTTGACACCCGTGGAATAATTGACGGAGCCGAGCGCGCCTACGATTCCCGCCGCAAGAAGCGTCCAGCAGAAATTCCATTCAGGCTCGTCGGGATATGTCTTGTAGAAACAGAGCGAAACGCCGATTGCGACGGCGAACATAAGGCAAGTCATCGCCACGACGAACAGAGAGCGCATTGACACCTTGCCGTCGTGTACCTGCGGCGTTGTGCGGATCGCTCCCGGCACGTCATCCACGCCGCTGCGTTCGTCGCCCCAGGTGTTCAGGAGATTGACCGTGGCCTGAAAAAGCAACCCGGCGAGAAACCCCAATCCCCACCGCTGCCATGCGGTGCAGTCGGCCATGCCGCTGCCTGCGACAAGTGCGGCGGCGACAAGAAAAGGCACTAACGTCGCGGTGTAGCTCCACGGGCGGAACAGAAGAAAACAGTCGATCATGGAACTGCCGCCTAGTTCTCGGTTTGAAGTCCGCTTATCGCCTGTTCGTAAGGGGCGTCTTGCCAGGCGAGAAGACGGTCAACGGCGGACGTACCGTCGGAAACGGAGTTGCCGTCTCCTTCCGAACGGAGCAGGTCGATTACCTCGGCGATGGTGTCGTCGGATGGGGACGGTCCCGTCTGCAGAGTGGCAACGGAGGCGGAAAGGATTACGGCGAGCGAAGCTGCGGCAAGCAGAGCGCCCCATATCCGCATACGTGAGCGACGTGACGCCGCACGTGATGCGGCCGCTTCGGACGCGGCATGAATTATCGCGTCGAGACGAGGCGGTTCTCCGGCGAATTCGCCTTCGAGCCTCCCTCGAACGAAATCTTCAAACTCTTTATCTTCCTTCATCTTATACCTCCAAGCATCTCCTTCAATTTCAACGTGGCTGTTCGCATCCACGTAAGCGTTGTTCCGAGCGGCACGCCGAGTTCGGCGGCGATGTCCTTGAACGGTACTTCGCCCTCAATCCTCATCAAAAGCACCTGACGCGGACCTTCAGGAAGCGCGCGCACCGCACTGCGCACGTCCTCGGCCGTCGCCTTCGACTCAAAACGTTCGTCTGGCGTCGGCCCCGCGTCCGCCAGTGCCGCAGCGGCGTCCGCGCCTTCGCCCTCTTCCTCGTCGAGGCTCACCGTGCCCCGCGCCTGGCGGATTCGATCTATGGCAACCGAACGCGCAATCGCCGCGAGATACGGCTTGACGGCACCGCCGCGGTACGACGAAGCCGAGCGGATCACCTTGACCCATGTTTCCTGAAAGGCGTCGTCAACGTCCGCCGCCGACTGGAGTAGTCCCCCTAGGAGGGCTTGCATCCACGCGGAGTGGCGGCGGACAAGCGCGGCGAGCGACTCGACGTCGCCGCCGCGCACGTAGGCAAAGAGGAGGTCGCGGTCCTCTTCCATCTGCCTAGTTATTCCTTAGGCTGCTCGGGCTTGCCGCGACGCTGACCGCGTCCGCGCGGACCATCGCCATGCGGTCCGTTGCGGCGGGGGCCCGCCTCGCGCCTCGCCCTCATCTCCTCGTGCGCCTTCTTGATCTGCTCGGGCGTGAGGATCGACTTGACGGCGATCAGGCGCTTGACCTGTTCCTGGGCCATCTTTTTGCGAAGTTCGAAGACCTCGTCGATGGCGGCCATGACGGCGGCTTCGTCGATCTTCTCGGCCTTCATCAGGTCGAACTGCTTCATCGTGGCGACGCGGGCCTTCTCCTGAAGTTCCCTATCTTCCTTACGGTTCTCGCGAAGTTCCTTGAGCTTGGCCTGCTGCTCGGCGGTGAGGCCCAGCTTCTCGGCCATCTTGGGATTGGAGACCATGTTCACCAACGGGTTTCCCATGCCGGGGGGCATCCCGCCGCGCATGCCACCGAAGCGGCCGCCCCTCTCGCGGTTCGGCCCGCCCTCGGGACCCTGTGCAACAGCCACGCAGCAGAGCGCGGCGACAATCGTCATCATTATGCTTTTCATTTCTTTGTTCTCTTTCTTCGTTTTTCGCGGCACGTTTGCCGCCGTTCGCCGACACCACCGTGGTGCCGACACTTGTATAGACGAATCCAGCAGGCAGTTTATTTTGCCTTGACGAAAATTATATCAAAATATTCGCGCCTCCGGCATCTTGACGTTTTATATTTTTTAATGGCTGTGTAAATTAGTGGTTGCGTTATCGCGGCGAAAATGGGATAATTAAAGACATGAACGAACCCTTACCAGATTTTTCGACGTCCGCGCACCTGTTCCCGCACATAAACCGTGAGGGCGTGCGCTTCGGCACGGCTGCGCTCGTGCTGGCGTTTCTTGTCGCAGGCGGCGCGATTGCGCTGTCGCACTTCTGCCCGTGCGCTGCTTGGGCGGCATGGTTGTTCGTGCTGCCGCTCCTTCTGCTGGCGTACGGGGTGTTCCTGTTCTTCAGGGACCCAGTGCGTTACCCGCCAGATGACCAGTCAGCCGTATTGTCACCAGCCGACGGACGTATCTGCCTCATCGGAAAGTACAAGCTTCCGCCGGAGCTGAACGCCGCAGCAGCCGGACTCGATCCCGCTGCGGAGTATTGGCGCGTGAGCGTGTTCATGAGTGTGTTCAACGTCCACGTGAACCGCATGCCCACAGCCGCGAAGATACTCAAGATGGCGCACGTGCCGGGGAAGTTCCTCAACGCCTCGCTCGACAAGGCGTCGTCCGACAACGAGCGCTGCTGCTATTTGATGGAGACGCCCACTGGCGTGAAGTACGGGGTCGTGCAGATCGCCGGACTCGTCGCCAAGCGGATCGTCCCATTCGTGAAGGAAGGCGACGACCTTGCGGTGGCCGAACGCTTCGGCCTAATCCGCTTCGGCTCGCGACTTGACGTTTACCTGCCTTCCGGCGTAGAGCCGAAGGTGCGCGTCGGCCAAACGATGGTCGCCGGAGAAACCGTACTGGGACAAGTAAAATGAGCAAATTCCGTCTAAGAGGCCGCAAGCGCAAGAACCGCGCACCGTCGCCCGACCGCATTCCGCTGCGCGCCATCGTGCCGAACCTCATCACGTCGATAGCCGCCTGCGCCGGCATGACGTGCATCACGATCGCCGCCACGAACTACGCGAAGACGCTTGCGGGGACTCCCGCTACGCCGCGCGACTGGTTCATGGGGTTGTTCGCCCTTCTCGTCGCCTGCATCTGCGACGGGATGGACGGACGCGTGGCGCGTCTCCTGAACGCGAGTTCAAAACTCGGCGCAGAACTCGATTCGCTCGCGGACTTCGTCAACTTCGGCGTGGCCCCAGCGATGTTTATGTACTTCTGGTGTCTTTCGGGGCAGCCGGACATGCCCCACCACGTGAAGAACCTCCTTCTCGGCGCCGCCCTTTTCTACGCGCTCTGTGACGCTTTCCGCCTAGCGCGATTCAACACGATGCTGGAGCAGCCCACCCTTCCGTACTGGAAGAACTTCTTTCTGGGAGTACCCGCGCCTGGCGGCTGTTGGATGGTACTTACTCCCGCGATCCTTGCCCTTGCGTTCACGGCGAAGGAAACAGCCCCGCTCGTCAGCAACGTGATCCAGAACCCGTGGTTCGGAATCTGCATGTTGCTGTTCATCGGCGTCTTGATGGCAAGTCGTCTGCCAACGATCTCTTTGAAGTCGGTCCACATCTCGCGTCCATACCTTCTGCCCACCATGGCCGGGCTGCTGCTGCTCATCGCGTTTCTCGTCACGAACTTCTGGCTCACGCTCGGCGTGGTCGGCGCTGGTTACATCCTGACCGTGCCGTTCGTCGGATTGATCTTCCTCAAGGTCCGCGCCAGGTATTTCAGCGAACACGCCGAACAGGCCGGGCAAGGCGGCGAGGCGGCCTGATGGCCCTCTGCGAGCTTTGTCCGCGCCGATGCCATGCGGACCGCGAAGACGGCGGACTGGGTTTCTGCCGCGCAGGTTCGTTGCCGCGCCTTTTCCGCTGGGGACCGCATTTCGGCGAAGAGCCGCCTCTCGTTGGACCAAACGGCTCCGGGTGCGTGTTCTTCTCGCGCTGCACGATGAAATGCCTCTACTGCCAGAACTCACCATGGAGCTGGAAAGGAGAGGGCGAGGACGTCTCCGTGCCGCGCCTTACGGAAATCCTGCGCGAGCTTGCAGTTAAGGACAAATGCTCCAACTGGAACCTTGTTTCGCCTACGCCGTATCTGCCAGTCATCCGAGCAGCAGCCGCGCCGCTTTTCGCCGAAGGAATCAAGATTCCATTCGTATGGAACTCGTCCGGCTACGAAACGGTCGATACGCTACGTGAATACCGCGACCTGTGCGACATCGCGTTGATCGACATGCGCTACGCGGACGACGCGACCGCGCTTGCAGCATCCGCCGCGCCAAAGTACGTCGAGGCGAACCGCGACGCAATCCGTTTCCTGCACGAGACGCTGGGGCCGCTTGATTCCGACGAACCCGGAAAGGCCACGCGTGGCGTAATCGTGCGAATACTAGTGCTGCCGGGACACGCTGACGAAGCAGCCGAGAACCTCGCATGGCTTGCGAGCGAAGGCTTCACCGATCTTCACGTGTCGGTGATGAGCCAATACACGCCCGTTTACAAGGCTCTTGAAACACCGCCGTTCGACCGCCCCGTAACCGCCGAGGAATACGACCTCGTTGCGGAGGCTGCGTCCGATTTCGGCTTCGAACGCGGATGGGTGCAGGGATTCGAGGCGTCAGGCGTCTCCAACCTCCTCGGCGAAACCATGCCGCCAGGCCACGGCAGCGTCGGCTGAGGCATTTCCTTCAGTAGAACACTTTCCAAAGGAAAAGTCCGCGGGGAATAGCGGTTGGGACTCGCGCCGTGCGTGCGGCGCGAGTGTCGAGTAGTTCCGTCACGACGTCAGGACGTTCCTCGCCAAGTCCCACGCGCACGAGGAAGCCTACCATAGAGCGGACCTGCTTGTACAAGAATCCATCACCGCGCACAGCAAACACTATCCGCGGACCGGACTTCTTCACCGTGAAAGAAAAGATGTTACGCACCGTAGTGCTTATGTCGCGGCGGGGATTCGCCGCGAATGCCACGAAATCGTGTTCGCCCACGAAACGCGAGGCGGCGTCGCGCATGGCGGCGACGTCGAGCGGCCTATGCTGGAACGCCCAGTACGGCGCAAGGTGCGGCGGGAGTATCGCGCCGTTGTAGAGGAAATAGCGGTATTCCTTGCCCTTCGCGGACTTCCTCGCGTCGAAGTCCGGCGCGGCGTATGACGCGCGCATGACGCGGATGTCGTTCGGAAGGCGCGAGTTCATCGCCCGCACGAGATTCGCCGGAGGGATGGGCTTTGAAAGGTCCACGTGCGCCACAAAACCCTTGGCGTGTACCCCAGCGTCCGTACGGCTCGAACCGAACGCGCGCACGGGCGATCTGTTCAAGTAGGCCAACACCTCCTCCAGCGTCTGCTGGATGGACACGGCATTTTCCTGATACTGGTAACCAGAATAGGCAGTGCCGTCGTATGCGATGACCAACTTGTAGCGGCGGCTCATTTAGCTGACATCTTCGCAAGGAGTTTCTTGAGATCCTGCACGCGGTCCTTCGCGGCCACCAACACGGAATCCTTCGTTGCGACGATAACCAGTCCCTCAACTCCAAGCGCGGCGATGTGAGGGCCCTCGGTAATCGCAACGGAATCAGATACGTCCAGCAGCGCCACGTCGCCCTTCGCAACGTTCCGGCGCGCGTCCGTGGCGAGATGCCGGTCTGCGGCCGACCACGTGCCCACGTCGTCCCATCCGAACGCCCCGCGCGAGACGAGGATGTTCTTCGCCTTCTCCATCACGGCGTAGTCGATCGAGATGCGCGGCAGCTGAGGGTAAAGCGTCTCCAGCACGGCGGGTACGCGGTTCTTTTTGTCCGCCACCGCAGCCTCGAGAATCGCCAGGGCGGGCGCTCCGGCAACGAGTGCGGATTTCATCGTCGAAACCTTCCAAACGAACATTCCGGCGTTCCACACGTACGAACCCGTGGCGAGATACCGCGCGGCGGTTTTCGCGTCCGGCTTCTCCACGAAGCGCACTGCGCGGTGGAACACGGTCTTCGTGCGCAACGACATTGGCGCACCCACCTGGATGTAGCCAAAACCGGTGGCGGGATAATCGGGCGAAACTCCCATCGTGACAATGTCGGCGGAAGCGGCGGCCGCTCGGGCGGCGTCCGAAAGCACCTGACGGAACGCCTTCACGTCCTTCATCAGGTGGTCTGCGGTCAGGATCGCCGCAACGGCATCCTCACCGCCCATACGCTCCACGACACCACACGCAGTGGCAACGGCTGCGGCGGTGTCACGCCGGCACGGTTCTGCAATGATGTTCGAGCGAGGCAGTTCCGGCAGCTCCTGGCGCGTGGCCTTCACGAGCGATGCTGCGGTGACCACGAGAATCCTCTCGCGTGGCACAAGGCCGTCAAGCCGGTCCACGGCCTGACGTATTAGCGACTTGCCGCCAAATACACTGAGGAACTGCTTGGGACGATCCGGCGTGGACAGCGGCCAGAACCGTTCTCCGCTACCACCGGACAGAATGACTGCGTAAAAATCGTTTTTTCTCATAGCGGTATTTTAGCATAAGCCAGTACCGGGAGTAAATACAAATCTCTGTCTGTATCACCACCACGACTTCGGACGCGGGACGCGGCGAGGCCAAAACCAACAAATGGCTGAGAAAAGGCCAAGCCAGAGGGCGTACCACGCGAGACACGTCCACGCACTCCAAGGTTTCACTGACACGCTCGCCCACGGCTGCGCGGCCACATGTTCGGATGCATAGACCATAGCACCAGTAAACAATGCCGCCACGTTGTTGAACAACGCTCCCAGCGGCAGGCAAAGAAAACTCAATGCGATACCCACCACGCCTGCCAATACCATCTTCCTGGCACAGAATATCAGCACGACGTTCGCCACAAGTCCACCCACCGTGAAACGGTTGAACACGCACGCCGTCACGGGTACGCTCGCAACCCACGCCGCAATGGAGACGCATACGCCGCCAAGAAAAGACTCCACTTTGTATCGGACGCGACGCCGCCAATTAGTCGGATGCCATCCTGGCGACTCGCCCATGCGCAGTGGAGATACGAGATAACGTACGCCGTCTCCCCACAGCACGATGCCAAACATCACGACGAAAGAGAGAGTACATCCAACGTCGAAAACACGCTCCGGCCACAACCCGTAGACCGCCAACGCCGTTGCCGACCACGCAGCGAGCGGATCGGGACGCCTCCCAACAGCCGGTGCCAACAAACACAACGACACCATGAACGCCGCCCGTACCGCGCTCGGACGCGCCCCTGTCAGCATCGTATAGGCGACCACCAGCGGCACCGCGACAAGTCCCTGTGCGCGAATCGGCACGTCGAACCGCGCCAACAGCCAGGATATGAGCCACGCCACGACCATCACGTGCAGACCGGAAATGGCGAACACGTGTATCGTGCCTGCGGCTGCGAAGATATCGCGCCGTTCCTTCGTGAGCCCGCTGCGCCGTCCAAGCAGAATGGCCCGGTTGAGCCCAGCGATCTCATCGCACCAGTCAAGCCCCGCGCCCGCACGGCGCGACAGTTCCTCCGAGAATGCGGCGTAAATGACGCACGGCGACCAAGGTGACACGGATGCGACACGTTCGGCGTATACGCCACCTGACGCCACCCACAAGGAATGTGCCGAAAACCTGTTTCCATGCGTATCTCTGCGCGATATCCAGCCTAGGCACTTCCACTTCTCGCCTATTTGCGGAAGCGGCGCGTCTGCGATCTTGGGCATGACTACCTTGATCGGCAAAGGCCCAGCGTGCGACATGAACGAAACGAACGGCACCCCATCCCGTTTACGAGTCCACTCCGCAACTCTTCCCTCCACCTCCAGCACAAGCGGCTCACGCGTACTGCGGAGATTCATGTTCCCAGCCATCACACGCGCACGGGCGTTATCCGCATGGAACGCAGAAAGCGCACCAAGCACGAATGCCGCCGGTATATGCAGACCGCGAACTCCCCATCCCCACGCCGCAAGAAATGCGGCGACTACAATGTAGGCGAACACCGGCCACAGCTCCGCACATTGCGGTACCGCAAACGCGCAGCAAGCTCCAGACACGAGTGCAGCTGCCATCGCCGCCAGCCGCCGCGTGGCGCGGCTTTCACGGAAGAACGGCATTGATCAATCCCAGTAGCTGCGATCCAATTCGCGGAACGTGGATGCCTCTGCCACGTGTTCCGCCGTGACGTTCTCCGACCCGTCAAGGTCGGCAATGGTGCGGGCAACCTTCAACACGCGGTCGTAGGCACGTGCCGAGAGGTCGAGCTGCGCGAGCATGAGGCGCATCTCCTCCTGCGCCCGTAAATCAAGCCTACAGAAACGCGGCAAGTCACGGGAGCGGATGTCGGCATTACAGTGAACGCCGGGCATTCCCGCGAAACGCCGCTTCTGTATCTCGCGCGCTACAACGACGCGGGCGCGGATGGATGCAGAGGATTCGCCTGCGGGCAGATCCACTATGTCGCGGAACGGAACCGGTGGAAGCGCGATCTGGATGTCGATGCGGTCTAGGAGCGGACCAGATATCTTCGCACGATACGCGGCAATCTGGCGTTGCGTACAGCGGCAGGCGTGTTTCGGGTCGTCAGCATATCCGCACGGACACGGATTCATCGCAGCCACCAACATGAAGCGCGAAGGAAAATCACACGCTGCGGAAACGCGGGAGATGGCAACATGTCCGTCCTCCAGCGGCTGACGCATAACCTCCAGCACATTGCGCCGGAACTCCGGAAACTCGTCGAGAAACAGCACTCCGCGATGTGCAAGCGATACCTCACCCGGCACAGGATGTGTGCCACCGCCAAGAAGACCGGCATCGGATACAGTATGGTGCGGTGCGCGGAAAGGTCTGCGCACAACGAGCGACTCACGCGCTTTCAAAACCCCGGCGACGGAATGAATGCGCGTCACTTCCAGAGCCTCTTCCGGGGTAAGCGGCGGCAGGATGGACGGTATTCGCCTTGCAAGCATTGTCTTACCCGCGCCGGGAGATCCCACCATTAGCATATTGTGCCCGCCAGCGACGGCCACCTCTATCGCGCGCTTCGCGCCGTCTTGGCCCTTTACATCCGCAAAGTCATCGCCAGTATCGCGGTTCGCGGCAACGCATGCTGCAAGGTCCGTGCGCACCGGTTCAATCGACAGCGCACCCGAAACGAAATCCACGGCCTCGCGCAGACTACCTACAGGATATACGTCGATGCCGTCCACAACGGAAGCCTCATCCGCATTTTCTACTGGCACGATTATGCCGCGCTTCCCGATGCGCCTCATCTCAAGCACGATCGGCAGTATGCCGCGTACGCGGCGCACGTCGCCAGAAAGTGCCAGTTCCCCAGCAAGGGCGTATTCGGAAAGTTGCGGTGCCTTGATCTTGTTAGTGGCCGCAAGTAGCGTAACGGCAATAGGAAGGTCGTAAATCGGGCCCTCCTTACGCAAATCCGCCGGTGCTAGATTCACGGTAATGTTGGACTCTATCTTCTTGAACCCAGAGTTGCCGATGGCCGTAGAGACACGATCCTTGGCCTCCTTCACGGCTTGGTCGGGCAATCCGACCATGGTGAATTGCGGTGCACCGTCCGAAGCGCACACCTCGATTTCGACGGTCTGCGCATCAACGCCGTACACGGCACCTGAATGACATTTTGCAAGCATAGCTGTTCCTTTACCGGGGCGACGTCCTGATTCGCCGCTCCACCAAATAGGATATCAAACTCGCAGACCAGAAATCAACGATACAACTGTCAAAAACACCGCAGTTTTCTTGTAAAACCAATGTATGCGAAATGTATAAAAATTGTATAGAAATTGTATGTGACGTTTCGTTTGGAAACGGAGCCGATGACAACAGGGTACCAGCGCATCGGCATCTGCTTCACAAAAAAGTAATCTAAACTGCAGTGTACCACGTCTGGGCGTCGTGAGACAGGTCAACGCGCGCGAGGAAATCGCGGAACGGCGCGTTCTTCGCTGTTGGCACGCAGTCTATGCCCGCAAGCGGCAGCCCTTCCGACGCGAGGGAGCGGCGCACGTGGTTGAGCGCGAAATGCTCCAGCGTGCGTCCCATCGCACGGCAGCTCATCACGAAATCCGTAATCCGCGCAGTCGCGCAGTCATATATGACATAGCACACCAGCCCCATGTCGCCGAAAGCGTCCCCCGCCCGAAACGTCCACACGCGGTGCGCCGCATCGGCTACGAGCGCGGAAATCTCATCCGCGCTGCGGCGCAGAGTGGTGGCGTTGAACTGGTTCGTCTTTCCCGCCATCTGTGCGAGGCGCGGGACGTCATCCTGCACGGCGCGCGCTGCGTGTGCGACGAGGCGAAGCCCCTTGAGGTATTCCTGCACCGTCGGCACTTCCTTCGCGAAAGCGCGGCGCGACGCCTCCGCATGGTACATCTCGGTGCGTGCGCGGTCTTCGGCTGTCTCGCCTGCGGACTGGAAATAGTACTGCGCGAGTCTTCTCAGGAATTGCGCGGGGTGTGCCATGTCCGCCGGGAACGGCGGCACAGCCACCTCCGGCAAATGTGCCTTCATCTGCGCGCGCTCGTGCGGATTGTCGTCGATGAACACCACTGAATCCGTTCCGAGGTTCAGCTCTTTGCATATCTCCAGCAGATTCCCTGCCTTCGGTGCCCAATTAACGCCCGTCGCCGCGAAGTCGCCAAACGACAGCGGAACGTCATCCCGCGCAAGTGCATCCGCAAGCGGCGTTCCGGAAAGCCCTTCGTCGTTCTTCGAGAGAAGCGCAAGCACTACGCCGCGCTCCTTTAGCGCAAGCAGCCCCTTCTGGAACTCTACGAACGGAACGACGGCAGCAGCTCCGTCTTCAGATACGATTCCGTTCCACAGGGTGTTGTCCGCATCCACCGCAAGCACCTTCTTCGGCACTGCGTCAACGGCGAACCAGAATTCGTCTTCGATCGCCTTCAGTCCCGCAAGCGAGAACGGCATGGACGCAAGGGTCCGCATCCGCTCGTCCCAGAAACCAGGCGTTTCGTCGGCAAGCACGGAGAGGTCAGGCGCGACTACGCGCACTGGCGCAAGGGATTTCACGATTCCGGCATCAGCATCCGTCACGCCGCCATCCATTACGAGAAGCACTGCATCGGCGGCGAACGCATGGAGTCCGCTGGAGGTGTCGAGAACCTCCTGCCGCCATGCATCGAAGCCTGACGGCAAGTACACATCATGTCCCGCACGACGGAAATCCTGTGCGAAGAAATCAAGCGTCACGTTGCCGAGAAGCGCGATCTTCACAGTTCCTCCACGCCCCTTCTGAAATCTGCCGCAAGTTCCACGCTCGCCGCCGATGCGGAAAGCCCCGCGCCGAAACCCGCTACGAGAGCTCGCGATGGCCGCGACGGAGCTAGACCCTCCCAAGTGGAAGAAGCCAACGTGAGCGGCACGGAGCACGAACCGGGATTCGCGTACAATTCGCCGCTTGTGGCAAGGCGATCATAGAGGCCGAGTGCCTTGGCAAGCTGCCGCACCATATACATGTTCGCCTGATGCGGAACGAAAACGTCGGGCGTTCCGATCTCGGAAATAAACTCGCGGAGGAACGTAGTGACCGGTCCCGCCACGAAGCGGAACACTCCGAAGCCGTCCATCCGTATCTTCCCGTCCGCACCGCAGCGTAGCACGTCCGCGCCCGAACCGTCCGTATGGAACGCGAACTTTGCAGAACCGCCATGCGCCGAGACTAGCGTGGCGGACGCGCCATCGCCCATCACGGCAAGCGTGTTGGGGTCGGAGGCGTCCACATGTGCGCTCTGCACGTCGCCGTCAATAAGCAACACTTTTTTCCCGGTGGCGGACGCTAACTGCCCCGCAACGAAAAGTCCGTATGGGTAGCCGCTGCAAGCCATCCCCACGTCGAAGGCGGCGATGCCCTGCGGCAGGCCTAGCGCGTTTTGCAGGCGCACCGAGAGCGCGGGAAAACGGCCGGGATTCGAGAACGTGACGGCCACGACTCCTCCCACGTCCTCCGCAGACACCCCTTCTAGTACACGACGTGCGGCGGGAAGCGCGAGGTCAAAAACGCTCTGTCCCTGCGCCGCGATACACCGCGTTGAGAAGCCTGTTGCCTTGACTATGCTATCCGCCTTCGCAGCGCCGAGTAAATCGGTAAGCAGTGAAAGGTTGTCCACTGCGTTTGAAGGAACGCAGCCGAAGACGCACTCGATGGAAAAAGCGGGTATTTCGATCATGGCGCAAACCTCATTGACTCACCGGGCGAAGCGTGTATGAATAACCGTGTACCTTGTTGGCAAAGAGCACGTCTCCATCCGGCTTGCGCACCAATTCCGCAACAAGGACCTTGCCTGCAAGAATGCGGCGCGTCGTGCCGTCGTCCTCCACGCGCAGCGTAGGCGAAACGGCGCGACGCAGGGTTTCTGCGTCTAAGTTCACGTATGCGATGTCCGCAAGAGCGTACTCTGGCTCGAAAGCGCGGGGAATCTGCGGTGCTCGTTCGCATGTGATCGTATGCGGTTTCGTGAGCGTGACCGTGAGCAGACGCAACTGCGGCGCGAGGAACACCGCCGTAAGCTTCTCGCCATCTCCCTTCAGCACGCACTGAACGGAAAACACCTGATCCTTCCACGTGCCGTTGGCAGCCTGGATGTGCGTACCCTTCAATTCGAGCAACGCCTCCACGACAGGCGTCGCGTCAAGCGAGACGCCGTCCGCCACGCGCACGTGTACGGGCGTTTCCCGCACGAACGTGGTGGAACAACCGGCGAGCAGCGCCGCCGCCGCAAGGATCGGAAACAACTTCATTTGCGCAACCTCTTCCTTCCGCACTGAAGTGCGCAGACAAGTGTATAGATGAACAGGTTCACCGAGACTATCGTCGGCCCAACAGGCGTATCGAACGCGATGGCGGCCAGGAGCCCCGTCACCGCCCCTGCAACGGCCACTGTGGCGGATGCCAGCACCACTGCCCTGTAGCCTCCGAAGAGACGCATCGCTGTGAGGGCGGGGAAAACGACGAGCGCGCTAACGAGAAGCGCGCCGACAAGGTTCATCGCAAGCACCACCACCGCCGCCACGACAACGGCGAGGACGAAGTTGCACGCCCCTGCCGAAAGGCCGCTCGCGCGGGCGAAGTCCTCGTCGAACGTGATCGCGAACACGCGGTCGTGAAAACAGACGTACAGCGCAATCACCGTTGCGGAAAGGCCCGCGCACAGCCAGACCTCCGACGGCGAGAGCGTCATGATGGACGTCGATCCGAAAAGCGTGGAGCATACGTCTCCAGCGACGTTAGAGGTCGTGCCGAACACGTTCATGAGCAGATAGCCGAGCGCAAGCGCGCCAACGGACACAACTGCCGTGGCGGCGTCGCCGCGGACGTGCGCCCTCGCGCCCCGCATCAGCAGTACAACGGCCGCAATCGCGGTGAATGCAAGCACGAAAGGCAATGGCGTCGCAACGTGCAGCACCGTGGCGACGGCAAGTGCGCCAAACGCCGCATGGGAAAGGCCGTCGCCAAGCAGCGAGAACCGCCGCAGGACGAGCGTCACGCCAAGCAGGGACGAACAGAGCGCCACCAATACCGCGGCAATCAGCGCGTAGCGTACGAACGGGAACGAGAGGTATTCCCCAAGTTGGGAAAGCGCTTCCATCAGTTCTGCACCTCCCTCGCGTGGCGGCACTGCGCACAGTCGCATGCATGGTATTCTTCGTCGTGGATCACACCTGCGGCGGCGAGGAACGATTTACCCAGCTCGCTCGCGCGGTACTCAGATACCGGCCCGCAGAAACGGGCGTGGTGTCCAAGGTGCAGCACGTGCGTGGCCTCCGCCACCGCGCAGCACACGTCATGGCTTACCATCAGGATGGTCACGCCGTCCTCACGGTTGATACGCTTGACGATTTCGTACATCTCGGCCGATGCGTGCGGGTCAAGTCCGGCCGCAGGTTCGTCGAGCACTAGAAGCTGACTCGTAGCGCACAGCGCGCGCGCAAGCAGCACACGCTGCTGCTGGCCGCCGCTCAGCTCGCGGTAACTGCGCCTTGCGACGTCTGCAAGGCCGAGCCTGCACATCGCGCTAGCTGCGCGAAGCCGCTCCGCACGGTTGTAGAAAGGACGCCATCCCCGTCCGTTCAAAGTGCCGGAGAGGACGATTTCGCGCACGGTCGCGGGGAAGTCGCGCTGGACTGGCGATTGCTGCGGCAGATACCCTATCTCGCGGCGCGTCAGGCCCTCGCCTGTTTCCACTGTTCCGTCAAGCGGCGGCAGAAGCCCCATGAGAGTCTTGACGAGCGTTGATTTCCCGGCACCGTTTTCACCTACGACGCAAACGTAGCTGCCAGACTCTATCCCGAAGGAGAGGTCCCTGACTACGGCATGGCCGTCGTAACCGCATGAAAGATGTTTGGCCTTCAGGAGCATGGCGTCACGATGTCTCCGGAGGCGACCTTGTGCGTGCCGTCCGTGACCACGCGTTCACCGACCTTGAGTCCGCTCGTGACGAAAAGCAGGTCGCCGGTCTGCCGTCCGCGCACGATGGAGCGTCTGGACACTGCGCCGTCTGCGCCAACAACCCACACGTACGGTCCCTGCACGTCCTGCATCACGGCGCTCGGCGGAATCGCGGGCGTGACCACGCCATCCCTGTTGCTGAGAACCACGCCGACGGTGCCGCCAGAGCGTAGAATGCGTTCGGTGTTAGCGAACTTCGCATAGACGCGCAACGTATCAGTCAATTCATCCGCAGTGTTTTCCGTGTAATCGACCTCGCCCTTCTCGCCGAACTCGCTGCCGTCCGCGAGAACCACGTCAATCTGCCCCTTCGACTTTAGCACCGTGGAACGTCCGCCAAACATGGTAAGGAAGTCGGCGTTCGAAATGGCGAAGCGCACGCGGATGGGAGATATCTGGTTGATTGTCACTAGCGCACCCTTTTCGGGAGAGGCGTAGTTTCCCTTCGTAAGACGCAGCGTGCCTATCTTGCCGGAAATCGGCGCCTTCACTTCGCAGTGCGCGAGGTTGTATTCGGCTACGGCAAGTTCGGCTTCGGCGGCTTCGAGGGTGGACGCCGCCACGTCGCGCGAGGCGCGCGCGCTGTCAACGGCGTCCTGCGAAACCGCCTTCGTCTTCACCAACTTCTCGTGCCGTTCGTAGGTGCTGTCGGCATATAGCTTCTTGGCCTTGCACTCCGCAACTTTCGCCTGGGCGTTCTTGAGGGCCGACCTGTACTTAAGCGGGTTGAGGCGGAAAAGAACCGTTCCCTCCTTTACAAGCGCTCCGTCATCGCAGCACACCTCGACGATTTCGCCGCTGACCTCTGGCGCAAGGTCAACGTGCTGAATGGAGACGACTTTCGCGGGGAAGACCTTAGACTGGTTGTCAACAGCCCCCTTCACCTCGGCGACGGGCAGCGTAAGCGCCGCACCGATTGCCGCCGAGGCGGAGAGGACGGACATCACCGCTATATACGCACGGAACGTCATTTGCCGAGTTCGCGCACGACCATGGCCGCGAAATCGCGGACGTTCTTGGACGGCGAAGCCGACCCAATGAGCTGCACAATCGAGGCGTGCTTCTTGTAGCCGCACCAGCGGAGCTGGTCAAGGTACGTGATGCGAACGGTGTCGTCCTTCGCGGACATCAGCGCCTTGATGAGCGCCTCTGTCCAGATCGTCCGTGCGTGTTCCCAGCCGGGACGCATCACGAACTGCGACACTGCCGCGATCTGGCATGCCTTGAGGGGATCGGTCGCGTAAGCGGGCTTGACCTCGGCGAGCAGGGCTGCGGCGGAGGCGGTGTCGCGCACGAAGCAGACGAGCTCCTTGTCGCTCGTCGCGTTCGCGAGAGCCGCCTTGTTCTGGGCCTGCCACTCAACGGCCATCGGATTACCCTTCTTCGAGGCCATCGCCGGACCGTAACCAGCGTAGGGATTGGGATCTGCCGGCGGCTTTGCCGCAGCGGGTTTCGCCGGCGCGTCCGCGAAGCACGCGCCTGCCACCATCATCATTGCAATCACTAGGTTTTTCATCTTTCAATCTCCATTTGACATCCGACATTCGTCATCCGTCACTACATTATCCACTTTATATTTTACACTTTACACTTTAGCCCCACATCTCCCGATCCCAGGGCGAGCGCATCGTCTGGTAGAGGAAGCGGTCGGCGGCGGGGTCGTTCTTGGCACGGAGCGCGACGGGGTCAAACTCAAAGCCGCGGCCAAGACGCTCGGCCACGATGGCGAGGTTGAACATGGTGCAGCTGCGGAAACCGTTCTGCTCGTTGAGGCAGAACTGCTTGCGCGTACGCACGGAGTCCATGAAGTCCGTCTGCTGTGCGGCGGGCTGCGGAAGCTCCTTAAGCTTGGCGAGTACCTTCTCCTCTGGCCACCAACCATTGTTGTCCTTGATACGGAGCGTCTTGCCGCCCTTCGCCTTCTTGTACACGCAAAGGCCGTTCGCGCCGCGCAGGAGAGGCTCGTCCTTAAGCGACTCGTCGCCGTCGAGAATCACCGTCATGCCGTCCGCGTAGGTGAGCGTGAGACGGTCGAACCGGCCCACGGCCTCCGGATGCTGCTTTGGACCGATGTAATCGATCTTGACTGGGCTCGTCTCGTCCTTGCAGAGCAGGTACTGAAGCGGGTCCAGGTAGTGCTGCGCCATGTCGCCCAGCCCGCCCGAGTCGTAGTCCCAGTAGCCGCGGAACGACGTGCCGGCGCGGTGCGCGGTGTAGGGCTTCCAGGGCGCCGGACCGAGCCACATGTCCCAGTCGAATCCGGCGGGAATCGGCTCCGGCGCGGCGTTGACGCGGCCGGACCAGCCGAACTTCCAGCTAAAGCCCTGCCCAGCGCCAAACACGCAGCGCACCGGGCCGTCGCCGAGCAATCCGTTTTCGACAATCTGGCGGATGGGCTTCACTGGCGTGCCGAAGCCGTAGAACGTATCCTTGAAGCGGAACCACGTGTTGAGGCGGAACATGCGCTTCTGTGCCTGCACGACCTCCATCACGCGCTTGCCCTCGCCGACGGTGCGCGTCATGGGCTTCTCGCACCAGATGTCCTTGCCGGCCTTCGCGGCCATCACGCTCATGCAGCCGTGCCAGTGCGGCGGCGTGCAGATGTGGACAACGTCAACGTCCTTGTCCGCAAGCAGCTCCAGGAAGTTCTTGTATGCCTTCACCTTGCCCCAGCCGTTCTTCTCGGCGTGGAAAAGTCCGGCCTTTACGCGCGCCTCGTATGGGTCGCAGAGGCCGATCAGGCGCGAGCCCTTGAACGGCAGGTGGTTGGCGGAGTGGGCGATGGCGCCGAATCCGATCAGCGCGCGCGTGATCTGGTTGGACGGCGCGGTCTGGCCGCGCAGAACGTGCGCAGGCGCGATCGAAAACAGCGACAGCGCCGCCGCGTTCTTCAGAAACTCTCTTCTTTTTTGCATTTTCATTCCTTTCTTGTTCCCGCTCCGGATGGAACGGGCCGACCGCCGATAAGCGGACGCCCTCCATTGTACTCTATCTTGCGCCGATAATCAAGCCCCTTCGCCGTCTTTTTGAGAAAGTAAAACTTTCTTGGCGGCGCGGATGCGTCCGGCATCAGTGCGCCAGACGGAGAATTCGTCCATCCCGGGAATGCCCATAGGCACGCCCTCACGACGGAACTTCATTCCGCTCTCAAGCGTCACCTTGCCGGACATGTGGAAACTGCTACATCCGGTGACGGGAAGTAACTCGCTTATTGCGGCGGCATCCACGCCTGCGCCAACTAGGATCTCGATCCGCCCAGCCGCACGACGGCGCAGTTCGCCGATTAGCGCGGCACCAAGCCTGCATGACGACTTCTGCCCTGACGTCAGGATTGTGTGGAAACCTAGCGCAATCGCCTCTTCAAGCGCCTCGAACGGGTCGGAGCAGCCGTCAAACGCACGATGGAGCGTGAGTCGCATTCCTTCCGACGCAGTTGCGAACTCCCTGAGAAAATCCGAATCAAGGCGACCGTCTGGCAGAAGCGCGCCAGTCACCACGCCCTCTATGCCCAGCGAACGCCACGTAGCCGCCTCCGCAAGCATCGTCTCCTTCTCGGCGTCCGTGTAGAGGAAATCTCCGAAGCGCGGACGCACCATGGCGCGCACAGGCAGGGACACGCGGCGATGCACGGCCTCGTACAACGCCGGCGTTGGCGATACTCCGCCAATTACAAGTGACGAGCAGAGTTCAAGCCTCTCTGCTCCGCCTTCTTCAGCGGCAATCGCCGACTCAACAGAATCTACACACACTTCGAGCATAATATTTCTCCAGTATTCTCCGTATGGATCAATCGACACCACCACGTTCCTTCTTGGCGATTCGATAAGCGCAGCGACCGTCCAGCGACCTGCAGAGGTCAAGAATGAGTTCGTAGCCGGCGATGGAGTCCTCCACGCACACGTATTCATCGGGACAATGCGGTTTGTATCCGCCGTTCGCGATGTCACAGCAGCAAAGGTCGCAGTTCATCATTAGTTCGCATACATCCGTGTTAGCCGGATGGTCCAGCACACTCACGCCATGCCGCTCGTACACCTTCTTGAGAACCTTCTCGTAGAACTTCCGCGAATACATCCTTGCAGAGTTCTTGCGCCATTCGCTCGCCGTGCGGACGCGGCCCCAGCAGTCCATCGTGACAAGCAGCGAGACTCGCTTGAGGAAACCGTAGTCCATATTCGTAGAACCTACGAGACCGATCTCTTCCTGGACGAAGAACACAGCCTTGCACTTCGGCAGCACATCCACCAGCGCCAGTGCAATTGCGACACCAGCCTTGTCGTCACCGCCAATGCCATAGCCATCAACGTACAGCTCCGTCTTTCCCTCTTCGTTCTTTCTCTCCCGCACAGGCAGGCATTCATTCCTGAACACGTATGCGCACTGTGGCTTCTGCACGGTGTCCATGTGGTTGACAAAGCAGGGAACGTATTCACCACCGGCGATTTTCCCCTTCGTCAAATACACGTTCCCTACTTTGTCCACCTCCGCCGCGATTCCATGCCGCTTCGCAAACGCGAGGATGTGGTCGCGCATCCGTTCTTCGCGATGCGAGTACGACGGTATCGCCAGAACTCTTTTCAGAAAACTTTTGTTGAATTTTATACTCATGTCCAATTTCTCCTGACCGCACTGTGATGTGCCCGGAAGTTACATCATGCACCACATTACCAGTTGCAGGTGGTGAGGTCTTCGAGGCGATCGTAGTAGTTGCGGTAGAATCTCTCGGCCTTCGAGAGCATCTCCACGGCATGTTCGGGGTTGCGCTTGAGAAGAAGCTTGAAGCGGTTTTCCTCGGATGCCGTGGCGGCAAATGACTTCGACGGTGGCTTGGAGTCGAGCTCGAGCGCGGAGAAGCCCTTCGCGCTGCGCGAGGGATCATAGCGGAAGAGCGGAAAGTGCCCCGTCTCCACGGCTGTCTTCTGCCGCTCGAAGCCCTGCGCCATGTCGATGCCGTGCGCCACGCAGTGCGAGTAGGCGATTACGAGCGCGGGGCCGTCGTAGGCGTCCGCTTCCGCGAGCGCCTTCGCGGCGGCCTGCGGGTTCGCGCCGAGCGAGATCTGCGCCACGTACACGTCGCGGTACGTGAGGATGATGCCGCCGAGGTTCTTCTTCATCGTGGGGCGTCCGCCGGCGGCGAACTTCGCCACCGCGCCCATCGGCGTCGCCTTCGAGGCCTGTCCGCCGGTGTTGGAATACACTTCGCTGTCGAGCACAAGCGCCTTGATGTTGCGTCCGCTCGCGAGCGCGTGGTCGAGTCCGCCGAAGCCGATGTCGTACGCCCAGCCGTCGCCGCCGATGAGCCACACGCTCTTGCGGATGAGCCAGTCGGCGTTGGCGAGCAT
>CACZDG010000045.1 GCA_902779865.1 uncultured bacterium
TCCACGCCGTTGGTGCCCGCCGCCGGGGTGGCCGCCGCCGGGGTGGCCGCCGCGCCGTCGTTGACGCAGCCGCGCGCCGTGTCGGCCTCGAAGCCGTAGAAGTGGTACACCGCCCTGTGGACGAGCGTCACCGCCTCCTCGCCGATCGGCAGGCCCGCCACGTCGACGTCGGCCGTCTCGCCCCATGCCACCAGCTCGCCGTTCGGCAGCGTCACCGTCTTGAGCACCGTCTTCACCGCGCCCTCAACTACGCCGTCGGGATCGTCCGCGCCCGCGATCACCACCACGAACTTCTCAGTCCCGTTCGTCGCCACGTGCGCCGTCGTCTGCGCGTACGCCATCACGCCGTTCGCGTAGTCCCAGTCGTTCGTGAACTGGTCGTATGTCGCCGCGAGCACCGCGTTGCTGACTGCCGCGACGAAGTTCGTCACCGCGCCGTTGATGGTACCAGCACCAACCAGGCTGTTCCAGAAGCCGTACACGTCATACGGATCATACGGAGTCTGCGCTATGTTGTCGCCGTAGGACAAACGGGCATCCGCGTCATCGTAAGTCATTTCCGCGTCATGCCACACGGCGTAGCGGACGTACAGCTCGTAACCGTCGGGCAGGTAGTTCGCGTTGGAGTCGAGCTTGCCCACCGTGAGCGCGAACTTCGCGTCGTTCGCGGGATCGACCTCGTTGAGGTAGAACGCCTGCGTCACGTACTTCAGGAAGGCAGTGAACGGAACGGTGTTCGCGCCCTGCGCGACCGTGGAGTTGCCCTCCGCATCCACCGACGCCGCGGCGGGCTTAGCCGTGGTCGGGTCGTAGCCGTAGAAGTCATAGACCGCCGAGTGCATCACCACCACGTTCGTCACGTAGCCGTAGGCATAGCTGTTCGTCACGCTAACGCGGTCCACCGGCGCGCCCACGTAGAGCTGGCCGTTCACGCCGAACACGTTGTAAACAGTGTTGCTCTGCTGCGTGAAGCCATCCTCGAAGCGGGAGTTCACCACGTACCTGTTCGTGACAACGACGCCGTTGTCGGTGGCGTTCGTCGTGACCATCACCTTCAAGTCGGCCATCACGTACGCCATCACGTCCTCCTTGCCCGCGAAGCCTGCGTCGTTGAACAGCGGGTCGGAGCCGACGGACACCTCATAACCATCCGGGATGCCGTCCATGTCGGTGTCGGGCAGGTCGGGATCGGTGCCGATGTCAAGCTCGGTGTAGTAGCTGAGGCCGTCGCCGTCGGCGTCGTCGTCGGTATGCTCGCCCTCCACGGTCGTGCCTCCCTCGATCTTCGCCTCGAAGTCCTCGGTGATGTCAAGGACGTTGTTCGCGTTCCAATCGGTGTCCTGGAGGTACACGATCACGTTCGTCGCGCCGACGTCCGCCTTGATCGGAAGCGGGTCGAAGCAGGACTCGTCAAGTCCGAGCTCGGTCGCGTAGCCCCACGTGTCGTAAGGCATGCGCACCTTGTTGTCCGCGCGGCCGTCCGCCGGATCCTTCACGTACCAAGCCGCAACGTAGTACGTCCTGTTCGTCTCGACAAGGAGCGTTGCCGTGCCGCCCTGCGCGTTCGTGACAGCGAACGGCTCGCGAAGGTCTGGCGTCCTGAACGCGCCGACCATGAGGTTCTCGGTCGCAACCACCTCAGTCGCCGCCGGGTACACGACCTCGACGCCGATTGCGCCGGTGAGCGACACGCCGTTGTTCACCTTGAAGATACCCGTGGCGGACCAGCCCGCTTCATCCTCGGGAATGTCCATGAACTTGTCGTTGCCGAGCGCCACCTTGTACGCGACCTCCATGCCGTCCGTGAACACGAAGTTCGTGACGGAGACCGTGTAGAGTCCGTTGACCGGCGCGGGCAGAGCCTCGACCGCGTTCGTGGTCCAGTTCGCGCCGCCGTCGGACGAGACGGCGAGCCAGTACTTCGTCATGCCCGCCGGGGCCGTGAACGACACCGTGTCGGCCACGTTCGTGTCGGAGCCCTCGATCGTCGCGGCCGCGTCCATGATGTCGGGCGTCGCGATGGTGCGCGTTCCGCCGAAGGGCACCGTGAACGTGTCGCCGGAGATTCCGTTCGTGGCGGCGAAGATGTTCTCGGAGCCGAGCACGATGGTGTAGGTCACGGTGTCAACCGCGGAAAGCGGGATGTCGAGCTTCGCGGCGTCGGACTCAAGCCACTTCGACTCGAGGCCCGTCGTGAAGTCGCCGTTCTCGAACGCCGTCCTGTCGGCGTCGCCGGTGAAGTTGTAGCTCCTCACCACGCGAGGCGTGCAGGCGACGCCGTTGATCGCGGTGCGGACGATGCGTGCGCGCGTGGGCCTGCCGTCCGAGCCAAGCACGGACCTGCCGACCGGGAACATCGGGTTGGCGTCGCCAAGCGCAATCTCCACGTCTGCGCCGGACCAGCCGACGACCGCATCGCCATCGCCAGTCGCACCGGCCTCGTTGGACGCCGTGAAGTGCGTCTTGCCAGGCAGCAGCACGCCAGTCGCAGGCTCGCCAAGGGTCGTGCGGAGAACCGTGCCCACCCAGTTGGAGGAGCTGACGGTCCATGTGGCCGTGGGCACTGCGGATCCCTCCGCGTATGCCTTGACCGTGATCGGGGACTGATCCTTCGCGCGGAAGACCACGGAGACTTGCGGCATCGGCATGAGGGCCTCGAAGCCGTTGCTGCTGGTGTTCGCCACGCTGTAGCGGGCGATGCTCCAGAAGTCCCAGCCGCTCTCGTCCGTGCGGGTGCCGGCGTTCATGAGGTCGGCGATGCCGAGCGCATCGCGCACGACGGGCTCGATGAACTCCGCGCCGTTGAAGAGCTGGCCGAGGTAGGTCGAGTTGTCGGCGGTCGTGCGGAAGTAGTCGTACGTCGTTCCATTGGACATCGCGTTCGTCACGGAGAGGTCGTCGAACGTCGTCTTGTCGCTCCTCCACGCCAGCATTTCCTGCCAGTTGGAGAGGCCGTCGAAGTCCTCGTCCTTCACGAGGTCGCCGTCGAGGAGGCTGAACCTGATCGCCTCGTTGTCGTCGAACTTGAAGTCTTCGTCCTCGCCGAAGAACGTCCAGACGCTCCAGGCGTTCCACGGATCGAGGCCGTAAGCCTCCTTCTGCGTTACGGACGTGACGCCGTCGAGCTTCGTGTCGATGTCGTCAGCCCTGAACGGCGTGACGCCGGCGGCCGACTCGCTCCAGACGGTGTTCGTGCCGAACATCACGTAGAGCTCCCAGCCGTCCGCGATGCCGTCGCCGTCGTGATCCACGCGTCCGGTCTCAAGCGTGTACTGCCAACGCTTGTCGGCCGCCTCTACGGCCACGTCCTCCTTCGTCGCGAAGCCGATCGCGGCGAGGTAGTCGGCGAGGTAGTACTTGTCGTAGGCCGTCATGGGCTTCGTGTTCACCGCGTAGAGCGCGTTCGAGGACGCCGCTGCCGCAGCGTCAACAGAACCGGCGTCGGCCGCAGCCGGTACTCCGAATCCGAGGGCCGCGTTCGCCGTGGCCGCGTTGTATCCGAAGATGGAGTACACGGAGGCGTGGATGGCGACCACCTTGTTGGAGGCAACGCCCATCGCCGCGAAGCTCGTGCCCTTCGTCACGTTCGTGGCCGCGCCGAGAGCCCACACCCAGTCGTTGGTGGAGCCGTACTTGAACACCCTGAATGCCTGCCAGACGTCATTCTGCGGCTGGCCGCCGTTGAACGGCTCGCCGTTGTGGACGACCGCCACGACCGTGTTGGAGTCGCCAGCCAGCGTGCCGAGCGTCACGCGGTCGGAAACGTCCGCGTAGGCCATCACCGTGCCGTCCCAGTAGTCCGCGTCCATGTAGAGCGGATCCTGCGTGGCGCCACCAACCTTCAGTTCCCAGCCATCCGGGATGCCGTCGCCGTCCGTATCCCAAACGGCAGGGTCGGTGCCGGCGGCGAGCGTGTCGGACGTGTTGCCGAAGTCGTCGATGTCGGTCTCCTCCCAGTAGGTGAGGCCGTCGTTGTCCTCGTCGTTGTCGTCGTGCTTCGCGCCGGAGGACTCGTTGTCGCCGTCGGCGCTGAGGCCGGAGGTCTTAGCCTCGAAGTGTTCGTTGATGTCGAGGACGTTGTTCTTGTTCCAGTCGGTGTCCTGGAGGTACACGACCACGTTCGTGGCGCCCACGTCGGCCTTGACGGCGAGCGGGTCGAAGCAGGAGACGTCGCGTCCGAGCTCGGTGGCGTAGCCCCACGTATCGTAAGGCATCCTCACCTTCATGCTGCGGCGGCCGTCGTCAGCGTCATTCACGTACCATGCGGCCACGTAGTAGTTCTTGTTCGTCTCAACCGCGATGGTGGCGGTGTACTTGCCGTTGTCAAGCGCCGTCACGTTCGTGAAGGCGATCTCGCGGAAGTCGGGCGTCCTCGACACGCCGACAATCAGCTTCGACGCGTCAAGCGCAACCGTGGCGGCGGGATACTCGACCGTCACGTCGATCGCGCCCGTGAGCGACACGCCGCTGTTCACCTTGAAGCGGCCCTCGGCGGACCAGCCGTCCTCGGTCTCGGGCAGGTTCATGAACTTGTCGTTGCCGAGGCACACCTTGTAGGCCACCTCCATGTCCTTCTTGAACGTGAAGTTCGTGACGGGCACGGTATAGACGCAGCCGATGGACGGAGGCAGCGCCGCCACGTCGTTCGTGACCCAAGTATCGGTCTCGTTGTTCCACACCGCCAGCCAGTACTTCGTCATGCCGCCGTCGGCGGAGAACTTCACCACGTTCTCAGCGTCCTCGTCCTCGATCGTCGCAGCGGCGTCCTCGACCATCGGGATCGCCACGCGGCGCGAGCTCGGGAAGTTGACCGTGAAGGTATCGCCCTGGATGAGCGACGGGTCGCGGTAGATGTTCGCCGGGCCGACCACGATGGTGTAGGTCACGGTGTCGATCGCGCTGATGCCGATCTCGATGGCGTCCTGCATGAGGAAGTCCTCCCTCTCGAGACCGGTCGTGAAGTCCGTAGCCTCAAGGACGGTCTTCGTGGTGGAGCCGGCGAAGTTGAGGCTCCTCACCACGCGCTGCCTGAGCGCCTTGCCGTTCTGCTCGCTGATGCCGTTGATGGCGGTGCGCACAATCCTGACGCGCGCGGGCTTGCCGTTACCGTCAAGGATCGAGTAGCCGATCGGGAACATCTTGCTCGCCTCGCCGAGCGTGATGTCAACGTCCGCGCCGGCCCAGCCGACGGGCACCACCGCGCTACCGGCGGCGCCGGAGGCGTTGGACGCCGTGAAGCGCACCTGGCCCGGCAGCAGAGCGCCGAAGTCCGGCTCGCCGAGCGTCGTGTGCAGCACGCCGTTCACCCACTTGCCGTAGTCCTCGCCGGTACCGACGTTGGTCCATTCCGCAAGGAGCGTGGAGGAGCCGACCTTGTAGGCCCTCAGGGTCACAGGTCCGACCTCGGACACGCGGAGCGTGAGCTTCACCTGCGGCATGAGCTTCTTCACGATCTCAAAGCCGTTCGTGCCCTCGTTCGCGTAGGAGTAGCGGGCCTCGTCCCAGAACCTCCAGCCGCTCTCGTCCGTGCGCGTGCCGGCGTTCATCAGCTCGTCCATGCCCAGTGCCTCGCGGGCAACCGGCTCGATGAACTCGCCGCCGTTGAACGCCTGGCCGAGGTACGTGCCGCCGGCCTTGACGAAGTAGTCGAGCGTCACGTCGTCGCTCATCGCCTTCATTACGTCGAGCGTCACGTTGTACGGGGCCTTCGACGCCAGGAACTCCTGGTAGTTGGAAAGTCCGTCGTAGTCCTCGTCCTTCACGAGGTCGCCGTCGCCGATCCTGTACTTGCGCGCCTCGGCGTTGGTGTACGGCACCACGCCGTCCTTGTCCGCCAGGCGGTTGAAGAGGAAGTACTCGTCCCAAGGATCGGCCGCGTCACTGCCCTCGTTGAAGCCGGCGATGGCCTTGCCGAGGTTCTCGCCCGCGAGCGGGAACGCCAGGTCGCCGGTCCTGTTCGTGGTGGCCGCGAAGCCGACGTACAGCTCCCAGCCGTCCGGCAGGCCGTTCGCGTTGGAGTCGATGAGCTCAGGGTCGAGCCTGAAGTCGATGTCGAAGAGCTCCTTGAGGTACAGCTTCTCGGTCACTTCCTTCCATGCGGCCGTGAACGGAACCGTGTGGGCGCCGTTGACGGTTACAGTCGTCGTTTCGCCGTTCTCGCCCACGACGGCGCGCGTGACGGGCGGCATCGCCGTGGTCGGGTCGAAGCCGAACCAGTCATACACCGCCGAGTGCAGCAGCACCACGTTGGTGGAGACCGTCGCGCCGAACTGTCCTGCAACGAGCGTCGCGTTCGTATCAACGCTGCCCACCACGATCGTGCCGTTCGTGAGGGTCACGGTCCTGTAGAAGTTGGTCGCGATCACCGCGCCCTGCTCGTTCGTGACCGCGTGGACCGCGTATGCCACGCCGTTGGAGATAGCGAGCTGCGCTGTAACCTCGGCGTAGGCCATCACGTCCATCGGGTTGGACTTGCTCCAGTCCCAGCCGGCCGCCATCCAGCCGTTGGAGATCGCCTCGGCGTTCGTGAACGGAGCAAGCGCGCCGTACACCTCGGGCTGCGACTTGAGCAGCGTCCTGTAGAGGAAATACTGGTCGTACGGGTCGAACGGAGTCCGCACCGCATTGTCGCCGTAGGAGGCGCGGGCCGCGCCGAGGTCGAAGGTCAGTGCCGGGTCGTGCCACACGGCGTAGCGGACGTACAGCTCGTAGCCGTCTGGCAGGTAGTTCGCGTTGGAGTCGAGCTTGTTGACCGCGAGCGCGAAGTCGTTCGTCGCGTCGCCGAACTCCTTGAGGTAGTACTGCTGCGTGACGTACTTCAGGTACGCCGTGAACGGAACAGTGTTAACGCCCTGCGCGGTCGTCGAGTTGCCATCGGCGTCAACGGACGCGGTGCCGGGCTTCGCCGTGGTCGGGTCGTAGCCGTAGAAGTCGTACACCGCCGAGTGCATCACCACCACGTTGGTCGTCATGTAGCCGTACATGTAGCCGTCCGTGGCCACCGCACGGTTGGTCGGTGCGCCGACGAAGAGCTGGCCGTTCACCTCGAACACGGTGTAAACGGTGTTGCTCATCTGCGCGTAGCCGTCCTCAAAGCGGGAGTTGACCACGAACCTGTTGGTCACGGTGCCCGTCGCGTTGGTGGCGACCATGATGGTCAAGGTGTCTTCCTTGTACGCCATCACGTCGTTCGCGCCGGCGAGGTTGGAGTCGGCGAAGAGCGGGTCGGAGCCGGCCTGGATCTCGAAGCCGTCAGGCAAGCCGTCGCCGTCCGTATCGGGATTCTTGGGATCGGTGCCATAGTCGTCCTCCTCGGCGTCGGAGAGTCCGTCGCCGTCCGTATCGGTGTCGGCAGCAACAGGTTCCTCGGGCTCGATCTGCGAAGAGGGAATCCAGCCGTCAAGAGCGGCCTCTTCGAGGCAGTCGGGCGTCCAGTTCTGGTTGATGTCCGTATCTTCCATCACGAGGAACGCGGTGGGCGGCATCGCCTTCGTGGACTTCACCTTGAGTGCGGCGGGCGTCCACTTGTCCGTGGCGTCCGTGCCGATCTTGTTCACGTAGCCCCAGCTCTCCCACGGGTCGCGCTTGAGGTTGCCGTTGGAGTCGATGAACGCCATCAGGTAGTAGGTGCCGGGCGCGATGCCGTCGAGCACGATGTTGGTGCTGACAACGTCGAACGCCTTTGTGAGGTCGTTCGTGAGTGTGGAGACGGAATCGCCGCCAACGAGGTGCTTGCGGGCGACAGGCTCGGTCGTGAAGTCGGCCGATTCATACACGCCAACGACGACGTCGGCGAGGGTTGCCGCAGACGGGCCGAAGTAGCGCACTTCGGCTGCGATGCGGCCATAGCCCGTATCGGCGTTCTCAACGTTCACCGCAGTGCGGAACGTCGCAACCGCGCTCCAGTCGCTGTTCGTTACAGCGTCAACGGACGCGACGCGCCAGAAGTAGTTCTTGCCATCCTCAAGCTCGTCGCCCACGTAGAGGTCGGGCTTGAACTGGCAGCCATCCGCCGTGGCGAACGGCATGAAGTTCGTGGTGGCGTAGATGATTTCGCTGAAGGCGTTGTCCTTCGCCACCTGGAGCATGAACGCGGAAGCACTTTCAGGCGCCTGCCACACGAGCGTGGGACGCGCGGCTTCGTCCACGTTGACATGGTGCTCGGTTGCGCCGGACGGCGCGGGCGCGACGAGCTTGGCCGGGAACGTGCGCGTGAAGGTGTAGATCGGCGCGGGATCGCCCCAGTCGAGATAGACCGCGTAGCTGACGGAGCGGATGTCCGCCGCCGCAACGCCGGCTGCGAGCGCATCCGCGACGAGGTACGTCTGGTCAAAGTCGTACTCGCCGTCCTTGAGGAGGTCGGCCTCGGTGAAGGTCTTGCCCTTGCGGAGATCAATAGTCTTCGCATAGACCGTGCGCGGTTTCGCGAACGACGTGCCATTGATGGCGGTGCGCTGGACGCGCACGCGCGTGGTGTCATTGGACTGCGCACCGACATTGAACGCGATTGCATCGGCGCGGAGCGCAATTTCAACGTCCACGTGGTCGAAGCCGACGTTCGCCTTGGCAAAGCCAGTCTTTGCGCCGCTCGTCACGATGAACGTGTTGAGACCCTGCTTCAGGCTGCCGCTCAGAATCTTGCCGTTACGGTCTAGCGTCGCATCGGGCGTCAGGAGGTTCTTGTCGGTGTACGCCGCAATGGTCACGTTCGTTTCGCCGGCGTCAATTCCGTAGATCGTGAAGTTGACGTTCGGGGCAACATGTCCACCGTACTCCTTCTTTTCGTTCAGCTCGTACCAGGTGATTTCGCAAGACCTGTTGGCAATTGGGGCTCCATAGTATAAGGTACCTGGTCCCTTTTCTTTTTCTTCTCCGTATATATCATAGTATTGTACCGAGTACAACCAAGCAGAAGGTTTAGGATTATAAAGCGAGAGTCTCTTCTTGAACTCATTATCCCACCACATCTGCCATTGCACACCTGCATCAGGCGAGAAGGAGTTGAACGTGCGCGAGTATGTGTTGGTCTCGACAGCCATGACAACCCACGTCGCCTCGTTGTAGGATGCGCGAATCTCGGACCAGTTGTCCCAGCCGTTGCCGTCGGCGTCGATATTCGCGTCATAGACGTAGCGGTTGTAGCCGAGCGTGTCCTCATCACCATCTTCCATGAAGTCGTGGTCGGCGATGAGGCCGAGGTAGTCGGCGTCGATGCTTTCGCCGATGTACTTCACCACGCCGTCAGGATCGTTCGGATTCTGGAACTGGAAGAAGTAGTCGAGGCGGTTGGGAACGACGGAGCACGGATCGGTCACGTCGAAGAACTCGCCGGTCAGCTGCGACGCGAGGTACTCCGCCCAGTTGGAGAGGCCGTCGTTATCGAAGTCGGCGAGGAGGTCTGCGTCTGCCTTGATCTTGTAGAGGTAGGCGATTGCGTCCGGGATGCCCACAAGGCCCTCGGTCGTGGTCTGCCACGGGTCGGTCGGCGTGTTGCCGCCATCCCATTCATCGATAACCCAGAGGCTGCTGCCGGGTGCCGGCGCGGTGTTGCGCGCGTCGTCGTAGTTGAACGGGCTGATCGGCGCGGCGGCGAGGGAGGTGGTTGCGCCGTCCGGGCCGAACATCACGTAGAGTTCCCAGCCGTCGAGCACGCCGTCGCGGTCGTTGTCCGCGTCGTTGGGCATGAGCGAGAAGTCGGCCCAGTTGCCGTTGGCGTTGACGTCCGCCTCGGTGCAGAGGCCAAGCGCCTGGAAGTAGCGGATGAGGAGGTACTTGTCGAGCGCCGTGAACGGCTTGGTGTTCACCGCGTTCTCAACGGGCACGGCGGTGAGTGAGTTGAAGCCGTACTTCTCATAGACCTGCGCATGGACGCGCACGGCGGTGACGTTTTCGACCTTCGCCACGCGGAACGTGGTGGCCGTGTCGGTGAGGTTCGTGCCAACGCCGTAGTAGGCCCTAAGAGTATCGTTGGTGAAGACGGGATAATCGTACTTGGAGACGAGGCACGCGAGCGGCAGGTCGTCGCCAACGCGCACGGTCTTGTTCGTCGGGTTGACGAGGTACGTGGCGCCGGACGCGTCGGTCACGAGCTTCCAGGTTTCCTCCACGTAGGCCATCACGTCGCCGTCGATGACGGTGTCGGCGTCCGCGGTGAGCGGATCGGTTCCGGCGAACATGGCTTCCCAGCCGTCGGGCATGCCGTCGCCGTCTGTATCCCAGAGGGAGGCGTTCGTGTAGGTCTCGCCCGTTTCGTCGTCGGCCGTGATGCCGTCGCCGTCAACGTCGGTCGTGTCGGCACCGGCCGCCGCCGAGGCGGCGTAGGCGAGGATGGACTCGTCGTCAAGGCAGTCGGGCACGCCGTTCTGGTTGACGTCCGTATCCTCCATGAAGAGCTCCACGGACGGCACGGTGCCGCTCTTGGACACGATCTTCACCTCGACGGGCGTGTAGAGGTCCACCACGCCGATGCCGATCTGGTTGGCGTAGCCCCAGCTTTCGCTGCGCTGGCGGACGCAGTCGCCGTTGCGGTCGATGTAGGCAATGGCGTAGTAGGTGCCTTCCTCAAGGCCGAGGAAGCGGACGCCGTAGCCGGTCTCGACGAGGTTCGTGACCGTGCCGTCAACCTTTTCGAGGCGCGACTGCGCGGCGGGCTCGCCGGTGAAGTCGGCCGTCTTGAAGAGCTGCACCACCACGTTGGTGAGGTCGTTCGTGGCGGGGCCGAAGTAGCGCACCTGGACGTCCGCCGCGCCGTATGTGGAAGTGCGGGAACCGCCCTCCGCGAGGCAGTTCGTGAACGTGGCCACGTCGCTCCACACGGCCGTTTCGAGGTTCGTGTTGGAGAACTTGGGCGAGAACATCGCAACGCGCCAGTTGTAGTTGGAGTTGTTGCCGAGCGACCAGGCGTCGGCGCTCGCGTTCGTGCTCACGTACACGGGCGCGGTCCAGGCGTACGCGCCAGTCGCGTCGCGCGGAGGCAGGGCCTGGAGCGGGGAAGTGTAAACGGGCGTATCGTCCGTATTGAGGATCTGGAGGATGAAGGCCGTGTTGTCCTCGGTGCCGGTCCACTTGAACGTCGGACGCTGCGTTTCCACCCTCGGGCCAGACAGCGCGCTCGGCGAGACGGAGGTCGGCTTGCTCTGTTCGGCCGGGAACGCAACCGTGAAGGTGTCCAGCACGTTCGTCGGGTCGATGTTCATCACCGATCCGCTGCCCTTCACGACGGTGTAGGTGACGGAGAGGACGTTCTTCGGATCGAGGCCGCTCGTCGCCTCCATGTCGGAGCGCAGGTTGGCCCAGTCGAGGCCGAACCTTCCGGCGGTGACGAGGTCGCCCTCGTGGACCGTCGTGCGGTCGGTAGAGGTCACGTCGCGGTTATAGACGATGCGGCGCTTGACGGGCGCGCCGGCTTCCAGCGTCTCCTTGCCGTTGATGGCGGTGCGGATGATGCGGACCACGTTGGTATCGACGGTGTAGGCGAAGCGCTTGCCGGCGGCAGCGGATTCGTCAGTCATCTCGATGACGAGCTCGGGCACGTTGTCCCAGCCCACGTCAACGTTCTTCACGAAGCCGTACGGCTCGACGCCGGGCGTGAACGCGCCGTTGCCGTCAAGGTCGATGAACGCCTCGAAGGCGGTCGATCCCTCAACGAGGGCGCCGGTCGTGGGCTTGCCGAGCGAGAGCGAGAGCTTCTTGTTCTGCATCGTGGGCAGCTTGACGTTGTACCTGATGCGGTAGAAGCAGTTCTCCGAGGCGATGGCCGAAGGATTGAAGTACTTGCCGCTGAGCTTGGAGAGGTCGAAGGTGAAGTCGCCCGTGGTGAAGTCGATCTCGCCAACGCGCTCCATGTCGATGAGCATGTAGCCCTTCTGGGTTGCGTCGGTCACATCGATGGTGATGACGTGCCTTGACCCGTCCGTCGCGGCGATCGAGCCGTCAACGGGAGTCCAGTTGAAGTTCAGCGCCGCATACTGGACGTTTGTGCCGTAAATGGTGATCGCATCCCTGAGCTCTTCGAAGGAACCCGTGTATTCACGCACGGCGCCGTCGGCCGTAACCTTCCAGGAGTAGGAGTCGGACGGCTGGATGTACGCGAACTCAAGCTGCAGCGAGCCCTTCTGCGTCTGCACGAAGCCAGGCGTGAAGGTGCCGTGCAGGACGCGGTCCTCCGGCATTCCGAGGTAGTAGTAGCGCGTTTCGGTCGTGCCGGGCGTGACCACGTACCTTGCGGTGGGCGTCTTCAGCATGTTGTTGCCGGAGAACGCCTGGACGATGAAGTTCGCGTTGGCCGCCTCGGCCACCTTGGTGCCGTTGTAGCGGAGCGTCGTGTGGATCACGGGCTCGGGCGAGTCCACGACCTCGGTATCGCCCACGTTGTGCGAGACGAACTGTCCGGCCTTGGACATCTTGAAGGTGGAGTAGCGCAGTTCCGACCAGGCGGACCAGCCGTCCTCGTCGTAGTCGCTCCAGGCGTCGAACAACGTGTCGTCGGTGCCGAACAGGTCCTCGAAGCCGTCCTCCATCATGTCGAAGTCGGCCACGATCTCGCCCATGTAGTAGCCCTTGTACACGCCGTTCGTACACTGGAGGAAGTAGTCGGTGACTTCCTGTCCGTCGCCGGAACGGGCCCTCGTCGGGCTCAGGAACGGATAGCCGTTCAGCACGCCGAGGCCGTGATCCTCATCCCAGGATATCTGCCATTCCTGGTAGATCGAGAGGCCGTCGTTGTCCGGATCTTCGTCCGGGTCGAGGTCGTAGATGTCGTAGAGCTTCTGCCACCAGTCGGGCAGGCCGTCGTTGTTGTTGTCGGCCATGCTCTCGTACGCCTTGTCGTACGGATCGTCGGTTGCGGCGTAAACGCCGGGCATGATGCCGCGCGCGAGGTCGATCTGGTACGCCTCCCACGCCGACATCGGCACGACAGCGCCGGAAGGCAGCGTGTAGTTGACCTTCGACCTTGCGGTGAGGGTGGCGGCGTCGGCGCCGTATTTGGTTACGGCCCAGGCTTCCCACCAGTCGGGCAGGCCGTCGTCGTCGGTGTCGTCAACCGTGGCCGTCCAGGCGTCGGTGGAGCCGTGGCCGTCCCAGAAGTCGGGGCAGCGCTTTGCGAACGCGCCGCCGAGCGGCAGGAGGTCGGAGCCGCCCACGAAGAGCGTGCGGTTGCCGAAGCGGATGCGGTTGTAAACGTCGGTGGCCGCGCTTGAGAGGCCCGAGCCGACGGAGCCGCGCATCCAGTCCATGCGCTGCTCGCGGTAGAACGTCTCGGACATGTAGTTCCAGTATGGATACGGATTCGCGACGTTCGGGAACAGGAACTTCTGGACGTTAACCTCGGTCGGGAACGTCACGCCGCCGATCAGCTCGCTCCAGTAGCGGCTGTCGTAGCTGGAGCCGTCCAGCATGGGCAGCATGGCGCACGTATCGCGCACCCACGGCACGATCGCGCGGTTGTTGTAAACGGTGCTGGCGATCGGGATGGCGTTCCACCATCCGCAGCGGATATCGACGCTGCGGCCGTTCCACTTCACGTTGTCGAGCACCCTTTCGGTGAAGCCGCTGGGCTCGGACGTGACGTAGTCGCCCATGATTTCGCTCGGAAGCTGCTGGAAGCCGTAGTGGAACACCAGTTCCGTCGGCAGGTTGGGACGGCCGTCGTTCGGGTTGTGCGTGCCGCCCTCCAGCCATTTCTTGTAAACGTTGTAGCGCATGTCGGAGACGTCGTCGAGCGTGTAGCGCTTGGCCATGTCGGCCTGGATTTCCGCCTGCGTGCGCACGCCGTCCCAAACGCGCACTTCATCGACCCATCCCTTGAAGTGGTCGCGGTAGTTCTCCCACGTGGATTCAGGCCCAATGTTGATGGCGGCGAGCTCCTTGGCGTCCGCGCCGATGAGCAGCGCGCTCGGGTAGTTCGTGTAGCCGTCCACGCCGTAGTTGGAGCCGTTCGGGTTGACTTCCTGCAGCGTCACGACGAGGCCGTTCGCGGGAATGAGGTTGGAGTAGGAGCGGTGGATGTCGCGTCCGTTGATGTAGAGGATGAGCTCGTAGCCGTCGAAGGTCAGGGCCAGGTGCGCCCACTTGTCGGCCTCAAGCGTGTTGCCCTCGACCGTGGTGGTGCCGAAGCCCTTCGGGCTGCCGTTCGGCACGGCGTCGTCGGAGTCGAACTCGCCCCAGATGCGGCCGCCGGCCTCCATCTTGATGCGGAAGTTGGCGCGCAGCTGGTGAACGGCGTTGGAGAGCGTGCTCGAGGGGTAGTCGCTCAAGCGCGTAAGGATCGTCTGGTCGCGGGAGAGGTCTTCGGGACGCACCCAGCATTCGACGGAGAACGAGCGGAGCATCGCGTAGTTCTCGCCGATGCGGCGGTGGAGCTTGCCGGAGTAGGTCTGCACCACGGATTCGGCGCCCGGGAAGTACATCGCCTGGCGGCGGTCGGGATCGGAGCCGTGCAGCGGGCTGGTCGCGCCAGTCACGGCGTGGGTGAGCTCCTGCTCGTCGGGGATCCAGTCGTGGTCGGTGTCGTAGCCTTCGTTCTCCTCGAAGGTGAACAGGAACTTGTTCACGCTGCCCGGATCCTTGCCGTCTGTGCCGGTGAACCAAGAATAGGAGGAGAGGTCCGGGACGTCCTCGCTCTCGCCGGTCTTGTACGGGTCGCGGCAGTAGTACTGCGCGGTTACGCTGATCTTAGAGGAGGAGTCCGTCATCCACAGCGGCGTCGGGTCGGTGTGGTAGTTCACGGGGTTGGGCAGGTTCACGAGCAGGGCTTCGTCCGTGTTGCGCAGGCCGTCGCCGTCGGCGTCCGCCTCGGCCACGCCCATCGCCCACGGGAACCTCATCGCGTCATAAACGAGTTCGGTCTCCTGCCAGTTCGACCATGCGGTGCAGCGGGCGCTGAACAGCTTCTCGTTGCTCAGGACGGTGTTGTACGCCTCGGAGATTATGTCCTTGCTGCCCAGCAGCGGGTTCAGGCCGTGGAACAGTTCGTAGTAGTCGTCCATGCCGTCGCGGTCGGTATCCCAGTCGCGCGGGTCGGTGCCGACGTAGCGCGAGGCGCTCATGCGGTTTTCGTCGTCAGCCGTGGCGATGTCGCTCAGGCCCCTCGGCGGCTTGAGGAGGCGGGCAGACATCGTGAGGTCCCACGTCTTCTCCGGGGGCGCGAAGTATCCGAGCTCCCTGTACTTGAAGCCGTCGCCCTGACGAGCGGAAAGGCCCGTGAACCCGGCGGCGCGCGCCGTGCTGAAGAACGTCGAACCGTCCCAGACCTGCATCGGCAGGAAGCCGATGTACTTGCGCGTGCCGGCGATGCCGTTGGGCAGGTAGCTGCCCATGAGCGGGGTTTCGGTATCGTCGTAGCGGAGGTGGCGGAGCACCTGCACGAGGTATTCCTGGAAGTTGTGGAGTCCGTCGTTATCGAAGTCGAGGTTGCGGCGGGTGCCGGTTCTCGGGTCAACCTGATCTATGGTCGGGACCCTGAACGCGTCGTTGTACGTGCCGTCCATGCCGTACGAGATGTAGGCGCGGATTACCGCCTTGTCGCCGAGGTTGTCGTTACGCTTGATAATCTGGACGACGTCCGGGTGGATGCCCTCGAAGCCGGTGCCGGCGGGAACCACCACGCCCGCGTACTGGCGTTCCCAGCCGTCGGGCAGGAGGTCGAAGTCCGTATCGACGCCGCACGGGTTGAGGCCGCCACCGCGAATGCACCTGGAGCCGTCGTCCGTCGGGTCGCCGTATATGAACGAGCCGCCTTCGGTAGCGTCGCTCAATCCGTCCTTATCGCTATCGCTGGCCTTCGGATCTGTCGGGGTGAACTTGTTGAACCAGCCCTTTGCGTTGCCGGGGTGGTACTGGTAGATCGTCGCCGTTCCTGCGGCGTTGGCGGCATTTTGGTAGGCGTTGCAGGAGTCGGAGCCGGCGTATTCGTTGCGCAGGCTCAGGCCGTCGCGGTCGCCATCGCCGGCAGCATCGTCGGCGTCGTTGGGGTTGGCACCCACGTACAGTTCCCAACCGTCGGGGATGCCGTCCTCATCGGTGTCGGCACCGTGGTTGGCGCTCGTGTAGGTGGGAATTGAGGCCACGGAGGCGACCTGTTCCGTACCGCCACCATCCGTGCCGGCCCAGGTAACGGTATAGGCGGCCTCCGTGAACGGCTTGTTCGGATTGGTGGTGAGGACGAGGAAGATGTCGGAAAGCGTCCGCTCGCGGTTGTTGATCTGGTTGATGTGGGTGCCCGCTGCGGCGATTCCCGTCTCGTAGCGGTACTTCATCACGAGGTATTCGTCAATGGCGGTGTACGGTATGGTGTTCACGGCCGGGCCCCAGCGGTGGGAGACGTCACCGTTGGCGTTCACGAACCAGCCCGTGAACGGATGGAACTCGTGCTGGTTGTAAACCTGGTCGTGGATGAGCATCAGCTGCTGGTTGATCTTGATCGACACGACCTCCGTATCGGCGAGGCTCACCTCGTCGGGATCGAGCGGCTTCACCTGCTCATCGGGGTTGCCGCGCTTCTTCGGCACGCACGCGGAGGAGTCGTTGCCGTAGTGGAACACGGCGATCGCCGTGACGTTCGAGACGTCCTCCACGCCGAACACGACGGACGAGAGCACGTTCGTGCCGCCCTTGGTCGTGCCGTCGTCGGCGTCGAAGCTATCCCGTTCAAACGTCTTGAGGTTGGTTCCGTTCTGCTCGAGCGCGTAAACCTTTCCGTTGTTGAGCGTCACGATGGCGTACGAGCTCGGCGTCAAGGCGCGGGCCATGAAGTCGCCGTCTACGTTCTTTTCGGGCTCCGTGGGCTTCTTCAACGGGTTCATCCCGCGCATCACCTCCCAGAGGTCACTCATGCCGTCGCCGTCGGAATCCCAGTGGACGGGGTTGGTGCCCATGGCGAATTCCTCGAGGTCGGTGAGGCCGTCGTTGTCGGTGTCGCGCTTGGCGATGTCTTGAGCCGACTTCACGGTCGGGTCGAACGCCTTCATGATGTCCTCGGCCGAAAGCCGCGTGCCCTTCGCGATGTTGTTCAGCGTGAACTTCTCGCCGGTCAGCTGCACCCACTTGTCGTCCTGCATCTCGCCGACTGCGGCACGATACCAGAAGTAGTACTCGTAGCCGTCGGGGAGGCTGTCGTTATCGGTATCCCACAGCGTCGGGTTGGTGCGCTTCTCCGGGATCCAGCTGTCGTTCTTGTAGAGCGCATTCGTAAAGGCGGTTTGCCACTCTGCGAGCTTGGTGGCGTAGTCGGGGTCGTCCGTCGGGACGGCTGCCTTGAAGTCGGCCCATGTCGTCACGGCGCCGTTCCACTCGACTTTGTTCCAGAAGGCGACGGCGTTCGTCTCGGCCTCGGAGAAGTGCGGATCGGACACCCACTTGCCGCGCACGAAGAGGTTCAGGCCGTCGGAATCGGTGCGGTGGTTGAGGCCCTCGTGGAAGCCGCGGACTTCCATCTCCGCGTCAAACGGAACGCCCAGGGTTGACCAGCCGTTGGCCGTTGACGGGATGCCGCCTTCAAAGGAATTGGAAGGCAGGTAGTCGGCGTCTTCGTTGTAGTTGTAGAAATCGTAGAGGTCACCTTCGACCATGCCGTCCGTATAGGAACCGCCGACGGTTTCATAGAGGCTGTTGCCCCTCCAGACCTTCGTGACGGCGTAGATGTCGGGGATGCGGTCCTGGTTGATGTCGCCGATGTTGTCGCTCACGAGGAATTCCCTGGAGAATATCGCATCGACGTAGGTATCGGCGAAATTCGCCGTTGCTGGATCGTCCCCCAGAAGCTCTGTGGGAAGGTCGGCGGTGAAATTGCCGGGCAGGCCCGTCAGCGGATTATACACATCGAGGACCATCCGCGACAATTCAAAGCCCTTTTCGCCTTTGCTCGACTGGAACCACATGTACATGAAGCTGTCTTTGCCGTCGGTGGCCCGCTGGGCGTTTTCGTAGTAAGGGGCGGCCGTAGTGGCGTAACCGGACTGATTTATCGGCCAGTCGCTAGTGGGAAGGAGCGAACCGTTGTCGACGTCATTCGCCTTGTAGCCAAAGGCGCCCACCGAGGCGGTCGTTCCGTCGCACGTGTAGAGATGCCTGAAGCGGGTGATGGAGAACGGCTTCGGATCGCCGTTGTCGCCTTGCACCCAGACACGGCCATAGCCAGTCCCGTTGATGAGCCGCCCCTTCGCGACATCCGCCGCCGGGCTGCCGGGATAGCCCGGCGTGACGTAGAGCTGCCGGGTCGGCTGTATCTCGAAATACCATGTTACGCTGTCGGTCCAGTCATCGCTGTCCTTGTCCCTGACCTTCAGTTCGACCCACTGGAAACCGGATTTGCTGAACGAAATCTTGTCTGAATACGTGATGGTGCAGGTCGCCGTCTGGTTTGAGACGAAATATGTGTCGGAATAGCCCTGCGAAGACGTCCACTGCACGACGGTCTTGCCCGACCGCATGTCGATGAGGCTGGGGTCGTTAAAGGCGATGCTGAGCGGCGGCACCTTCTGGTAAATCGTCACGCTCCTGTTTGTCGTGACGCTGAGTTGCGCGACTCTAGCTGCGTCGAAGAGCGCCTCTTTGTTCTTGAGGTAGATGTTCAGTTCGCTCGGCAGATACACGTTCTTCCACTGGACGCCGTCCACGTTCAGCGTCTCGTTCGTGACGGCGGCAGTTATCAGGAAGCCGTAATCCTGGGTCAGCTGGGTACCGTCGAGGTCCCTGAGCTGGAAGCTCTTGGTGGTCTCACCAGCCTTGAACTCAAGCGTCGTCTTGCTGAGGTTGGGCACGGGATAGTCGCTGCTGGCGGTGTAGGGGCCGTCGCGGTCGATCGTGAGCTCAACGAGAACCCGCCCAGTCGGCGGCGTGGTCAGCGTGACGTTGATCGCGCTCATGTCGTCCGGGCTGTATTCCGAGAAATAGACGGTGCCGTATTTGGGCTCAATGACAATGGACGGCTTCTCCACCACGGTGAACGAGAACGTGAACTCCTCGCCCCAGTAGATCTCATCAAACCAGTCCACCATGTCCTTGTCGCGCATGCTAACCTTGACGGTATATTCGCCGGCGGTCTCGAACTTGTACTTGAACGGCTGAGTGGGCGGGCCGAACACATTCGTCGTGAACATGGGATTGCTTTCGTTGTCCCTGTAGAATTCCCACTTCGTCGCAAACCACATGTCTTGGTTGGCAAATCCATGGCTCGGGTCCGCGAGGTAGTCCACGCTTGAAGGCTCGTTGGCTTTGGCGGAGAACTCCTTTTCGACCTCCGAGGAGAACGAACCGACACTTTCGCCTTCGGACGCATTACGACCGCCAACCGAGACGTTTTTGATGGTGGGCTCGACGTTGATGATGTTGAGATCGAATGCGTGGGCCGTGCCCCATTCGGTTACGAGCTGCCCCTGGTCGAGTCTCTCGTGCGTCCGGATGACGACCTGATACCGCAATGGGAACGTTTCATCGGAGCCGTCGAGGAACGCCATCTTGACGGTGACCTCTTCATCGCCGTTCTTAATCATCATGCCCTTCTGCCAGTCGCACGACAAATCGGTCTTACTGGACCGGTACCTGTCAAAGGACTGGCTATAGACAAGGTTCGACGCGACTCCCGAAAGCGGAATCAGGAACAGGTATCCGTCGGCCTGCCGATACTTTTCCGGCATCGAGAATCCGTCGGCGAACGAAATCTTGACGGCATTCTGCTCGCTGCTGACGTTTTCCTCAAACATGTCCTTGATCGGCGTGCAGACCAAACCGGACGAGAGCGGGTTCTTGATGTTCCAGACCACCATAGTGTCGCCGGACGTGCGTCCGCCGTCCTGGTTCACCACGTGGAAATAGTTGGTATAGATGCCGGGGCGCCTTGTCATCGAAATCGGCACCTCAAACCTGATGGTCGATTCGAAGTCTCCCGACCTTGTTGCGTTTGTGACGATCGACGTGTAATCGGCGTCGCTGGAAGGCGGGTAATCGTACGCCCACTTGATCGTATAGGGCCCTTCGCGCTCGCCGAATGCGTCCAGAACGTCGATTTCAAACGTCTTGGGCAACCCGGACACGGCGTCGTACGTCTTCGTCATGTCCGTCAGGAGTTCCGGATTGCTCGGCTTGATGTAAACAATGGCGTCGTTGAACTCGCTGAAGAAGTCCTTTGCGGGCGAGGAGGTCCATGTGGTGGAATTGGTGTCCACCGAGAAGATCAGGCCCGATTTCGTATCGATCGAACCGCGGTTTGCGTACATCCAGAGGGAGTCGGTCACCGTCGCCTTGTTCTGATTCTTCAAGACTTTCAGGGTCGTGGTCCAATCCGTGTTTTTGTTTGCGTCGCTCTTCGAGAGCCCCACGTAGTTTGTCGGGTGGAGGCCCAGCGAGTTGTTCTTGAGCGACACCTTGATGGGGATGTCGATATCGGAGGTGAATGCATCGGAGAGCTGCACGTTCACGGCCACAAGGGCAAGCGTGTGGTTGGTCGGGGCGATCACCTCCTTCGAGGCGGCACCACCCACCGTCACGGAGATGCTGGGCGGCAGCGGGTCGCCCACCTCGATGGTGCGGGTGATGAAGTTGGTGATGAGGTTGTTCGATTGATTGTAGATGTTCGTGGGCGTGGCGGAGAGGAACAGCTTCGTGGTGTCGCCTACGTTGCCCGTAGCCTTCACGTAGAGCGGCACGCTCGTATCGCCGGCGTTGATGCGGAGCGAGCCCACCTTGCGCGTGACGCCACCGCCGAAGTCGTAGTCAGTGAGCTCCACGACCTGTCCGCCCGACGTGACCTCGGCCACCGTGTTGCTCTCGGCCCACACGTACAGCGTCATCGGCGTGGCCGCGCCGCCCTCGATCGAGACCGTCGGCACGCCGGGGTTCGCCGTGGTCGATCCCTTGGCGATCGTGCGCCAGATGTCCGCCGTCTGGTCGGCATACGTCTTGTCGAAGTCGATGGCCTGCACATAGACGCCCGCCCCCCGCAGGTCGAGGTCGCGGATCTCTACGTTCATCCCAGCCACCGTCTCCCACTTTGACAGATCGCCGGGGAAGTCGGGATCATCGTAGAGGTAAGGCGGTCCGAACGAGAAGTCTGACGTCACCATCCCGGTTGTATTGGTGGACTGGAGCGCCCAGTGGATGGGCTGGCCCTCGTATTTCAAGTAGTAGGGCTCCATGCCGCCGGAGGCGGGACCCGTGCCGGAGGCGTTCGCGAGCTGGACGGGCAAGGCGAAGTCGCCGGCCTGGATCGTGTATTTGAAGGTGAGCTCCGTGTAGTGTTTCTCCCCGTCCAGCGTCTCCGCGAGCCAGTTAGACAAGACGCCCGGGAAGTCAATGCACTCCGCCTCGCGGACCCTACCGCTGATCCACAGGCCGAGGCGCGGTTTTTGCGAGGCGATCCTAGTCAGCTCGTCCAGCGTCTCATTTCCCGTCAGCGTGCCCGTGTACGCGAAGTACCAGGGGTTCGAGAACGAGGTGCCAGCCGTGGTCGCCGCCGTGGTCTCGGCCCACATGAGGTTTGCGAGGCGGAACCTGACGTAGATCGTGTCGCCGACCGTCAGGGGGGCGTTCTGGTTCGGGAACTTGTGGTTGCCGTCCGGGTCATATACATCGACACTGCGAATCTTGCCGTATGCCTGCGCCGACTGGGGCAATGCACACAGGAGCGCCGCGAAGATGGTGACGACTGCGCCGATCTTTTTCTTCATGTTCATAGTTGACCGCCTTCCTTTTTAAATCACTTGGCTTCCTTGGACGCGCCCTGGGCGCGATCCTTTACTTCCTGCATAACCCTCTGGCGAACGGCCGCCTGGGCCGCCGCGAGGTTCTGCTCTTCTTCCTTGACGCTTTCCCTCATGGCGGCGACTAGTTCCCGCCATGCCGGATACTTCTTGGGATTGTTCTCAAGCTCCGCAAGCACCTGCGCCTCCGTGGCGCCTTCGGGAAGCGCCTTCCTCGCGCGAGCGCGCAGTTCGGCAATGCGCGACTGTATCTTCGCGCGTTGCTGGCCGATGCCCTGCTTGTCCTTCGCAAACTGCTCGAGCCGCTTCTGGTACGCTTCGTCGTTTGCGCGCGAAACGTCCTTTTTCTGCGGCGCGGAAGGCGCAGGGGAATCATCACGTCCGCATCCCGTTAGGCATGCGCACGCACACAAAACCGCTCCCAATGGAACGACTAGCATGTATCCGATCTTCATAAATTGTCTTGCTCCTTTTCCGAAGCGCGATAAGTGTAGCATAATTTATGATAACTTGACAAGGGGAAAAATCACACTTCCGTCACTTATTTTTACAGGGCGTTTTCGGGGGCGAAGGGGGAAATGTGCCATTTCGTGCATGGTTCATCGGACAATGTTGCAGAAATCGCGACGCGAAAAAATGTTGATAGCTGTTCACAGTGTTGACAACCGCGCGGCTGCAAGCGCAGCCGCGCGGTCATCGGGCCGTTGATATATACGGCTTATCACACGCATGTCAACAGCTTATGATTATCGGTGCCGCCTCACTCCACGATGAACGTCGGGAGCGTGATCGTGAGCGTCTCGCTTTCGGTGCCGCGAGACGCGACGAGCGACAACTCGATGTCGTGGTACGTGCCCCTAGCGGGCGTATCGCCGTCAACGCTCACAGAGCAACGAGCGATTTCCCACTCACCACCAGGAGCGGCACGATCGCCGTAGATGCCGATGCCGTTCACGTTCCACGCACTGCCGTAGAGGAAGTCAGTCGTACTGCCCTCATCGTCCATGGACATGATCTTGCACTTGCCGTCGCTCGTCTGCGCCATCGGCACCGGCTCGTCGCCGGCAAGGACGGTGAGCTTCTGGGACTTGACGGGCAGGAGCGAAGACTCCGGTGAGAGGCCGTGCGTCCACAGCGTGAGCACCGCGCCTTCGCAGGCGTCCACCGGGTGTGCGAGGGTACCGACGATGCGCTGGCTTCCGTCGTCGCCGGTCTGCGCCTCAAGCGCGACCTCGACGGTGCCGCCGTCGCCCGGCAGCTTCAGCTCGGCGTGCTCGTCGCCATTGCCGATTGTGAGGTTGCGTCCGAGGATCCAGAACGGCTCGCCGCTACGGATGGTGTTGGGGTCGTTTGCGCCCACCTGCTTCACGTTCCCGATGCTGGGGAGGTCGGTTGCGGGGTTCGCCGAAGTGGGCGTGCCGCCGTCAAGCGCGTCGCGTATTTCAGCGGACGGCGCCACCGCCACGTACAGTTCGTTGCGTTCCGGGTCGAACTCGGCATCGGAGGACGGGAAGGTTCCGCCGATGACCGGCCAGGCGCGCATGAACCCGAGGTCGAACGTGCGCGGCGCTTCGGGCATCCTGGCGAGCAGGTATGCACCGAGGCCGTTCCAAACGCGGATGATTTCCTCCTTGTTCATCAGGCATCCGCCCTTCACCATGTCTTCGGCCAGTTCGTCCTGCGAGCATGACCCCGCCACGCGGGTACGCCCCAGGTACGGGGCGCCCTCCTGCGAGGCGGGCATGGCGTTGGGGGTGACGATGTACTTCACATCGGCCGCTCCGGATATTGTGCGCGCGGCGGTGATGTTCGCAAGGTCGTGATTTACGTTCGTTTTCATGTTACGCTCCTTTGCTTAGCTTGCTTTCCTGACCTTGACGGCGCGGCGGGCGGTAGCCGGCATGCGGTCCGTCGGCGCTCCGTTGCGGGCGAATATGGTGAAGTTGTAATCACCATCTTCGGGCAGCTCGTCGAACGAGACGTCGGCGATGCCGCCGTCGTTGCGAAGAACGTTCGCACGGGCGGCGAGCTCGCCCTGCTTCGTGAAGAGACCGCACCACTCGTCGTCGTTGGCGGGATCCATGTAGATGTTCGTGCCCGCGACAAGGATCTTCGAGGCGACGGTAATGACGCCTTCCTCGTGCGCAACGTTGTCCTGGACTGAGAAAATCGTCGCGCGAAGGCCATGCGTCACGTTGCGGGGCGTGACGGTCTTGAGGCAATCGCGGAGGACGGGCTTAGCGTATGCGCTCACGCGCAACACGTTGCGGTTGAGGTCGAACGTGGCGTCGCTGCCATCAAACGAGCCAACAATGTTGATGTTGAAACCCGCCATTTCCATGTTGACAGTTTCAGCGCGCTTGATGTGTTCGAGGATCGTTTTGTCGGTAGTGCGTATCACGTGGAGGACGTTTATCGCGTCCATGCCCAGCTCGTCGGCAACTTCGGCTACGATTTGCGCCGAGCCAACGCTGCCGCTTTTGATGACTTGTCCCCTCCAGCTCGGGGATTCGCCTACGACTTTCCCCGCGCATTGGACGGTATTGAATAACCAGTTATTTTTCATATTGATTCTCCTTTTGGATCGTCAATTCGCCGAACCTCGGCGCCGGGTCTTCAGCGCCGCCCTGCACTCGCCTGGCATCCGCAAAAGACGGCGCATAGTTTGCCAAACCTTTCCTGGTGCGGCTCGGGATTCCTGCAACACCTGCAATGGATGCGGGATAATGCGTAAACCCCCGTAAACACAGGGGTTTCACGTGCCGTGGCGTTGCCAGGCGAAACAGGCAATACCTGCAACACCTACAGGAATTGCCGCATTTGCGCGGAGCTGGGCAGATTACCCCTCTTTGCGCAACTCTTCAACCCACTTCACATACTCACCGCGCATCGATCCGGCGCTGGCGTAGTGCTCTTCGCGATTTGGCCGCCCCTCGTTCTCGGCATTGACGATCTCGCATGCCTTATTGACGGAGAAGCCCTGCTTGACGTAGTCATACGCCCTTTTCAGGTCGCTCCAATGCGTCGGCGACATCTTCGGCCCCGGAGCAGTCCCTTTCTTGCGTGTACGCGTCCGTCTGGCGATGTAGCGCTTGACGTCATCGAATTTTTCGTCAAAGCGCTGCTTTAATTCTTTTAACATGCTCACGTGCGGTGACGTGTTTTTCGTCTCCATCCCCGTGTGCGTCGCCTCCTTTTCCAGCCGCACAAAGAAAGTCTCCGGGTTCTTTAGATCCTCGTTCACGGCAATCAGGGCACGGGCGAACTCTTCGCGCCATTGCTTCATGTAGTTAAGCGAGAGGAACTTCCGATCCTTGCCGTGAGCCCCAAAATCATGAGTCCAGCATGCAAGCAACGTGTTCAGGGCGGTACGTGCCGCACTCACTTTGTCCGAAACCGTGAATTCCGACAAAAGCCCCCAGGCGGTATCCAACCTCCTTCGGAAGAAAGAGAACATCTTGTATAAATACGAGCTCATCCTCCCTTTCTCTTCGCATGTGGCATACAGCACATGCCACCGCACTGAATCGGCAAAAATGTTGATGAAATCCTGGCAGACTGCGGCCATTTTACGGACGTCCCCTATTGAATTTGCGAATCGGGCAAGTGCATCTCCTATGTCGCTTTCCATCTGCTCCATCCAGAGGCCCTGTAAAACGTCATCCAGTTCGTGTTGTGCCATACGCCAGCTTTCAACGGCTTCCTTGTGAGCCTGTTTTGCCAGCGCCAACTTGGCGGCGGCTTTTTCCATAGCCTTGCGAAGGTCACGTTCATTCTTCTCAAACGGGATCTTGTGTTTGGTACACCATGTACCATGATGTTGCAACCTGTCGGCGAAGTCTCGCAACTGCGGCAAGGCAGGTCTGCATTTCTGGGGAATTGCATTTGTTTCAATCTCCTGGTCACATTCAGTCATATAGCCTCCTTTTCGTTGGCGTAATGATACCAAAAAACAGGCTTGAAGTCCAATGTTAATGCGCATCAAGGTGGACGTGTCTGAAGGGACATGTCCGTTTACTCAAAGGGGACATGTCCGTTGCAGCCAAGCAGACATGTCCGTTGCAGCCAAGCAGACATGTCCGTTGTGGCCAAACAGACATGTCCGTTGCAGTCAAGCAGACATGTCCGTTGTGGCCCATGTACCTTGGGGTATAACGCAAAGGGTCTAGGCCTCGATCAAAACACGAGAAGTGGCAAAACCGGTCAGACCGGTTTTGCCACTTCGCACATACCAGTAACATCTGTTTATTCCGACGGCGTCCAAGTCACGCGGTCAACGTATCCGGTCCCCCCGCCGTTGTTGTAGCCGCCATCCATATACATGAACGCCCATGCAAAAGTTTCCGGGTCATCGGTTGTTTTCGTATAGGTGGCGTGCTTCCATCCGGTGTTGCCTTCCAGTTCTGGCACTTCGGCAAATGCCGTCAGGCCGTTCCCGTCAAGACGACCGAAGCGGAATACATCGCCCCAAGAATCATTAAACTCGTCTTTTTCCCGCGACTTGGCGTCGCACTTCCACGAGAAGGACAAAACGCCCTTCCCTGTGACAGTCGTGGTCAACCACGAAACATAGCTATACCCGCTAATGGTGCTATTCGGCCACGCCCCGCACTGCGCGGCGCTCGTTCCGGCCTCCTCGCCGCAACCCGACTGCGCAAACCAGTTGGCGTCGATCAGGTCTTCGTCATAGTAACCATAAGATCCATACGTACCCTTCGTCGCAAATTCAAGCCTTGGCGCATCCAATGCGACGGCAAGCGCATCACCCCACTGCGCGTAGAGGGTAACGGTGCCGTTTGCGGTCGCAGTCAGGTTCGACACAAGCGCACCGTCCGCGAACACATCGCCAACGCTGTTAGTCCAACCCACAAACGCATAGCCGGTGTAATTGAATGCGCACTGTGTCAGGTTGGTCGGCACGTCGTAGGTGCAGGTCATCGGATCCATTGCCTCGCCACCGTCTGCACCGTTGGAGTAGAAATTGACCGTATAAGTATTCGCCGTCCACTGCGCAGCGTAGGTCACGTCATTCGCGGGAACAGTAGCAGCGACCGACGGCGACCAACCCGCAAACGTGTAGCCCTCGCGCGCAATGGTCGGCGCGGTAATCGTGGAGCCGTAGTCCTGCTTACCG
>CACZDG010000046.1 GCA_902779865.1 uncultured bacterium
GAAGTTATCAACATGCAAGAAGTTGTCAACAACCAATAAGGAATCATTCGTGAAAAAAGACGAAAAATCAACTTGCTTAAGACATAGCTTGTCTACCATCGCCTCGCCCCACCTTACGGCACGGCTTACCCTCACGAGGGGTTTGGGCCGCCCTCTCCGGCAAAACAACGAACATGCAACGGCGTCCCGGCACGGGTGCGGCTGTTTCCTCGCCCAGCACTCGCCACTTCTCGCGGAGGGCGTCACGGGAAAAGCGTTTTACGGATGCGTTCCGTAAGTGTGACAGCGGCGGAGTGGAATACCTCGCCGGACAACTTTTCCACAGGAAGTTCTCCCATGTCCAACAGCGAGAACGTAACCACGCGGTCGGCAACGTCCCACCACGGCTGCCCTTTAGCCAAGACCGGCGGATCACTTACAATACGAACGCAATGTACCGGTGCCCCCGCATGAAGTGCCATCTGCGCGGCACCACGCCGGAGTTTTCTCTCCCGTGCATCCATCGGAGTGCGCGTCCCCTCCGGGAAAATTACGATGTTCACGCCGTCGGACAACAATCTTTTAGCCGCGTCCAACACACCTACGGGGTCGTCGTTGACGATGAACGCGCAGTTGACAACCCGAGAATAGAAGAAGTTCTGTCCCGCCGCCGCTTTCGCCACGGCCGTGGCGTCTGGCAGTATTGCGAGAAGTATCACGACGTCTATCAGCGTGGTGTGGTTCGCCACCACAACGCACCCGTGCAGCGAGGCAAGCCTTTTACGGTCCTCGACCGACGCCACCACGCGGAACAGTCCCGTCACCCGCGCCGTACCCACGAAAAGCCTGTAGCAGAAACGTACCAACGCACGCCTCGCGCGCTCGGAACGCCGTCCCGTTCCCAACAGCAGAAGCAGCGGGAAAAGCACTACACCAAGTACCAGTCCGCCAATACCGAAAGCCAGGAAGAAAAACGCCGCAAGCGCGCTGCGGGGCAGACGTACCCAAAGTCGGTCTCTTCCCGTCACCGACGTCACCTCCGAACAAGACCGAACGAGGCTGCGGACAACTCGTCGCGCCGTCCCTCGAAAAACTCCACCGCACCGTCGAACGAAATCGGTGGACGCTCAACCGTCCGGAACTCCGCACTACACACACCGCCATCGTCCGGCTCCAGGTGCGCTGCGAGCGCACATGCGCACTGGAGCGGACCGAATTCCGGCGCGTAGAACTTCGGCGTTGCCTCCTCCGCAAACACGAAAACCGCAGATTTGCCCAGGGCAAGCGTCTCAAGCAGCCCCGCCTCAAGGGAGCGTTCGCGAGCCGCTATCGCCGTGTATGGCGCGTGGTTTCCCGTGAGCAGGGAAAAGGCACCGGGGGCTGCGTTGTGGACTGACACGGAAAAGCCGGCAGGCGACATCTCCCCTTCCGCATGGAACTGCTGCATCAGCTTGATGGTTACGCCTATCTCGCCCCAACGCGAGGCAAACACCACGGGGATCTCGCCCTCTGGACGCACGCGCCACGCAACCGACAGAGCGGCGCGTTCGACGCCTGTAAGGCGTCTGCGCTCCATGGGCGGGATGAACGAGACGTCCGGTTTTGAATCCGCCTCGCACGCCCGCCACACGGCGTAACTTGCAACCGAGAAATTCATTGCCCCGTCGGAGCCGCGCCCTTATTTGACGAGCGCATCCGCGAGCGCAAGAAGCTGCGCCCGCGAGGCGTCGTTCAACGCGCTGCGGATCGTTACGACGGGCTCGACAAACGTAATGCCCTTTGACTTCTCGAAAAGGCCCTTGATCACCTTCGCCGCTGCCGGCGCCCACGTGCCGTTCTCGATGATCGCGACTTCGCGGTTCTGGTAGTTGCGCTCAGTTAGATGCTCCACGAACGTGCGCATGAACGGGAAGCAGTCCATGTTGTACGTCGTGGTGGCAAGGACGAGCTTCCCGTAGCGGAAGGCGTCCTCAACCGTCTCCGGCATGTCGTCGCGGGCAAGGTCCGCGATGGCTACCTTCGGGCAGCCGCGCTTCAGGAGCTCTTCCTTCAGGAGCAGCGCCGCCGCCTTGGTGTGGCCGTACACGCTCGTATAGGCGATGCACACGCCAGGCGATTCCACGCCGTAGGAGCTCCACGTATCGTACTGCTTCACGGCGTGGGCGATCGACTCGCCCTTCAGCACCGGGCCGTGAAGCGGACAGATGGTCTGTATGTCCAGCCCCGCCGCCTTCTTGAGAAGCGCCTGCGTCTGTGGACCGTACTTGCCGACGATACCGAAGTAGTAGCGACGCGCCTCGCAGTCCCAGCCCTCTGGATCCTCCACGTCATTCGCTCCGAACTTGCCGAAACCGTCCGCGCTAAACAGAACTTTGTCCGTGGAATCGTATGTAACGATCACCTCGGGCCAGTGGACCATCGGGGCGGCAACGAAGTTGAGCTTGTGCGCTCCGAGGTCGAGGACATCCCCTTCCTTGACCACCAGACGATTCGGCGCTACGGCCGGACCGAAGAACTGCTCCATGAACTTGAACGCCTGCGCGGACGCGACAACCGTCGCCGCCGGATACTTCGCAAGGAAGCGGTCGATGTTAGCGGAATGGTCCGGCTCCATGTGCTGCACTACTAGGTAGTCGGGCGTACGTCCACCGAGCGCCGCGTCGATGTTGGCGAGCCATGCGTCGCCGAAACGCACGTCCACGGTGTCCATCACCGCCACCTTCCCGTCAATGATCGCATAGCTGTTGTATGCCATGCCAAGCGGAACCACGTACTGACCCTCGAAGAGGTCGATATCGTGGTCGTTGACGCCGATGTACTTTATGTCGTTGGTTATCGTCATTTTGCTTTAAACTCCTTATCCGTTGGAACACAAGTCATTATAGCACATTTCCACGCCTTTGTGGTGAGGAAAATCGCCATGCCTTAACATTGTCTTCCGTTCGCGAGTACAGATTGAAAACTCAGTTTCCACTCACTATTTTCGGCCAGCCGGAAGCGTCCCAGACAAGCCTGGAAACGAACAGAGGACGCGCTGTAGGATTGTCTCCGGAGACGTGACAATGATAGGGGATGTAGTCGCGTCCGCCAATGGTCACGATCTCGCCGTTGTGACCGGGTCCGAAGTGTATATCGTCCTTCTTCGACGACAGCACCGTAGTCGCGAAACCGTCCGTCATCCTGCGCCCTTTTCGGTCAAGGAACGGTCCGTCAAGCGTCCGCGCACGCCCCACGACAATTGCGTATGTGTGGTTCCAGTAGCAACCCTTGCTTGCAAACAGGTACCACCATCCGCCGCGCCTGTGCAAATACGCGCCTTCAAACACCTTCTGCCTCATGGGATCACCCTTTCCGTCTGCCGGCAACCCCGCCATGTGCTCGTATCTGGCACCGGGCACGAGCGACATCCCGTCCGGAGAAAGCCCCACGCGGTGTATCTTGCCGATAGAGCCGAAGAACAGCCAAAGCTTCCCGTCGCGGTTGTCGCGAACCACCTCGGGATCAATTGTATCACGTATCCCAGTATCGCGGCTGCGCGTTATGATTCGTCCGTCCGTGAACGGACCTTCCGCGCTCTTCGACGAAAACACCGCTATTGCGCTATCCTCCGCGCTGTTGACAAGGGCGACGTACATGAGATACCTGTCTCCGATCTTGAAGGCATCCGGTGCCCATACGCATCTCCATTTGCGGTGGATGCGCTTCCAGTCGTCGGCATTGAAAATCCGCCGTCCAGTATCCGTCCAGTGTGTGAAGTCCGCGCTTTTGAGAATCTTCATCGCGGTGGACGTCGCACGCCACGTGCCGTCAGGCGCTCGCCACGTTGTCGGATCGGGAAAACTTTTCTGCCAGACCGGATTCTCCGCCGCGCCTAAACACAGCGTGAAGACGGAGAGAACGACGGAGGCGATCTTTTGGCAATTAACAGTCAGCATGTTTCACGGCACGGCCTCGAAGTCGAAACCGCGCACTTTGGAAATCGTCACGTCGATAAACTCGCCAACCGCAGCCGGATGGCGCAGATGGACAACTCCGTCCACGTCCGGTACCTGCGATTCAAGACGCGCAACGCCAGGCGCAACCACGAGTGCGCGAAACTTCTTGCCCACGTATTTCCGCGCCTTCGCCGCCCAGATGCGTTTCTGGAGAGACATCACCTCGCGCTCGCGCCGTTCCGCCACTGCGCGTGATGGACGGTGCGGAAGCGACGCCGCCACCGTCCCTTCTTCTGGCGAGAAGGCAAAAGCGCCGAGATGATCGAACGACATGCGCTTGATATCCGCGAGCATACGCTTGAACGCCGCCGGCGTCTCACCGGGGAAACCCGTCATTACGGTCGTTCGCAGAGTGACTCCTGGAACGGCTGCACGAATGCGCTCAGCAGCAGATAGAGTGGCCTTCACGGCGCTTCCACGTGCCATGGCCGCAAGTACCTTTGGATCCGTGTGCTGCAACGGCACGTCGATGTATTTCACGGCGTGCGGGGATGTGTTCATCCACGCAAGGAAATCGTCCGTAATCTCGCTCGGGTAGGAATAGAGCACGCGCACCCAGAAGTCGCCCTTGATGCGGTCGATCTTCTTCAGCAGCGCAACAAGGTTAGTGCCGTCGCGGAAATCGACTCCGTAGAGCATTGGATCCTGCGCTATGATGTTCAGTTCCTTCACGCCCGTCTTGACGAGCGCGCGCGCCTCGGCGAGGATGCTCTTGGGCGGACGCGAACGGTACTTCCCGCGGATCGCGGGAATCGCGCAGTACGCACAGCGGTGCGCACACCCTTCCGCGACCTTGAGGTAGGCGAACGCCGCGCCCGTGAGGCGCAACGCGGGGATGGGCGGATCAAACACCTTCTTCGGCATTCCCGGCGGTACTGCGGCGGATTTCAAGTTACCCACTACGTCGGCAATTCGGTCGAGCGCGTCTATGCCAAGGACGGCATCCAAGTCAGGAAACGCCTCCTTCACCTTATCGCGGTAGCGTTGCACGAAGCAACCAGCCGCGACAACGGCCTTGCAACGTCCCGCCCGCTTCAGCTCGCACGCGCGCGCTATCTCGGCGACGGCTTCCTCGCGCGCGGATTCAATGAAAGCGCAGGTGTTTACGAGAATTACGTCGGCGTTGTCTGGATCGGGCGCAAGCGAGTGTCCTGCCTTCAGGAGATGTCCGGCCATCACCTGAAGGTCCACCGCGTTTTTCGCGCAGCCGAGTGAGACGAGTCCGATGGTCATTGCGCCACCTCAGAGAAACGATCTGGAATTGAAACCATGATAACTTCTTTCAGCCCACTACCGTCATCAAGCATCAAGATCGGCCCGCCACAGGACGAATCAAATTTCACCTCACACATATACACCGCATCGCAGAAATACGTGAAAAACTCCTTTAGCTTCGCATACAACACATCCCAGAACTGACTGTATTTTCCGAGTACCACCGATGGACAGATGCTGATATTTTCCCCTGTTTGGTGGTGCATCTGCATAACGGCGATCACGAAATCCTCGCCATCTTCATGATCGGCAAGGGAGCAATGTCGTTCAGCATACGGACGCACCAGTCCCTCGATGATGGCCTTTGCGTCCTCTTCGGGCGTACCATCCTTTCGCGGTTCATATTCCATCCGCCACTTCGGCTTCGGGAAGAACGTGTTTTCATCGTCTTTCTCTACCGTCACGCCCTTCGGCACTTCTTCTTCAACACAATCTTCATCGTCCACGGCATTGCCTCTCACATCTGATGCTGCAAGATTCGCCCGTGCTGCCTCGCAACGGACGATCTGGACGATTTCGGCTCGCGTCATGTCCGAATTGATTGAATCGCGGCACTTCTGCCAGCAGCAGAACTTGAACTTCTTGCCGCTTCCGCACGGACACGGTCCGTAGAGCATGTCACTGTCGATTTTCATCTGTTTCTCGCTTTCTCTGTTTGACGGTTCAAAAAGGCATGTCTGTTACAGGTTTCACGGGAGGCGATGTCTCGATGCGGACTGAAATGTACGGCGTAACGGTTTTCTGAAACGCGCCGCGAAAGGCATCGACCGTCAGCGTGCCGGTGCGTATGGCGTTCTCCACGCGCGCGGCCGCAGGGCTTCCGACACGATCCAGAACGGGCATGAGCAAGGGGCGGACCAGTTCACGGTTTTTCCGGAGTTTGACGCCATCGATCTCGAGTATCTCTGCGTATTTTTCACCGAGACGTTCGCGGAGGAGCGGTTCGTCATAGCGGACGACCGTCTTGAGTTGGTGCGTGACCACAAGCGGCTTCCCGTCAACAGTTGTGTGCCACTTCGTAGGCGCCTTCCCCTCCAGTTCCTTGGCGAGCACATCGCGGAGTTGTTCCTTTTCGCGCTCCAGCTGCGCAATCTCACGTTGAATCTGCATGTAACGACGGATGGCCGCAGCCGTATCGATAGTGGCCGTGCCCCGCGCGGAATCAGGATTCGCGTTTTCATTTGCCGGTGTACTTTCAATCATAATCTAGCACTCCCTTCCACAAACTCGTGCAACGAAACGAACGTCGGGTTGGCATTATCCTTGAACGTAGCCGCACCCTCGATCAAATGGTCAATAAGGCGCACGTTCATCAAAGTCGCCAACTCTTCAAGCGTCTTGGTTAAGACCACATCAGCCCTGCTCGGACGCAAATCGCCAGACGGGTGGTTGTGCGCGACAATGATCGCCTTCGCGCCGGCCTTCAACGCCTCGCGAAACACCTCGCCCGCATCCACGGCGGCCGTTCCATGGTCTGCTCCAAGCGAAACGAGGATCGGCGCGGACAGCGTACGGCGCGCGGCGTCAAGCGGCAGGACGAAGAACCCCTCTCGCTCACCAGCAATTGGAATCGCTTCGCGGAAAACATGCACCGCGTCAGCGGTCGTGGAAACCTTCACGCCAATCGACCTTGCGCGCGCGTCCGCACGCATCACCTTCGCCGCGAGCGCATCGGGCATCTGCCACATCCCCACGTTGCCCCGGCAAGGAATCGGCTCGTCGAAGCTCACGACCTCCGACAAATCCCACCAATACGCATATCCCTCATCCCACTGGCAGGGCGGTCGCCCCGCGACCGCCGCATTGGTAGGGTGCAGCCGCCTCGCCTCTTCCCCCTCCAACCGCAAATCATTCCGCCCACGCGCCTCGTAATCACACGCCCCCACGATCTTCCCCGCCCAATCCTTCACATCGCCCCAGGCGGGAATGCGCTCGAAATCCTCCAGCGGCAACGCACGCGACGCCCACTGCACGAAATTACCGTACTCTTCCTTGCTGAACGACTTCGAGCATCCAACCGCGCACCGACCTTTTCCCGGGACAGGCATCATGCTGCGGTTCTCAACACACTTGATACCAAGCATGATAAGAACCGCATACGGCCCGGTGCATGTGAAGGCGGAGATGAGCATTGGATATTTTTCAAGTGACAAACCGCTTAATCTCGTCGTAGAACAACTGATCTATACTATGTATCTGCTCCGAAAGAAAAGGATCTGTTTTCATATTTGGCCGAAGATCGCAATAAAAGACACCATCCATCGGCGTTAACTTCATTGTATACGCCTTGAAATGACCAGCAAGAAATGTTGAGTTCACCCTTTGTTTTCCAAAAGTTTTAGATTTTGCTCGTTGAACATCATTCAGAAAGACTGCAATGTATGGAGTCGTGCACCCTGTAAAACGTGAGTACAGAAGTTTGTCGACAAATATCTTGTCGATCCTGTCTTTGCTAGATGTTTTTACAGAACCTAGAAACTTGATTTCCCCATTTATTTTGCCAATTAAATCATGTTGATAGTTCATCTTGTGGATAACGTGTCCACTCTTGTCTTTGACTGGTACATGTAACACACCTGCCGAGCAGTCAACGCCTATTCCCGTCACTAAAAGACGAATCAGTCTTTCAAATAAATCGCCGTTGATTTTCTTGGCTTGATTGGCGCTACTCGCTGGCAATGCATCAAGAATGACGCCTATGCTTTGCTGTAATGTATAAACGACGCTATTAAACACAGTGCGCGTCTCATCGTTTGGCTGCTGATGTGACTTCAGACTCGTTAAGACACGATTAAATATTTTAACCGAGTCACCAAAACGTTCTGCAGTTCCAAAAAGATCGGAATTTATAGGGCGAGAAATGTTATAACCGCAATCTTCCTTGTATTGAAAGAACTGATAATTCACTTCATTTTGACAGACGATTCGCGCCTGCAAGCCGCCCTCAACAAAATCAAGAAAAGCTAAGGCAAAATCCTCATACTCTTGAAGCGTCTTGAAGTTCTGCTTACTTATGACATGTTGTGTCATCTGCTGAATTGTCATCATCGAATAGCCTCCCTTCTTTTGGCGACCTCACGATCAAACTCAATCCAATATTGTACAGGGTTGGCAGGAACGTGACTAAGCCGTTGAGCCGCCCATTGATTGTACTCTGGAACCTTATCACAAGCTAGCCAATGCCGATGTAACTGTTGTGCGACAACTGCCGTAGTTCCCGAACCAGAAAAAGGATCCAAAACCAAATCTCCCTCGTTCGACGAAGCCAACACGAGCTTCCGAACAAGTTCTTCTGGTTTCTGTGTAGGATGGGGCGTCTTTTCGCCCATCCCGTTACACGTTGTCGGGATGTCAAATACATCTTTTGGCTTTGCTCCCTTTTCATTTGGGCGCCACTGTGCAACAGATGATGCGGCACGAGATTTCGCATACGCGCTTGAATCCGCCTGAGGATGCGCCGGATATCTCAATGTATGCGCGTTATAGGGAATTCTGATATCATCAACATTCAAGACTGTCGTTTTTGCCTTACGAAAATGCAACAAGCTTTCATGAGACCGCCCCCAATCCAAGCCAAGATTTGCCTTGTTTTTGTAATGCCAAACGATCCACCGGCAGCCATTGAAGAAATGTTGCGTTCGATATTTAACATCTGCCAGAATTTCCGAGAAACCACAAATATAGCACGTTCCAGTGGGCTTTAAGATACGGGCCGCCTGTTCGACCCACTCTTCACACCAGGCTAAATAGTCTTCATGTGAACTGAAACAATCCCAATCTGCCTTTCCAATGCTGTATGGTGGATCAGCAAAAATCATATCAACGGATGATGAGGGTATCCCCTTTAGCCACCTAAGCGAATCTCCCAAATAGAGAGTACCTAGATCATTCTGAAATGATATAGAAACTGATTCTATCTGACTCAAGACTGTTTGGGAAGAAATATAGCCACATGAAGTCTCATTAGTCCAAAACTCCAACTGCACCGCCGCTTCGCAGACGCGGAGGCGATTGCGCGGGACTTTGGCAAGATCAGAGGGAAGGTAGTGTTCGAGCGGTGCGAACTTGCCGTCGGACTTGAACTGCTCGATGGCCCTCTTCACCTTCGCCGAGCGTCCGCCGAAGTCCGCCGTGCGCGCAATCACGAACGGGTCATCGAGCCGAGGGCCGTAGTCGAGGAAAGACGTTTTAAATACATAGTACGCCTTGTTCTTCGACGGACCGAGTTTCGCATACGTCGGATTCGCCGCACGAAACTCCGCTCGCGACATTTTGCCGACAAACTCCGCCTCAAACACATGCCTCGTCCCCTTGACGTCCGCGTAGAGCCACAGTTCCTTGATAGACGCGAACGCCTTTTCGTCAAATTCGTCTCCGTCCTTCACGGGGTAGTTGTAGATGCCGTGCCGCTTGATCCAGGCGAGCTGCCTCTCCTTGTATGTGCCGACGAGGATGGCGACTGGCTGCGGCACACTCGGTGAGCGCGCCCTACCAGATGCGACCGTGCGCGGTTTCCTCTTCAAGAGTCTCTGTGCCATGGATCGCTCGAAGTCCTCATCTCTTGCTAGCACCCTTTCAGGGCGAAGCTGCGGCACTTCACGCCGGCCTGGCGGAACATCTCCTTCACCGTGTCGAGGAACGCCGTGTAGTCGCCGCCGTACACCACTTCCGAGATACCGGCGTTGATGATGAGCTTCGCGCACGTGAGGCAGGGCGAGAGGGTGATGTAGATCGTGCCGCCGCTCACGTTCACGCCATAGCGCGCCGCCTGACAAATGGCGTTCTGCTCGGCGTGTACGCAGAGACACTCATCGAGGCCCTTGCCGCTCGGCGTCTTGCCCGCACAGCGCGGACATCCTCCGTCAAAACAGTTTTTCACGCCACGAGGCGTACCGTTGTATCCGGTGGAGAGAATGTGGTTCTCCTTCGTAATCACCGCCGCCACCTTTCGGCGCGAGCAGTTCGAGCGCTTGGCGACCACCTGCGCAATTTCCATGAAGTACTCGTCCCAGCCAGGGCGAGTGTCGTTCTTCGACTTCCGCTTCATGTCAGCATCCCTGGAGGAGCAGTCCGGTCGAGACGAGGTCGTGCGCGTCAAGCGCGTACACGGGATCGATCTCCACCGGCACGCCATCGGCAACAGTCACACCCGCTTCGGCGAGCTGGCGACGCCACTTCGCCTGGAGGTCGGCCTGACACGTCGCGGGGGAGTCCTTGCCCTCCGCGTTCTTGACGGGCGAGAACTCCTCGCGGCGGTCGAACGCGAGGCACGAGACGCCCTTTGCGTCCGCCAGCGCGTCGAAGATGAACTTCTCGAACTTGTAGCCATTCGGTTCCGTGGGCTTCACGACCTTGCCATTCGCATCAACGCTCGGAATCTTCTTGTGCGCGAGGTGGAGTGGCATCGCCTTCGCGGCTTCCTTCTCGAGGAAGGCGCGGTCGAACACGTGGATCGCAGGAGAGCCGTACTTGAAGTAGAGCTCGCCGTCCGCACGGCGGCGGTTGTTCATCTCGTCCGTCATCTCGGTGTACTCGATCATGTCAAAGTGCCCGTCGCGCTTCACGACCATGCCGAGACCCTCGGAGGGGTCGCGCTTGGCGGTGAGCTTGAGTGAGTACTGGCTCTTCTCGAGCGTGTGGATTCCGATGAACGCAGGATCGGCGATCTCCACGAGCGGGTTGTCCACCTGGAAGTAGAAGAGCGTCTTAACGCCGCGCTCGCGCATGTTGTCGAAGCAGCCATTCGCCTTGAGAGCGGCGATCATGCCGCCGTGTCCGTCAGGGCTCATGAAGATGTGGCCGGGGGCGTCGAGGATGATCTTGCCGTCTGGCGTCATGCCGGGCCACATGCCCTGCTTGAAGAAAATGACATCCGCCGGATCAAGCCCGAAGTAGTCGTTCTCCTCGAAGTGCGCCACCGTGGCGGCGTAGTTCGAGGCGCTAGTCATCACGTAGAACGGGATGGGCGTCTTGTAGCGGATGGAAAGCGCAAGAATCTTGCGAGCGTGGAAGTAGAAAAGCGACGCGCCGGTGACGGGGCCGATCGAGTACGCGCCCTTCGGACCGTCGAAGCCAAGGCGCGAGCCCTGTCCGCCGGCGACAAGCAGCACGCCGACGTGTCCTGCCGCGAGCTCCTTCTCGCCCGCCTCGACGGCGCGCTTCAGCGACGCACCCTTCAGCTCGTGAACCTTCGGCGCGGTGGGCTTGCCCTTCTTGGCTGCGGACGCCCCACCGCCGGCGAGCGTCGCCTTGCAGCGCTCCAGCTCCTTGAAGTCGATCGTCTCGACCTGCGCGAGAAGCGCCTTGCGCTCCGCTGCGGAGAGCTTCTTCCAGAACTGCAGGACGTGGCCCTGCCCGTTCTTCTCCAACACCGTCTTTGCCTGTTCGTATGTCATGTTGACCTTTCTGGGTTTGTTTTGAAATCAGCCTTCCGTCACATCCGCGTGTAGCGCGGACCGTCACCGCCCTGCGGGAACGTCCAGTCGATGTTGCCCTTGGGACACTTGATGCGACACGTCTTGCAGTGGAGACAGTTCGAGAAGTCTATCTGCAGCCTATCGCCCTCGCGGATGTAAACCTCCGCCGGACAGAACCTCGTGCATGGCGAGCCGAACTCCTTTTCACATTCTGCGCATGCGGCGGGATCCTTGATCTTTAGATGGCACGGCTGGTCTTCCTCGTGCAGGGTCCCGGACATAAACACGTCCGTAAGACGGTCGGGCTGGATCGGCGAACCCTCCACGTCGTCCGCCGCCTCCCGCGCAAGCCTCTCGCGAACAAGCGGCTCCAACGCCTTGGCATCACCCTCGTCGCAACCGGGCACGCGGAACCACGGGAACTTGCCGCACGTCATCCACGCGAGACCCGCCGCCATTACGCCCCACGGCAAACCGTATGAGAACGACGCTCGCACGTTCCGCACGCGCTTCATCTCATTCCATCCATTGGTCGCCTGAAGGCGCTTGAAATAATCCTCTCCCAGCGTATCTCCGTCCACCCCACCGTGCGCAAGAATCGCCTCTGCCGCGGCACGTCCGCTCTCAAGCGCGATGTGTACGCCCTTGATGCGCAAGGAGTCGAGCAGCCCCGCACCGTCGCCGACAATCAGCACGCCGGGAGCATACGGTTTCGGCACGGCGTAGAATCCACCCTCCGGGATCACCTTGGCACCGTATGCGACGGTCTTGCCACCCTTGATGTGGCGATGCACCGCTGGCGAATCCTTGAACCGCCTGAACAGACGGAACGGGTCTATCTCCGCGCGCGAGTAGTCGAGCGCGTAGGCGTACCCCACCATCACCTGCGTTTCGCTCACGTGATAGACGAACCCGCCGCCGTAGGTGTTGATGTCGCTCGGCCATCCGAACGTGTGCATCACCTCACCTGCGGTCTGCGTACCAGACGGCACCTCGATAAGTTCCTTTATGCCGAGTGCGTACGTCTGCGGACGCTCCCCGCCGAGTTTCTTCTCAGCAATGAGGCGCTCCGTGAGAATGCCGCACCCGCCTTCGGCAAGCACGACGGTCTTGGCGCGGATTTCCTCAGACGGAAGGTAGTTCGACTTTCTGCCGCCGTTTTTGTCGAGTCCTTTCTCGCCGGTCTTCGCGCCCACCACTCGTCCGCCCTCCTCCACGAGTTCCGTAACGGCGAAACCGGTGTAGATTTCCGCGCCGAGTTTCGAGGCAATTTGCGCGAGGTACGCCGTAACCTTCGTGAGGGATGCGACGGGGTAGCCCTTCGAGCTCATCATCTTAGGCACCCACGGGATCTTGACGCTGCTCTTGTCCGTAAGAAGGAGGCGGAAACTCTCCTTCACGACCTTCGCCTCACATGGAAGCTTTTCGATTTCCTCCGGCGTGAGAAGTCCGTCAAAGCCGCTTGAGTCGATGATCGCGCCGGAAAGGACGTGCGACCCGACGCTGCGCCCCTTCTCCAGCACCACCACGCGCGGCTTCTTGTCGCCCGCGTTGCGCAACAGCGTTATGGCCGTAGCGAGTCCCGCAGGCCCCGCGCCGATTATGAGCACATCCGTACAGATCATTCGCATCCCTTCCTTTTAAAATACTGATTTCCGTCAGACTTTTGGCATGACGACAGGAATCCACTTCGGCACAGGAGGTTCGCCCTCGCGCGGAGGCAACATGCTCTTCGACACTGCATCGATCACGGCGATGCTCCGCAACCCCTCCTCTGGCGTCATGCCCATCACGCGGTCGCCTGCATCCTTTGCACCGCCGGCGAGGAATTCCGCGTAATCGCGGTAAACGCGGGCAAGAGCCTCGATGTAGGCGTCGCTGCCGCCGAACGGAGTGTCAACGCCGCCCAACGCGCCAGATGCGGCGTTCTCATCCTTGTACACCTCCCTCTCGCCATCGTTGCCAATCACGACCAATTCGTTGGACGAACTCTCCCACCAGCGAATTGCGCCCTTGTCGCCCAAGACCTCAAGCACAAGTCCCTCGCGGTGCCCAGTGGCGATCTGCGACAGGAGGAACACGGCCGACAGTCCCTTATCGGTACGCGCCATTACCACGGCGTCGTCCGGGATGAGACGCCCCGGCACGCAAGGATGTCCGCCCGCGCACACCTCCGTAATGCGCAGGCCCGTGACGTACTCCATCACGAACTGGCAGTTCGAACACAAATCATGCACCACGCCGCTCGCACCGTTCTTGCGCGCGTCAGTACGCCAGAGCGCCTGGCGGTTACCCCTGTTCTCAAGGCGCGGAGCCATCCACCCGAGCTGCATGGAAATGATGACTCGGCGCATGATTCCGATCCGCCCGTTCTTGATGAGTTCACGCGCCTTACCAAGCATTGAATATGCCGGATAGACCATCGCGACGCGGTACGGAACGCCCATCGCCCTGGATTTACGCACGAGGTTTGCGGCCTCGTCGATGTTGCACGTGAACGGCTTTTCACCCAGCACCGGCACACCGGCATCCATAGCCGACATGGCCACGGGATAGTGCATCGTATTCGGAAGCGGGGTTGTAACGAAGAGGACTTTCTGTTCCTTCGGAAGCCGCGCCTGCGCCCTGAAGAATTCGCGGTACGCGCCGTAAATCTTGCGGTCTGCGAGTCCGTATGGTTCCTGGCAGTCGAACGTGGTCTTCCTCGTACTGCCAAAAGTGCCAGTGACCAACTGCACGTTTCCAGCCTTTTCGATTGCCTTCAAATGTATCGAGCCCATAAATGATTCGAGCCCACCCCCAATCATGGCAATATCATATTTTTTATTTTGGTCCATCTTTTTTATTCACACCTTTTCTTTCTTTTAGGTTTACTTTAAAATTGCATCCTACCGGTAGGTCACGTTTCCGCCGCTCACCGAACCCGTGAACGCCGTTCCCGGCGCAAACGCCACGGAGGAATCCTCAAGGACGATCAACCCGCATCCGCTCGCCTTCTCAAGCGTCTCGTTTACGCCCACAAGCACCAGGCGCCCCTTCCCGCACACCGTCACTGGATAATCGCACGGCACCACGTCGCGCAGCGCCACGGGGAACGTCGTGCCGATTTCAACTAGTCGCTTTTTCGGCGCTGAATAGTTGGAAATGGAGCCTACGTCCTGCCACGCGATTGAGCCGTTATTGATTTCACCGACGGACACCACCCAGTCCGCCGGGTCTCTTCCGATCGCGTCGTTTGCCGTCGCGTACGAATAGGCGTCGAACGAAACTGTGCGTCCGAGGTCAAGGACTAGCGGTACGCCCTGCGTATTATAGTATTTCGTGTTCACGTTTCCGTCAATCGCCTTATCAGGTCCCTCAATCGTCCCAACGGGGCCGTCAATGGCCTTAGTGCCAGCGGGAAACGGCACGGACTTGCCGTCCCTGAAGATGCGGAACTCACTGTACTGCGGGCCAGTCCCCCCGTGGTCCGCCTTGCTTGCGGGACGCGTCTTCGTGACGGTGAACTTAATGAATCGGCCTGTCGCAGTGTGGGCCGCACCTGCCGCCATACGCACAGATCCCTCGCGGATTTCAAGCCCCGCGTTCCCAAGCACCGCGCCAGTGAGGTCCAACACGCCGCCGCCGGTCTTAACCAACACGCCGTCCGAGAACCGATGCCCGGTCTCTACGCCGCGTGTTTGCCCACAAGGAACGTCAATAGTCTCCGCCTGCGCAAAGCAGGCGGACGCCAACAATACTACAACAAGTCTTTTCATCTTTTACAAACCTTTGCCGATATTCGTTTGAGCGCCGTATATTGTATCATAACCACGTTCCAGTTTCAATGTTTTCATGGATTATTCCATGAGCAAATTGCTTCTCGTCGCAGAGGCTATAATACTGGTTTGCGCTTGACTAGAAAAAGATATTCCGTTACCTTCAGCGGACGCTTGCGGAGATTGCGGCTGCCCCTGAACGCGTTGTACTCTATCTCCACCGGAGTCACGCTGCCGAGCGTTTCCAGAAACGCCATGAAACTATCCTTCCCTATGAACCCCTCGGAGTTGTAGGAAATCATGAGGCACTTTGCAGGCGTTTTCCTTAACAGCTCAAAGAAGGTTTCCTCCGCTTCGCCCTTCTTGTTGTATCTGGAATGGTTCCACCCGCTTGGGATGCCGCTCACTTCACTCACCTTTCCAGGTGACTTGTTCTCAGCCAGCAAGTTGAGCATGAAGTAGTTCGATCCATACGGATGCTGGTTGTACGGCGGGTCGAAATAGGCAAGGTCAACCGGGGATATTCTGGACGCTATCACATTGGCGTCGCCGCGAAACACCTGGCTATCGCAATCGAAATTGGAAAGGACGGGCTTCTGAGGCAGTATCTCCCCGCAGATGCGCGATAGCGCGTTCTTCCCCTCGCCGCCGAACTCGCCGATTCCGTACCGGTTCTTGTAGAAACCCTTAAACACGCCCGACGTATTGGAATGTATCGACGCCTCGGCAAGAAGCGGTCCCAGCAGAAGGTTGAAATACTTCGGCGGCACTACAGCGTCGAGTGCGTTTCGCGCGGAATCGAGCACTACTGCATTTGCGTGTGTATAAAAGACGCGCTCCCCCTTGTGGATGTCATTGTCGTTTTTCGGTGCATAAAGCCTTGTGACAAGACCTTCGACCTTGTGCGCGGACGCATACGCAACCCATTCCCTGTAAACGGCGTCAAATTCAACATCGTCTATCTCTGACCTGTTTGTCAGATAGCACCTGTTCTCGACTTCGCTGTAGCGTTCAAGGTCGTTTGCGACAATGAACGACGAGTGCCGTTTCATGAAACGCGAAACAACGCCGCTGCCAGAAAAGGCGTCGAAGAAGGTAATCTTGTCCTTGCCGAGTTCCCTCTTCACGGCATCGACGCCATCGCCGATGAACCGCAACAGGGAACGCTTGTTCCCTAAGTACGTGAGTATTTGAGTTGTAAGATACGCCTCCAACTCTTCTTTTGCAACTGCAACTGAACTTTCCACGCCGTAGAGTCCTGCTACTTTCAGCGAGTCGCCGGACGGGAGCTCGCCATACGAGAAACTCCGGCTTCCTGCAGGCGCTCGATTTCACGTAGAACCTTGATGAAGTTCTCATTCGTGCGCGGAATGGTGGGCTTCAGCGACTCAAGCGGCTTCGCCTTCGCGGCCTTGCGGATCGCCGCGAATCGAGGATGTACGGAGAAAACGGCCTTACGGTCTCCGGCTGCAACGGCCTTAGCAATCCGTTCCGCTAGTTCTGCCATCGCTGGCGCGACAACGTGCCGGATCGCCTCGTACTGGTGACTCAGGCAATACTGGTTGACGGCGTTCTCGAAGAGCGTCTTGGTGAAATCGGGATTTCGGATTTTCTCTATCGCGTCAAGCCGTTGGTACGACTCCCAGAGCGAGTAGTCAGTGTGCAGCTCCAGGACATCAGCAAGGCGATCGAAGAGCGCAGCCAGCTCGCGTGCGCGGGTAACAATGGCATCTTGTTGTTGTACGCTTGCTGTTTTCCCACCCCTCCACGCAACGATGGCAGAACCAAGCTCGTCAATCTTCAAGACAATGAGCCTGTCGAGTACCATGCGCACGATGTCGATCGCGTCGCGCCGGACAAACTCGTCGTCCCACGGCGCATCCTCGAGGCGCCGCAGCGCCGCCAACGACTTCGCGACGGGCGGCCCCCACTGCGCTGGACGCTTCGTATAGCCTTTCTTAAAAATGCCATGATAGACCAGATGCTGGGCGCAGTTGAGGTTCGATTCAGAATATTCGTCCCAGCGGCGCAGCGCGGAGGCATCCAGCACATCCGCCCAGACGGACTTCATCAACTCTGCGTTCTTTCCGTAGCGTCCCCTGCAGAAGGCGTCCAGCACCTCCCCATGCGGGATTGGCTTGTCCGACCAGGCGTTGGCAGTGAAGAAGTCGAGAAAGAGAGTGTCCGTATGGGCCGACTCCGGCCAATGTATCCAGCCTACGCACATAGGATCATTTTGCACGAGCCGCTGCCGCTTTTCAATGAACGGATAGTCGGCGCGCGCGTCAAGCGCCGACTCGAACGCGAGAATGGTGGAGTAGGTGTATGGGAACTTCCCGATTACGTCCCAGTCAACAAAGGTGGACCTGCCTTCCTGACAGTCCGCCTCGTAGTCCCACAGGATCACGCGGTTCTTGTCGAGCGTCGGCAAGAACGCGCGTACGTCCTCCGGCTTCCAGCCGCCGTAGAAGTCCCAACCTGAGAGCAGCAGTTTCGCATCGGGGTAATCGCGTTGCGCGCGTGCGAAGAACTTGTTGAGTGCTTCGATCTTGAGGTCGAAGTTCTTCTTGCGCTCCTTGTAGCAATTGCGTTCGCTCAGTCCGATGGTGTGGAGAAGCTGCGGCTTCGGCGCGCCCGCGCCGTACTGCTCCACCGCCGTCGTCGTCAGCTTCCAGTACGCATCCACCCACTTGTCGTCGCGGATGTCCCAGACAAGCCCGTTGCGTCCGGCCGCCGAGCCGCTCGCCTGCGGGAGGAACTGCGGGTCCTTGTTCGCGAGCCAGTCCTCGGGCGTGCGCGAATACCAGTGCGTCATCGTGCCGAAGTCCTCCGGCGCAAGGAGTCCGCGGTCGAATCCGTACTTCTGGATTCTGCGGCGCAGCTCGCCGCGGTACTGGAGGCTCCAGAAGAGCGTGCGGTCGTTGTACGACGACCCCGCGCCGGGAAGACGCTTCGTCGGGTCGGGATATTTGCACGCCTCCGGGAACGCGCGCTGGAAGAGGTCGTCCTGCCCGATGCGGAGCATGAACACGTTGAGACGCTTCTTGAGGAGCCAGTCGATCTCGCGCCTCCAGTCCTCGGGACCCCAGTGCTCCGCCTGGAAGCGCGTGAGGCCGCGATGCGCGAAGTAGCGGATGGCGCGGTACTCGAAGTGCGCCTCCTCGTGGACGTCGAGGTTAGAGAGGTCGATGGAGTCGCGTTTCGGCACCACGTCGCCGTCCCAGAACCAACGGCAACCTCCGCGCCGTTCAAGGAGGTCGTAGAGACCGTACCACACGCTGCGTGTGTTGGAGCCGGTGATGGTGACTGCATCCCCCGACACAATCCGATACGCATCCCGGCCGCTCTTCGACACCTTCGGATCGATGGCGAACTTCACCGCCCCTTCCGGCGCGTCTCTGCCCGTAATCTCGCGATAATACTTCGCGAACTCTGCGCGTTGAAACGCGAAGGCGTCCGGCGTTTCAGCAAATGCATGAGATGAAATCGCCACGCACATTGCAGACGCGGCGAATAACGATAGTATCTTCATTTGAAGCTTCCTTTCTAACTGCATTCCAGCTATTCAAAATTGATGCTGAACGAGACGACACCAGCGTCGTCCGCACTCTTCGTGAACGAGACTCGCGTCATACCGAGGTTGTGCGATTCGTCAACTCCTGGCTTGTCGTCTAGCGGCGACGCCATCCACGCAATCTTCTCGCCTGAAACGGTCAACGCCAGAGTCTGCTCCTCACCGTCCGCATCCTGCTGGACGAGTTCCAGACGATTACCGTCGATCGACTTCACCTTAGCGGACGTGATCATCTGCCAGCGCACGTTCGCGCCCTTTTCAACGCCTTCAACGCGGTCTTCAAGTACGTAGCCGCCTCCAGCCTGCATCGTCCCCGTGCGGACAACACGCGTGGCCAACGGATAAAGTGACGTGAGGTCCATTACCGCCTTTGACGGAAACTCCGCCGAAAACGAAGCGACACGGGCGGTGCCATCCACCTTCTGCTGTTCGCCGTTGATGGAAAGTACGCCGTGCCCTTCCGTACCAAGGCGGAAGATTCGCCAGCGGTCGGACTGCTGCCGCATGTTCCACAAATCGCATTCTGCCGACTCAAGCCGGTAGTAATCCTCTCCGCCTAAGTCGGACGCCCATCTGCACCCCTTCGCGTCAAGAACGAAGGAGCCTCCGTCCATGTGTCCGTACGGCGCGGACGGCGATCCACCCTTCATTCCAACAAACCAGTCTGAAGCGCCCCACCCGGTACGCTGGACGGTGATTGGAACGGGACCGTCAATGAAGCGACAAAGAGGTGTTTTAGGATCGGCAGTTCCGATCGGCGGCGGCTGAACGCAAAACAGCGCAAGCGGCAGAAGGCGCTGGAACGACCGGCGCGGCGCGTTGTCGAGAGGCGTACGGTCGGCACAATGGGCGCGGTAGAGCGGAAGCTCGTGGAGAACGAGAGTGTCCGGACGGTTGAAGCGCCGCGCAAGCCACCATGCGGAAACATCGGGCGTACGCCTAAGCACGTAGCGCGGATCTGTCATTACGCCATTATCGCCGTAGTTGAACATAAGGCCTGTCGAGCCAGTCACACTGTCCTTGAAATCGGCGCTGGCACGGAAACCCGGCAAGGAGGAAAGCCCGAAGTCCGTACCACACATACGTTCCAGCACATCAAGCGCCAGCAAATTGAAACTCGTGGCGTAAGGCCAATATACGCTGGGATTCTCGGGGAATCCACCGTCCGGCGCGTATGCGCCCATCGCGCGCGACAACGCATCAACCGCCCTGCAGAACACCGCTGCGGCGACATCCGGTTCATCCTCCACCACGGCCGCAGCACCAGCGAGCATTCCCGCATGGCAGACCTGCGCCCATGAATTGGAAACCGCAGTCCACGCGCCAGTGCGGAGACGTCCCGGCGACTCGCAGAGTCCCTTGCGCACGATGCCGCGACGCAGAACGTCCCGCTTGGACGGCGATAGTTCATCAAACAACCAGTCGTATGCGATAGACACGGCAAGCGTCATTTCGGCGGTGTCGAGGAAATACGACGGATTCCAGTTCTTGTAGCCGCATGCGATTTCCGCCTCCTCCACCGCCCGTGAAAGATAACCGGTCTCGCCCGTCAGGCGGAACGCGAACGCAAGGGTTAGTATGCGCGAAAGAGTGCGCTGGGAAACGGCCGTCATACGCTTGCCCTCGCGCGATTCGAGCGACGGACGCCAACGGCGCATCTGCTCGGCCTCGAAAAGAAGCCGTTCCACTCCGGCGCGAACGAGCAAATTAGTTGACGCCTCGTCGCGCACACGGACGAAATCCATCGCCGTCGCAAAAAGGCGCGGATGCGGCGACGGCGACTTGAGCCGCTCTCGGATACGCTCCACGTCCACCCCCGCCGCGAACGCCGACGCGGAGAAAAGCGCGGCAGCGGCAATCGACAGCATACGGCGCGCGGAAAGCGGCATGGGAACTACCTCACTTACGCCTTGGGCGCGGCGGGGCGCGGAGGGACCTTGAACTCCTCCGGCTTGAAGCGGTAAACATTGCCGCTGTCCGCAGAGACGTTCGCCGCAAGCACCGCGACGGCGCTCTCGTATGCGAGCTCGCAGGGGCAGTTGAGCTTCGCGCCGTGGCGGCAAGCCGCAAAGAAGTTCTCGAGGTGCGGCATGTGCGCGGGCTTGTTCAGCGTCACGGATAGCTGGTTGGCATCCGCCGGCACAGAGATGCGCGAATCGACTGCGATGTCCTTCGTGAGTGCCTTCTTGACCTTGTCGCCCGCATTCGGCAGTATCCATCCCTTGTCGATGAACTTCTGCCAGTCGGCCTCCGAATAGCCACCCGCACGCACTTCACGCTGCACTGTGTTGCCAAGCGCGGAAAGCTCTGCAATGGTAAGCGAGGCGTTCACGCCCATGAACCGCTCGTAGAAACTACCGTGCGCATTGGAAGAGATTACCTGATAAATTGCCTCGTTCTTCTTGCCGTCTGGCATCGTAAACTCATAAATGCAGTACATACGGTCGTAAGCCATGCGCGGAGGGTCGAATGCATCCCGGCCGCCAACGGCACGCACGCTCGACGGCGGTACACCCCACGCCCAGATGAAGAGGTCGATCTGATGCGAACCGAGGTCCACCATCGACCCGCCGCCGTACTTGTAGAACCAGCGCCAGTTGAGGAACTGCTCCGCGTTCTCGTAGCCGTACTTCGTGAGGATATCCTGCTTGGGCGGACGCTTCACGGTGAAGAACGGCGCGAGAGTGCGGTTCCACTGCGCGTAGGCGGTGGTGATACGTCCGAGCATGTTGGGCACGATATTCTCGAAGCAGTGGCGGTAACGCGGGTTCGAGCGGCGCTGGTGGCCAATCTGCAGCAGCTTGCCCGTCTCCTTCTGCACGCGGCACATCTCGGCTGCGAGCTCGAGACGGTTGGACATCTCCTTTTCGCAATAGACGTGCTTTCCGGCGCGGAGACAGGCGCAGGTGTGCTCGCAGTGCATCCAGTCAGGAGTGGCCACTACGACCGCGTCGATGTTCTTGTCCTCCTTCTCGAGCATCTCCTTGTAGTCCTCGTACGTCGTCACCTCCATGCCGAAGGACTTGAAGAATATCTTCGCCTGCTGGCACTGGAACTTCCAGATGTCGCACACGGCACGCACACGCACTCCGGGGATGCGCACGAGCGAATTGGAAAGGACGCGCCCCTCCGCGCCATATCCGATAAGCGCCACGTTGATCTGGTCATCCTTCGGACCGACCTTGCCTTCCTCCGCGTGGAGGATGTTGAAACTAGGCAGGAACGCACCAGCGACGGCTGCGCCCTTCACGAAATTGCGGCGGTTCAACTTGAATTCCATCTGTACTATATTTCCTTTTTTACGGAGGTCAATGCAAAACCTCCCTTTCGCACCATCCACGGGCCAAGTCGCACGGCTTGACGGAACCCGCGGAAAAACCCAGCGCGTCTGAAAGGTTCAGCGCCGTTATTATATCATATTTCGGCGCACATGTGGCGGATAAAATAAACTCCTATGCTCACGCGGGTGCAACGAGTTTTTTCTGTAAAAAATTCATCTGGCCCCTTGACTTTGCGCGTATTCTTTAGTATACTAAAGAACATGAAAACTGCAACAAGAG
>CACZDG010000047.1 GCA_902779865.1 uncultured bacterium
CCGCTCTTTGGCGAGCGCCTCCCGCCGCGCACGCTCTTGCGCGTAGTAGAGCGGACGCCGAAGGCGGCACTGTGCTCGGTCGATGTACCTCGTTGCCTCGGTGCGCAGCCAACGCGTGAGTGTGAGCAGCGTGAGAACGTCGCCGCCCGCCCAGCGCACCATATCGCGTACGCTCCACCCCTCGCGCCGCCACACGACGGCGAACCCCTCGGTCGCCTCGCACAGGTCGGCGAACCTCTCCGCCGCAGCCGCGCGATTCCGCGCGCGGTTCGCGATACGCCGCTCGTGCGCCTCGATGATCTCGCGCTCGACCGGCTCGTACCGCGCCAGCCACGCCGACAAGCCATCGCCAGCCGCCGCCGCGCTGGACGACGACCTGTTCCCCGCCTTTGCGGCGGGCGCGGCGGACATGCGGTTTCGCCGCCGGCTTGAAATGACAGTTTTTCGTTGCATGGCCGCATGATAACACAGGTACGGACGGAAGGCAAGCCGAAAATGAGATTACTGTACGTATGAAATCTCAATCTTGGCGAGTGCAACGTGGAGTACGACCTTGAAGCCCGCTGGAAATGGCGACTGAGTTGCAAAAACCGATGAGCCAATGGTGCCATCGTCCTTGCAGCAAGGCCGAGGTGGACTTGCCACATCGTACACCCATGATTTTACCGGTAATTACCACCTTCGGGCGTATAACGCAAAAGGTCTAATGTACACCGTCCGTCGCAGCCATAAACCGCAGCCAGTTAAACACGGCGGGGTATGGACGGAAGTACGTAGCGGTGCGTAACGCTCTCGCCGGCAGCAGCGTTGGCGGCGGCGCAAGCACGTTCAAGGTCACTTCCCGACGCGAGTTCAGCCGCAAGTACGCCGTTGAAGGTGTCGCCCGCACCGGTGGTATCGACGACCGGTCCGACTTTCACCGCCGGAACGAGTTGCTGTTTTTCGCGTATGAAGCACCCTTCCGCACCGCGCGTCTCGACCACGTTGCGATTCGCCTCAAGGCCAGCTGTCTCAAATGCGTTTGGAGTGAAAAGCCATGCGTCGCGCACTATGGATTCCGGGAGCGGACGCGATGGGGCTGGATTGAATATAACCTTTACGCCATGCCGCGACGCAAGTTCCACCGCCCGCACGTTCACGGCTTCCGGCACCTCGTTCGTGAGAAGCAGTATCGAGGCGGAAGTAACCTCGCGCTCAAAGGCGTCCACGTCGGCCACGTCCAGCCGCACGCCCGGATACACGGTCACGTGCGTTTCGCCTGAAGGGTCCGTGAGGATTGCGGCGTATGCGGACCTCCCCGGCTTCACGACGAGCCGGTGCGCAATGCCTTCTTCATCCAGAACCGCGCCCATCGGCGCAACGTCCTCCGCGCCAACCGCCGCAAGGAACGCAACGTCCGCCCCGTGCCGCGCCGCCGCAACGGCCTGGTTGAAACCCTTGCCGCCGTATTCGACGTGCAGGGCGTCGGCATGGACCGTTTCGCCTCCCTCGTGGAAACGCGGTACTCGGAGGAACGCGGACGTTCCCGCAAGCCCTATCACGCAGACTCTGCTCATAGATTCTTCACCCTTCCGAAGAAGCGCTTCTCGAGCGCGACGTTTCTCTCCGTGCCGCCCTCCACGTTTCCGCTTGCGTAGATCGGAGGGACGGTTCCGCGTTCAAGCGCCTTCTGCGCCCCCTCGATCAGTATCGAGTTCAGGATGAACAGCGAAGCGTATGTGGAAAGTCCACCCATCTTGGCGTCGCCCACGTCAATCACCGCGTCGCCGTGCGGCACCTTGCAGTCGATCGCAATGTCGCCGAGTTCAAGCAGCCGTGCGCCGTGCGCGATGTATGCGGAGGAGGAAACCGTCACCAGCTTCACTCCCGCCGTCCTGGCGCATTCGCACATCTCCACCGGCGCAGCGTTCTTGCCGCTGGCGGAAATGACGAATACGATGTCGTTCGGCGTTGGGGCGTAGCGGCGGAACAGTTCGGACGCGATACCGCGCATCTTCTCCATCCTGCTGGACTTCGCCGCACCGTTGTGCAGCATCAGGTCGTCGTCCAGCATCGGGGAAGTACACGCCAAACCGCCGGCCCTGTAGAAAGTGTCTAGGCAGGGCAGGTGGGAGTGTCCGCACCCGAACGTGTAGATGATTCCGTCGCGGCAGATCACGTCCGCCACGGCGTCCGACGCGGCCGCAAGGCCCGCGCGCTCCTCTTCCGCAATCCGCTCAAGCAGCCGCGTTATTTCAAGAAGATAGTTGCCTGTTACTGTGTCTTTGCTCATCCCCAAGAGTTTAACAAAATACGCAGTTGAAGTCAAACCGGCGGTGTGATATACTAATGCGCATGAAATTTACTTTTGCAACAGCTATTTCAGCCGTCGCGTGCGTCGCGGCGGCAGGTACAAACGACGTGCCCGTCATCGACGAACCCGTCGATTCCGCGCTCACGGCCTCTGTAGGGGCCGACCTGCGCATCCGCGAGGAGATCATGCACAACGTGCCCGGTCTTCCCGGCGCTCCCGGTGCCGTCATGCCGCGCGCTTACAAGAAGAACATCAACCACATGCGCATCCGCCCGCGAGTGTGGGGAAGCCTCGAATACGAGGAGTTCACGCTCTACACGCGCCTCACGGACGAGTTCCGCGAGCACTTCATCGAGAACGGCGTGAAGCGCAAGCGCCGCGCATACAACTTCCCCGACGAAGTCGTGCTTGACAACCTCTGGTTCGGCGGCAAAGGGCTCTTCGACGGTTTCCTCGACTTCCGCATCGGCCGCCAGGACCTCTTCGACGGGCTCCACTCCCTTCTTGGCCTCGACCGCATCATCATTGACGGCTCTCCGTACGTTGGCTCGCGCTGCTGCTATGCGGACATGATCCGCTTCACGCTGCACACCACCGAGACCTCAAAGCTCGACACCTTTGCGCTCTACGACAACGGCCGCAACATCTTCCGCTACGGCAACCGCGCGTCGCGTGGCCGGCCGATGAACGCCATCCACCCCGGCGATTCGCCAGAAATGGACGAATGGGGTGGCGGTCTCGTCTGGAACGACGAGCTCTTCGAAAAGCGCCTCCCATACCAGCTCTTCGTCGTCCACAAGCACGCGGAGGACTACCACAGGGCGTCCGGCGCACGTGTGCCGGATAAGCAAATCACCACCGTCGGCGCGCACATCATGCCGCAGCTCACGGAGAACATCGGCTTCGACTTCGAGGGCGCAAAGCAGTTCGGCACAAGGTCGAACAACTCTCAGGCCGGCGGCTGGATGGGCTATGCCGCCGTTGACTTCCACAAGCACGTGACCTCGCCTGAAAAGTTCCGTCCGTACACGCGCCTCAGCGCCTACTACCTTTCCGGCGACAAGCACCGCACCGAAGACGGCGACAACGACACCGCATGGGATCCGATGTGGGCGCGTGCGCCTATGGATTCCGAGATGTTCCAGTACGGCACACTCTACGGCATCGGATACTGGAGCAACATTCTCTACCCCAAGCTGACGGTTGGCGCGGACCTCGGCAAGATGCACCGCGTGTCAATCTACTCTGGCCCGATGTTCGCGGCCGTGCAAGACCACCTCGGCCATGCGGACGGCTCTGGCGACAGCATGTTCAAAGGCTGGCTTTCGGCGGCGCGTTACGACTTCCCTCTGCACATCGCGCCCAAGGGCGCCACGGGTTTCGAGCGTTTCACGATCTTCGGGCACCTCATCGCGGAGGTGTTTAATCCGGGCGACTACTACGATTCGTCGCGCCCGTCTTACTTCATCCGCTGGGAAATCGTCTTCAAGTTCTAATCGTCACAACCCGCCCATTATGAGCGAGCCGAAGGTGGAGACGGGCGTGGTGTCGCGGTAGTTGTCCACGATCTGGCGCACGTCCTTGATGAGCCCGTTAAGCTCGTTGTACAGCTCCTGGTCGGCAACGAGCTTTCCAAGCGTACCCTGCCCCTTCTCAAGACGGGCGGAAACGCCCTTCAGGTTGTCGAGAAGCTCCGAGGCGTCCTCGCCGAGCTTCTTGTCGTAAATGAGACGTCCGGCAAGTCCCTTGCCTTCCTTGAGGTCCGCTGTCACCTTGCGGATGTTGGCAATCGAATCCTTGAGGTCGGCATAGACGGTGTCGTTCGTCGCGAGCAACTTGCCGATCGTGCCCTCGCCCTTTGCAAGGCGGTCGGCAATCACGTCGATGTTTGACGCCGCAGACTTTACCGAGGCAAGCGCAGCACGGATATCGGCATGGACCACGTCGTTCGACGAAAGCAGCTTGCCGATGGTTCCTTCACCGCGCTCGACGCGTGCTGCAATGGTGTCGATGTTCGCTGCGGCCTTTTTCGCGGACGAAAGGGTGTCCTTCAAATCGGCGTAAACCGTCTCGTTCGTGGAAAGGAGCTTTCCTATCGTGCCCTCGCCTCGCTGTACGCGCGCCACGACCGTGTTGAGGTTCGCGGACATCGCCTCGAAGTTGGTCACGATGCTGCGAACGCTGCCATCGGACGTAAGGTCGCTCAGGTTCCTGGCGATTGCGCCGAGGTCGCGCATCCAGTCCACCGGCGGTTCGCCGCGGAACACAGTGGTCGTAAGCGGCTGTGGTGCGCCGGTGCCCTCTTCGAGCAACAGGTAGTTGCCGCCGAGCAGGGAGAGCGCCGCCACGGAAACGCGGTATCCAGAGCGCAGCACCACGTCGTCGTCAATCAGGATGCGGACGGTGATGTTCGACGCGCCTAGCGTGATTTTCTCGACGGAGCCCACCTTCATGCCGCGATAGACGACGTTGTCGCGCTCCTTGAGTCCGCCGACGTCATTGAACACCACCGAGGCAGCAGTCCTCGCACGCCCGAACAGCACATCGACGCCGGAAATGATGATTGTGAAGTAGCCGAGAAGCGCGATCACGGCCACCATGAATATTCCCACGATGACTTCTGAGAATACGTCGTTGTTCTTTTTTCCGCTCATAGTTTTTTCTCCAGCAAATCTGGTGTGATGAACTGTGCGTCGAGGAACTCGCGCACGTCGGGGTTGGTCGAACGCACGAAGGCCTCCGGTTTGGACACCTCCACTACATGCCCGTTCTTGAGCATCAGCACGCGATCCGCGAAGAGCAGCGCTCCCTGGAGGTCGTGCGTGACGACTATGGACGTGATGCCGCGTTCCCTGTTAAGCCTGCGAATCAGGCGGTTGATCGTGACCGAAGTCACGGGGTCGAGTCCTGACGTGGGCTCGTCGTAGAGGATGATGTCGTTCCTGCGCACTATCGCGCGCGCAAGGCCAGCGCGTTTCTGCATGCCGCCGGAAATCTCTGCGGGATAAAGGCCCGCCGCGCCTGAAAGCTCCACGGCGGCGAGCGCCTCCTGTACTCGCTCGTCAATTTCCTTCTCGTCGTAGCCGCCGTGCTCCCTGAGCGGCAAAGCCACGTTCTCAGCCACCGTGAGCCACCCCAAGAGCGCACCGCCCTGGAACAAGTAGCCGAAGCGGTTGCGCACCGTGGCGAGTTCGACGCCTGTAGCTGATGAAATCTCCACGTCGTCAAGCCACACGCTGCCGCTCGTGGGCGTGAGAAGGCGCACGAGATGCTTGAGCGTCACGGACTTACCCGTTCCCGACGGGCCCGCGATTGCAAGTATCTCGCCCTTCTCGACTGTAAAGCTCACGCCAGACAGGACCTCACGTCCGTCAAAGAGCTTCACGACGTTCTCAAAGCGAATCTGTGGCATGGCGACCTCTATTATACCAAATATCGCGTCACACCTTCAGGAAAAACTTCTTGCGTCTGAAGAAAAAGAGAATCGCCCACACTACGAGGTACGACGTGAGCCCCGACACCGCAGCACCCCACTTACCGGACCATCCGCACAATCCTGAAAACAGGAACTTCTGTATCGTGGCGGCAACACCCACCATCGAAAGCAGGTACGCAAGCAGCGAGTTCTTCCCAACTGGATCGAACACGATTGCCCAGCGCTTCAATCCCAGCACATCCACGATCCAGTGAAACAGGGCAAGCAACGCAAGCGAGTACGTAGCCGCGTACAGCACGAACGTCGGAGACCAGAGTTTCTTGATCGACGGAGAGCCGAGACCGAAATCAAGCGCGCACGCCACCGCAGCCGCAACGAGAGCCCCCGCCGCAAGGATAAGCGACTTGCGCCCCGGCGAAGGTCCTTCCTGGTTGCTCAGCAACCGCCCCGCAAGAACGCCGAATATCGCCAACGCCACGCCGCCGGGGATGGTGAAAAACGACTCCGGGTCGAACTTCCCCCTGACATAGAGGTGGTTTGGCCAAACGGAGCGGTCGAGATACGCAGGGAAGTTCCACGCCTGGGAATATGAATCCGCACCCGCCGGCGCTCCCGGCGCAACGCAGAAATGCAGTAACGAAAAATACCCGGCCAGACACGCCGCCGCTACCGCAAACAGCCACCATGACTTCTTGACGTACAGCGACAACGTCGCCGCAACGCCCCATGAAATGCCGATGAATCCTAACACACTCATCAAGCGGAAGTTCGGGTTGAACTTGAGGAAACCGCCGAAGGAGAGTCCGATCAGGAAGAGCGCAACCACCCTCAACAGCAACTTGGTTTGTATCTTCCATGTGGGACGTCCCCTACTTTGCTGCGACGCGAGGGAGAACGGCCACGATACGCCGGCGAGGAAAAGAAACAGCGGGAAGATCGTATCGTGATGCGCGAACCCCGCCCACTGGACGTGGTTCATCTGTTTCGCAATCCACGCGCCGGGGCTTCCCAACGCGGCGCAAAGTCCCGATATGAGCGCGGAGCCGCCGGTTATGAAGAACATGTCAAAACCACGTAGCGCGTCAATCGACGCAAGCCTCGGCGCACTCGCGCCGTTTTGGTTTTCATTTGCCTGTTCGCTCATTTGCATATCCTCGTTAGCGAATATATATTTCCATGCCGACTTCGGCTATTCCTTGCGCAGCTGAACCGAAAGCCGGTCCGTGATCATGACAGGCGAATCCCACATCGGGATGTCGCTCAGAACCGTGGCTTCATTCGCGTACTTCACGCTCTCCGCCGGGATCTCGAACACGCGGCCCGTGATCATGTCAACCCACACGGGGTCCACCACCTTCTTCCCCGGGAAGCTCACCGTAACTCGGTCGAATTCGAGGAGGGACGACGGACGCGCGTCCGAGAACCAGAGGAAGCGCAGTGTCTTGTCTTCGCGTATGAACCTGATGGACGTGAGCGTACGCTTGCGGTTGTCGCGCGGATCGGCCCTCTTCGTCACCTTGAAGTTCGGCTGTATCGAGATCTTCGTCGGATGCGCCTCGTCGTCGAGAAGACCGAAGATGTTCTGCATCGCGAAGTACGACGGACGCCGGTACACAAACTCCTTGAGCGTGTTGGATCGCACGAGCCCAAAGCTCTGGAGCATGAAGGTGTACTGGAGGTCGATCATCGTGAACACGCTCGACGGGATGTTGCGCGCCGCGTCGCCGATTGTGCGCCGCAAGAGCCACTTCGCCTGCGCATACTCGCTCCACTCGATTTTATTGAGCGCGTGGCCGAACTCCAGCTGCGCGGGGCATCCGACCTCGCCCTGCATGATTTCGAACGCGTCGCTGTACGACTTCACGAGCTTACGCAGGTTCGGCACTGTCTTTTCGTATGTCTTGTCGGGATTCGGGTGATAGGGATGATAAATGAAGTACGAGCCGAGGTCGAGCGCGTTCTCCTTCTTAAGCTTCTCCAGGACGCACTTGTAATCCTTCGGGAACGTGACGGCTGTGCAGTACAGCTTCGCGTTGGGCTGGACGGCGCGGATGGCCTTGCCTGTGCGGTAGAACATCTCCGCGTATTCGGGTCCCTGCCCGAACGGCTCGTTCCAGATCTCCCACTCGTCCACCACGTCCTTGTAGCGCTCCACGCACGCGACGCAGTACTTGATCCACGCGTCGAATGCCTCTGGGTTGTTCGTAACCTGCTTCACCTTCATGCCGAGACGGAAGTCGCTGCCATAGACGGGATTGCCGTACGCTAGGCAAATCCATGGCTTCACTCCCATCGCCGCCATCTCGCGCACGTGCGGATCGAACCACGAAAAGTCATACTTGCCCTTCTCCTGTTCGGTCTTGGCCCAGCCGGAGAAGAGCCGCCCGTGCTTCACGCCGAGCGGGCCGATGAGGTGCTTGTAGGCGTTCCAGTCCGCGTAGTCTCGGTCCATCGTCTCGCAGCCGACGGACCACTTCGATGACTTGACATCCTTTGCATCGCGCACTGCGAGACGTCCGATTTCCTTGAGCCCGGGGCTGAGCTCGTTGAGCCGCTTCCAAGTGACGCACGGCTTCTCCTTCTTCGTCGTGGCAGCGGCACCAGACGCCTTTGCGTCCGGCGGCGCCTTGTCGCCCCAGGCGTCCCAGCTCTTGATCTTCGCGGCGTCCTTGAACGACACGACTTCTCCGTTAAGCACGGAGGGCACTGCGGCACAGATTGCCGCGCTTAAATAGAATGCTGTCTTGCTCATGCGGATATGGTATCAAAACCAACGTCACATCGTCAAGCCGAAGTCAAAACAAGTCTGACATTATCGCTTGACGAACAGGCACAGTCTGATATACTAACGACCGCAATGGAAAAACTGGAAGATCAGATCAAGGAACTGAAGGAACGGCGCAACGCCGTTATCCTCGCGCACAACTACGAGCGCGGAGAGGTACAGGACATCGCCGACTTCACCGGCGATTCCCTTGAACTCGCCCGCAAGGCCGCAACGGTGGACGCGGACGTTATCGTGTTCTGCGGCGTCTATTTCATGGCGGAGACCGCAGCCATACTCAACCCCGGCAAAACCGTACTCATCCCCGACCCCACGGCCGGGTGTCCTATGGCTGACATGATCACCGGCGCACAGCTCCGCGAACTGAAGGCGAAGCACCCCGGCGCGGCGGCGGTATGCTACGTGAACTCCACCGCCGATGTCAAGGCCGAGTGCGACATCTGCGTCACCTCCGGAAACGCGGAAAAGGTAATGTCGCGCTTCCCGAAGGACCGCGAGATACTGTTCGTCCCGGACCAGCACCTTGGATCGCACATCGCGGACAAACTAGGCGTGAAGTACGTCCTTTGGCCCGGTTACTGCCCCACCCACGCGCGCCTCACCGCAAAGCAGATCGCCGACGCACGCGCCGCCCACCACGGCGCAACCGTGATGGTGCATCCAGAGTGTCCGCGCGAAGTGCGAGACGCCGCCGACCAGTGTCTTTCGACCGGCGGCATGTGCGCATACGCGCGGAATTGCGCCGAAACGGAATTCATAGTCGGCACGGAACTTGGCATCCTCCACAGGCTCCAGAACGAAAACCCTAGCAAGACGTTCCACCCCGCCGCGCAACTCACGTGCCCCAACATGAAGAAGACTACGCTCGACAAGGTGCGCGACTCGCTGCTGAACATGGAGACGCGCGTCGTCGTGCCCGAGGAAATCGCCAGCCGCGCCAAACGCGCGATCGACGCAATGCTCGCCGTCTCGTGACGGCGGGCAACGTCAATCAACGGCCACTTCGTACCAAAGCGTACGAAACGCCGGCGCTAATTTGACCAATGAACGAGAGCCGTCCCCAACGGCGGCAGGTTCAAGCAACTGCTTGCGAGAGCCATCCCCCGCAAGTGCCCAGCACTTCACGCGCGAAGGCGGTGCGGGGATCGTAAGCTCGCACGGAATCCCCTCCGCACATACGGGGGCGTGTCCGCGCGCGGGAAGGCGCACGAGTTTCTTGGAAACGCGCTCAATCTTCGCGCCGGTGTTCGCGGCAACGCCGCTCGCCGCCACGAGGATGCTCGCCTTGCCGTTCTCGCCGAATCCAGTCGCATTGCGCGAGACAAGCGAGACGACCGCCGCGCCTGTTTCCGTGGAACCAACCTTGAGCGATACGCCGCCAAGAGCAATATCGCGTCCGTCAGCGTAGCCGACGAAGAGCTTGCTGTTCTTCGTGTTGACGGCCACGTACTCCTTGCCCGGACGGTCACGGTTCCAGATGAACTCGCCGAGCTTCCGCGCACGGTCCGCACGCAGGTCGCCACGCACGAGCATCGCCGCGCACACAGGGGAATGCACCCACACGGACGGCGTTGCGATTGCGTCGAATATGCACCACGGCATACCCTCCGGCTCGAAAGCCTCGGGGAAGTGGTTGTAGCTGTATTGGAAAATGCCGTCCCATCCCATAGTGCGTCCGTACGCGCACGCGAGGGGCTGTCCCTCGCCCGTGAACGGACTTGGATACGGATGGCTGTACTCGCTCACCGTGAACGGCTTCGACGGCGCGTGGCTCTTGAACTCAAGGTTCGTAAGCGTCGAAAGACCGTGTACAAGCGACTCGCCGCCGGCCACCCATTCGTTCGTGGAGTTCTTCACGATCCACCCCCGCCCCTTCCCGCTTGGATGGTGGAAGTAGGCGTGGGCATCTACATAGTCGAGCTGCGCCTGGATCTCGCGCGGACTGTAGTGTGCGGACTGAGTACCCGAGACTGGCGATTTCGCCTTCAGCGTCTCGCGAACGTAGTCGCGCATACCCTTCCAGTAAGCAAGTTCGTTGTCCCAGAGGAAGTCGTCGAAGTCCTTGCGGAACTGCGCCGACGCCTTCGGAAACTTGTTGAGCAGCGGCGCCTTGCCGTTCGCGTATGCGGCCGCGATGGAGCGCGGCCCTCCCTTACCGGAATGGTATTTCTTCTTTAGCCATTCGTTCCACTGCCGCTCCAGCTCGTCCTGAAAAGGCTTCGCGAGTTTCTTGATGCCCATGTGGCGGCGCGTGACGACGAGGCCGCGGTCCTCATTGCTGATCTCGATCATCGCGACGGCCGGTTCGTCGGTGTAGGCGTTGCCGGTGTACTTGTTCACATGCGTAAGGAGGTCGCGCGCGTATTCCTTCTGCAGTTCGATGCAGCGCGGGTAGAACTGCCCCACGGTCTTGTTCGCCCACGGCGAACCTTTCGGGACGCCGTCACGTTCATCGAGGGTACGCCCCACGTGGAGGTTCATGTTCACGTAGATGCCGCGCTTCTTGAAGGCGGCGATCAAGTAGTCGAGCTTGTCGAGCTGCGCGGGGGAGAGTTTGCGCTGCGTCTTCAAGTCGTCGTCGAGGATGCACTGCCGGGGACGGTCCATGAAGTTCTTGTACCAGGTGTCCATGAAGTGCAGGCGCACGCAGTTGATGCCGAGACGTGCAAAGCGCGCGGCAAGGCGATCGGCCACGTCGTGCTCCGGGAAGTTCGCGGGGCCGGTGAGGTTCGTGCCGTTGAAACGGATGGGCCCCGCATCCGTCACGAATTCATTTCCCTCCACGCGCACGAATCCGTGTTTGCCGGCTGGCGCGTCGAGGAAATGCGCAACGCTGGAGGCGTTGTCCGCGCCGCCGTAGGAGACGACAAACGGAAAGCGGTCGTCCACATCCGCCGCACTGGCGGAAGTGAACGCGCACAGCGCGAGGAAGAGCGCCCCAATCGCGAGATACCCGATGCCGAAACCGACTACGCGCTTCCGGCTCTCCGCGCGCCACGCGAGCGCACGGCGGATGTGCCACGGGTAGAACATCCCCACCATTCCAATCACGGCGCAGACGTATGCGAACACGACCAGCGTAAGACGCCAGGCCGATTCACACAGACGCACGGCCGGAAACAGCTCTGCGGGGAACAGCATGAAGATCGCGCACATCGCGCGGATCGTCAGCAGATTCTCCATCCACAGGCACGTGAGGACCGTCAGCAAGACGGCGAGAATCCACACCATGCCTGGTATGTCCGACTGGAAGAACCACAGACGGCGCACGATGCGGTCGAACACCTCGATGCCGATGGTGTCAATTTCGTACGCCGTCCACGCCCACGCCACGGCGCACAGGATCCACCCCGCCAGCTTGTGGCGGGGGAAGACCTGCAGGAACCGCGCTGCCGGGTCAGGCTTCAGAACAGTGAAAAGGCCATACCCGAACAGCGGGATGCCGAGCGCAAGGAACCAGAACGTCATGACTTGATCTTCGCTATCTTGCCGGATTGGATAGATTCATAGCAGCCAAGCATCGCCTGAATGGTCTGCTTGTGCCACTTGAGGTTGATGAGCGGCGTCTTGTGGTTGCGGATGCAATCGACAAACTCGTCGATCAGGCCCACCCACTCGTCGAAGTACGTGTACTGCACGGTGTAGCGGTCGTTCGGCGCACCGTTGTGATAGACGTTCGGGCCGAAGCAGTCGCAGCTGATCATGCCCTTCTCGCCCGTGATCGTCACGTTCACTTCCATGCGCTTCGGGAAACGCTCCCAGCCCGGACCCGGCACCTTCAGCTTCTCCTCGAGGCGGCTCCACGAGGGGTCAAAGAGAAACGCAGTGCCGTCCTTCATCTTGCCGACGGCCATCAGCATGTCCTCGACCTTGAGACCGTCGCGCAGGTTCGGCGCGACCTCGGCGTAGATGTAGTCGAAGTCGGAGCCGGTGAGGTGGCGGATGAGGTCGAAGATGTGGGGGTGGTCGCAGAGTGCGCCGCCGCAGAAGCGAGGATCGCCCTTCTTGAGCGGCACGACGCTTCCGAAGCTCGCCTTCGGATCGCCCTGCCACGGGAACGCCCACACGGGCGAGAGCGTGATGTTCGTCATCTGCACTGCCTTGATCTTGCCGACAGCGCCCTCCTTCACGAGCTTCTCGAGGCGGCGCACGACGGAGTTGTAGTGCATCTCAAGCTCGATCTGGCAGACGATCCCCGCCTTGTCGCAGAGCGCGATCATCTCGTCATACTCCTTCATGTCGAACGACGGGATCTTCATGGAGAGGATGTGGATGCCCTTCTCGGCGCACCACTTCATCTGCTCGAAGTGGCGGTCGTTCGCGGACGCGATCACGACGGCCTCGATGTCGGGATGCTTCTTGTACATCTCCTCGGGGTCGAGATAGCAGGGAACGCCAGTCTTATAGAGTTCATAGACCTTCTTGGCCTCTTCGTCCTGCGCACAGGACGCCACCCAGTCGAGCTTCTTGTTCTCGATGAGCGTCTGGTAGTACTTGCGGGTATGGCCGTGGGTCATGCCCATCATCGCGATTTTTACCGGCTTCATTAGCGCACCTCCGATGTCTTTATGGCTTCATTCGTGTTCAATCCGCCCTTCTTGACGGCGATGGTCTTCGCGGCCTTTGCCTTGTCCGCGGCAAACGCGAGAGCGGCAGCCTTAGTGGCCTTAGCCCACGCGGCCTTCCACACCTTCGCGGAAGCGCGTCCCTGCAGCAGCGCGAACGCCGCGCGCACGTTCCAGACTTCCTCGTAGGTAAGGCCGAAGAGCTCGGTATCGACGTCAGTGAACTCCTCCATGCCCTTCGCGTTCGACACGCGGATCGAGGCATGCGGCGTGTGCGTATCGACCGTCTGGTCGCATGCGACGCCGCGCTTCGCGATGATCTCGTGGCGGTCGTACGCGGCTTCGCTCCTCGGCAGGCCCGCGCCCACCTCCACGGACACGTTCACATCGTTCGCAAGCTTTGCGAGCACGTTGATCGCGCTCCCGTTCGCGACGGCCATCACGCGCGTCACATCGGACGCGCCGAGGTACGCGGCCAGGTCCAGTTCCTTCGCAAGCATCGCCTCGGCGTCCGCGCCCTTCTGCGCGAACGACGCGAAACGCAGCGTCGAAACGCCCTCAAGCGTTCCGTTCTCGGTCATCTTCTTGAGTTCCACGATCTTGCGCTCCATACGTCCAGGCAGAAGCGGAGTGGCGCCCACGTAGCAGTGGCCGTCCTTGACCGTGATCTCGCCCGCCTTCGCGCCGTACTTCTCGCGAAGGAAGTCGAGCCCTTTGTTCATTTTCTTCAGGTTCATGATTTCCTTTCTCTTTAGCAACTTTTTTCTAGGTGTTCTAGCTTTAGTTATTCTTGTCTTTTAGCCCCTCTACCTCGCGCAGGACCTTGTGGAGGTTTTCCTCCGTGCGCAGAGTCGTGGGTCTGAGCGATTCAAGCGGCTTCGCCTTGAGCGCAAGGCGCTCCTTCTCGGCGTTGACAGTGATTTCCGCCCTGCGGTCATTGTCGGCAACGACCTTGGCGAGCTTTGCCGCAACGGCCTTCACGTGCGGCGCGTACCAGTGTCGCGCAAGCTCGTACTGGTGGCTGCGGCAGTAGTCGCACGAGGCGTTCTCGAAGAGCGTCTTCTCAAAGGCAGGATTGCGAATTTTCTCCACCGCGTCGAGGCGCTGGTACGACTCCCAGAGCGAGTAGTCGGTATGAAGCGCAAGAAGATCGGCCATCGCGTCGCAGAGCTCGGCAACCCGGTTGATCTTGGCGAGGAGAACATCTTGCTGTTGTACGCTTGCCGTCGTATTCGTTCTCCAGACACCGAGTTCGCGGCCGAACTCCCACACGCGCACCGCAATCAAGCGGTCGAGAACCATGCGCGCGATGTCGATGGCGTCGCGCTGGACGAACGGATCGTCCCACGGCACCTGCTGGAGCAGCGTGAACACCTTCTGCGCATCCTCCACGGGCTGCTTCCACTGGTCGATCAACTTCATGGGAGGCGGATTACCGCCGATGTCAAGGACAGCGTAGGAGTAGTTGTTGCCCCAGCCGCGCAGCCACGACGCCGGAAGCGCCGCCTTCCACGCGGCCTTCATCACCTCCGCGCTCGCGCCGTAGCGGCTCGCGCAGAACTCGTCCAGCACGTCGCCGTGCGGGACGAGCTTATCGGACCAGGCGTTCGCCGTGAAGAACCGAAGGAGCAGCGTGTCCGTATGGCTCGACTCCGGCCAGAGGATATAACCCTTGCAGAACGAGTCGTTCTGGACGAGCTTCTGTCGCTCCTCGATGATTTCATAGTTCGCGCGCGCGTCGAGCGCCTTCTCGTAGGCGAGGAAGATCGAGTAGGTGTAGGGGAACTTACCGATGACGTCCCAGTTCGTGAAGTTGCGCGCCTTGGCACCGCGCTTCGCGTCGTCGGCCTCGTAGTCCCAGAGCAAGACACTGTCCTTGTCGAGTGTCTTGAGGTACTCCCTGACCTCCTCGTTCTTCCAGGTTAAGTAGAAGTCCCATCCGGCGATCAGCAGCTTCGCGTCGGGATAGTCGCGCTTCGCCATGTCGAGAAATTTGTTGAGCGTCTTCACCTTGAGGTCGAAGTTCGCCTTGCGGTCTTTGTAGCACCGGCGCTCGCCGAGGCCGATGGTGTGCAGGAGACGCGGCTCGGGCGCGCCCTGGTCGTAGGCGTCGATCGCCGTCTTCGTCAGCTTCCAGTACTCCTCGGCCCAGTTTCCCGTGCGGATGTCCCACACGCGCAGATGCGGTTCGGCGTGCGTCGAGTTGGCTTGCGGGAGGAACGGCGGCTTCTTGGCCGCAAGATATGAATCCGGCGTGGGCGAGTACCAGTGGGACATCGTGCCGAAATCCTCCGGCGCCATGAGCCCGCGCGCGAATGCGTACTTGTGGAGGTCTTGCCGGAGCTTGCCCCGGAACTGGAGGCTCCAGAAGAGCGTGCGGTCGTTGTAGCCCGTGTACATTCCCGGCTGGGGCTTCGACGCATCGGGATAGGGACACGCCTCGGGGAACGCGCGCTGGAACACGTCGTCCTGTCCGATGCGGAGCATGAACGTGTTAAGGCGGCGCTTGAGGATCCAGTCGATCTCCTTCTTCCAGTCGTCGAGTCCCCAGTGCTCCGCCTGGAAGCGCGTGAGGCCGCGGTGCGCGAAGTAGCGGATGGCGCGGTACTCGAAGTGCGCCTCCTCGTGGACGTCGAGGTTCGAGAGGTCGATGGAGTCGCGCTTCGGCACCACGTCGCCGTCCCAGAACCAGTGGCAGCCGCCGCGCCGTTCGAGGAGGTCGTAGAGGCCGTACCACACGCTACGCAGATTGGAGCCGGTGATGGTGACTTGAACGGGCTGGCAGCCCGTTCTACTAGTACAACGCGCAGCTTGCGCGTTGCCGTCGCACGACGCAATCCAATACGCATCCCTTCCGCTATTCGAGAGCTTGGAGTCGATGGCAAACCGTACCGCGCCATCCGGCGCATCTTTGCCGGTTATCTGCTTGTAGTACTTTGCGAACTCGGCGCGCTGCAAAGCGAATTTCTCTTTCTGTTCCGCCTCTGCCAGTTCCGAAAATGCGGCCGCAAAGCGACGGCCGAATTCGCGCAGCGCCTCCGTGTTGAAGTGCAGAATGTCACGATTGGCCCCGAGTCCCTCTGCGGACACTACGCGGAAGTTGGGAACCTTGCCTTCCAACGCATGGAGTTGCGCATTGATTTCACGCCACAACGGCTTGTATCCGGGCTTCCCCCTGACCTTGAAGTTTTCAAGATACCACCCAAGCTCGCCAGCGACAAACGGCACGTCGCCGAACTCGCGCCTAAATGACTTTATCATGGACTTCAGTTTCGCGCCCCACACGTGCGCCCGCGACGGATCGGCATCGCCTTCGCCCTGGTGCCAAAGTATTCCCTTCAGCGTTCCGCTTTTGAGCGCGATCCGCGTTCTGGCCACTGCGTTCGACCAGAGGTCTCCACCCTCGACCCAACGATCGATGCGCGTGCCGCCAACAGCGCACGGGATAAGCCCGATCTTCACGTTCTTGTCCCGGTCCGCCATCGTCCGCGCAAAGCTCGCAGCGAGCCCCGCGCCGGCGACCTTCTTGTCGAAGTGGATTGGTTCGTCGGCGACCTGCCACTTGCCCTTGGCGTCAAGCTTGAATATTCTGTCCGTCTCGACTCTGTTCTCGGCTGTCAGGATGCCGCGACCGGCCATGTTCGACTGCCCGACGAGGAGATAAAGGTCCATGCCTGCATCGGTGCCATACGGACATGCCACGAGTGCCGACATGATTTCGCGCATGACCTTGCGAAAGTTCTCCTGCGTGCGCGGCAATGTCGGCTTCAGCGATTCAAGCGGCTTCGCCTTGAGCGCAAGGCGTTCCGCCTCCGCGCCTTCCGAGAGCTTCGCCGCGCGGTCGCCGGACGCCACGGCCTTCGCAAGCCGGTCCGCCATCTTTCGCGCATGGGGCGCGTACCAGTGGCGCGCCAGCTCGTACTGGTGGCTGCGGCAGTAGGGGCACGATGCGTTCTCGAAAAGCGTCTTCGAGAAGTTTGGATTCTGAATCTTCTCCACCGCGTCAAGGCGCTGGTACGATTCCCACAGCGAGTAATCGGTGTGGAGCGCGAGGAGGTCGGCCATCAGGTCGCAGAGCCTCACGACCGTCTTGGCTCGTGCGGCGAGCTGTTCTTGCTGTTGCGCACTTGCCGCCGCACCGCCCTTCCGCCACGCGGCGATGTCGCGGCAAAGCTCCATCGCGCGAAGCGCAATCAGGCGGTCAAGGACCATGCGCGCGAGGTCGATAGAGTCGCGGCGGACGAATGCATCGTCCCACGGCGCATCCGACAGCAGCGCGAACACGGCGCAGGCCTCCTCAACGGGCTTCGTCCACTCGCGTATCCGCTTTTCACTCGCCTCGGCATCAAACCCCTTCCCGACGATGAAGCGCCCGTAGTTGCTGCCCCAGGCGCGGAGGTACGACGCCGGAATGGCGGCCTTCCACGCCGCCTTCATGCGTTCGGCGTAGTCGCCGTAGCGGCTTGCGCAGAATTCATCCAGCACGTCGCCATGCGGCACGGGCTTCGCGGACCAGGCGTTCGCGGTGAAGAAGCGGAGGCCGAGCGCGTCCGTGTGGCTCGACTCCGGCCACAGGATGTAGCCCTTGCAGAACGGGTCGTTCTGGACGATCTTCTGCCGCTCCTCGATGAGCGGATAGTTGGCCCGGATGTCGAGGGCGTTCTCGTAGGCGAGGAACATGGAGTAGGTGTAGGGGAAATGGCCGACGAGCCCCCATTTCCCGAACCAGTTTCCGCTTTTGTGCTCTTGCGGGGCAAGGTCCCCCTCGTAGTCCCAGATGATGTCGCGCTTCGGGTCGAGACGCGGCAGGAGCGCCTTCACCTCGTCGGGATGCCACGTCAGGTAGAAGTCCCATCCCGCAAGCAGCACCTTCGCGTCTGGGTAGTCCGTGTGCGCCTTGGCGAGAAACTTGTCGAGGGCGAGGATCTTCATGTCGAAGTTCTTCTTCTTGTCCTTGTAGCACCTGCGCTCGCCGAGGCCGATGGTGTGGAGGAGGCGCGGCTCCGGTGCGCCCTGTCCGTAGCTCTCCACGGCGGTCTTCGTCATCTTCCAGTATTCGTCCACCCACTTGTCGTCGCGGATGTTCCACACCTGGGCGTTCGGCACTTGGTAGTTCTTGCCCTTGTTCGCGAGCGGGATGAAGTCGGGCTTCTTCTTCGCGAGGAAGTCCTCGGGCGTACGCGAGTACCAGTGCGTCATCGTGCCGAAGTCCTCGGGCACCATCAGCCCGCGCGCAAAGGCGTACTTCTGGAGGTTGTCGCGCAGTTTGCCCCGGTACTGGAGGCTCCAGAAGAGCGTGCGGTCGTCGTGGGCGACGCCGGTGCCGGGGAGGGGCTTCGCGGGATCGGGGTAGGCGCATGTGTCTGGGAACGCCCGTTGGAAAAGGTCGTCCTGCCCGATGCGAAGCATGAACACGTTGAGGCGGCGCTTCAGGATCCAGTCGATCTCCTTCTTCCAGTCCTCGGGACCCCAGTGCTCAGCCTGGAAACGCGTGAGGCCACGGTGCGCGAAGTAGCGGAGGCCGCGATACTCGAAACGCGCCTCCTCGTGGACGTCGAGGTTCGAGAGGTCGATGGAGTCGCGCTTCGGCACCACGTCGCCGTCCCAGAACCAGTGGCAGCCGCCGCGCCGCTCAAGAAGGTCGTAGAGGCCGTACCACACGCTACGCGTGTTCGAGCCGGTGATGGTGACACCTTGCTGTTGTACGCTTGCTGTCGTCACTATCCTGTACGCATCCCTGCCGCTCTTCGACACCTTGGGGTCGATGGCGAAACGCACCGTCCCCTTCGGTGCGTCTTTGCCGGTTATCTCGCGGTAGTACTTCTCGAACTCGGCTCGTTGCAAGTCGAATTCCCCACCCATGGCGCTTCCAAACGCAAGCGCACACGCGATAACTCCCGCCACCATGACCTTCACATTCAACATTCGCCACCACCTTTCTTTATTAACCACTAATCACTAACCACGAACCACGAACCACGAATCACTAACCACTTAATTATTATCGGCCCACCAGCCCGGCGGAACCTGGTTGTTCAGATAGCCGGTATCGAGGTAGTCCGTCACCTTCATGTCGTTGCCGACGAGCCGCAGCGAGCGCTGGAACGTGACGTCATGCGAGACAGGCGAGCCCCAGGCGGCATACGCCCCGTACTTGTACATCCTCTCCCAGTCCTTGCCGCGCAGATGGTGCCACGTGGTGGCGATGAAGCCGAACCCGCCGATGCGTTCTATGTGGTCGCCAATCGACTTCATCACGGTGTCGTTCGTAAACGGACACCCTGCCACCGGGAAGCCCTTCTCCTTGAAGTACGTCATCGTCGGCCAGGTCTTGCCATCCGCCCCTTTTGTCTGCTTCCAATACTGCCAGTCGCAGATCACGATGTCCTTGGGAAGTCTGTCGATGATGGCGGCGGTCTCCTTGCTGCCGAACTTGATGAACCCCTTCCAGCGCGGATCGCTCGCGTCGAGCAGCATGTCGTGCCACATCATTGCGCGTGCGCCGCGGGCGTTGATGAACTTCGAGATTCCGGCGATGTGCTTCAGCAGCAATTCGTCCTTGGGATACTTGACACACTCAGGACACGTCTGCGCGCCGAACGCCTCATCGCATCCGATGTGGAAGAACGGCGGATTGCCGAAGTTCTCATGTATCTCGGCGATCAGCTCGCGGAGTACGCGCTGCGTCTCGGGGTTGGAGAGGCACCAGCTCCATCCGTCCCAGTTACGGCTGCTGTTGGACGCCATGAGCTGGGCGGGTTCGAAGAGCGGCTCGTATTCGGGATGCATGTCGAGCACAGTGTGCTTGATCGTGCAACCACGCGCGGACGTGGCGTGCCCGTAGCAGTTGATCTGCGGGATCAGCGTGATGCCGATGTCCTTGCCGATCGCGACAAGGCGCTTCACCTCGTCCTTCGTCAGATAGGCGTTTGACCAGCACCACCACGGATGCTTCTCGCTCCTGTACATACCCCACGGCTCGATGATCGCGTAGTTGAACTTCAGAAGCGCCGCGAGGCGGATCGCGCGCTCGATCTGCTGGATGCGCGTCTCCGGGAAGCAGCAGAGATGCACGGCGCGGAACGCGAGGTGCGGACGATCCGTAGTCGTGAGCTTCGGCAGAAGACGCCCCTCTGTCTTGACCGAGCCGCGCTTCGCAATGGCGAGCTGCCGCAGCGTGTACGACGCCCAGCGCGTTCCCGCGAGCGTGTGCGCCGCGATCTTCACGCCAGACGCATCGACGGAGGCGGCATACGCCTCGTCGCCATCATGGAGGGACGCGCCCGTCGCGCCAGTATCGCCCGCCACGACCTTCGGCGCGTGCTTGCCGAACCACTCCGCGAAGTGCGCCTCAAGCCACCGGACCGCCGATGGGTCTGGACACGCCACCGTGACGGTGGTCGTCGCGTCGAACGGCACGTAGTTCTTCGGCTCCCACTTGAAGCGCTGATACTTGGCCTTTTCTGCAGCGCCGAGCGGCGCGGCGGCGAGGAGAAACGCCGCCAACCATGCGACTAGCGCCATGCGCCATACGATCGTGCTTTTCATGCCTGCCCTTTCAGTTGGCCCACCAAGCTGGCGGGACCTGGTAGTTGAGGTAGCCCGTGTCAAGGTAGTCGGTGATCTTCATGTCGTGTCCGACGAGGCGGAGCGAACGCTGGAACGAAACGCCATGCGAGACCTCCGAACCCCACGCGGCTTTGGACGCGCTCATGAACATCTGCTCCCATTCCCTGCCGCGCAGGTGGTGCCAGGTCGTCTCGATGAACCCGAACCCGCCGATTTGGGAAATGTAGTCCGCCATCGGCTTCATGGCGTTGAAGTTGCGCCACGGGCACCCGGCCACGGGGAAGCCCTTCTCCTTGAAGTACTTCATCGTGGGCCAGTCCTTGCGAGCCTCCTTCATGTTGCCGTAGGAGTACTGCCAGTCGCAGATGATCACGTCCTTGGGAAGCGTATCCGCAAGCGTCGCCGTCTCTTTGTTGCCGCAATGTACGAAGTCCTTCCAACGCGGATCGCCGCGCGCGAGAAGCATGTCGTGCCAGATCATAGGACGAGCCCCAAGCGACTTCACGTAATCAGCGAGACCGGAGATGTGGCGGCACACGAGCTCCGCATTGGGCGTCTTCACGCATTCAGGACACGTCTGATTCACGGCCTCGTCGCAGCCGAGGTGGAAGTACGGCGGCTTGCCGAAGTTCTCGTGCATCTCGGCGATGAGCTCGCGGAGGATGCGCTGCGTCTCGGGGTTGGAGAGGCACCAGTTCCAGCCGCCAGGCTCGAAGAGCGGCTCGTACTCCGGCGTGATGTCAAGCATCGCGTGCTTGATCGTGCAACCGCGCGCGGACGTTGCGTGCCCGTAGCAGTTGATCTGCGGGATGAGCGTGATGCCGAGGTCCTTGCCGATCGCGACGAGACGCTTCACCTCCGCCTGCGTCATCGTGGGATTCGGCCAGTGCCACCACGGATGCTTCTTGCTCTCATACATCCCCCACGGCTCGATGATCGCATAGTTGAACTTCAGGAACGCCGCCAGGCGGATCGAGCGCTCCATCTGCTGCGGACGCACCTCCGGGAACCAGCACAGGTGAATTGCGCGGAACTCGAGGTGCGGACGATCCACGACCGAAAGCTTAGGCATGATGAATCCCTCGGTCGTGAAAGTGCCACGCTTCGCGATGACGAGCTGGCGCAGAGTATATGCCGCCCAGCGCGCGCCCGTGAGCGTGTTAGCGGCAATCTTCACGCCATTCTCGTCCACGCTCGCTGCGTATGCTTCTGGATCGGATGCCGGCTTCAGTCCTGTGGTGCCGGACTTCACGCTCGGCCCATACTTACCAAACCATTCTTTGAAGTGAGACTTGATCCATTCTGCGGCGGCGGGCTCGGGGCATTCCACCGTAACGGTCGTCGTCGCGTCGAACGGCACGTAAACGGCCGTGTCGCATGTGTACGTCTGGTATGGATTCGCCGGGTCGGCTGATTTCACGACGGTCGTAACAGGCGCGGCGACCACGGCTAGACCCATCGCCATGACGGCGCAACCAAACAGTTTCACTTTGCTCTTCATTCTTTTTTCTCCATTGTTCTTTTCAAGGGCGCCGTACATTATACCAAAAAAAACGGTTCTTTGCAGTCGCTCCACATCTCTCGCCGACATCGATATCGTCAATCAGCTCCTCGATGTTCTTGCGCTCCCACTTGTACTCACGCCGGTAATAATCCACCGTGTACTTGTTGCTAAGGATTGTCTTAAGATCAAACTCTTTAGCGTTGATAGTATCCATATTCGTGATTCTCCACCTTTTCACCTTCACCACTACGCGGCGTAGAGCCAGTGCTGGATGTCGGAATAATAGTTCAATGCATGATCGAGCGTCGGGAAGGATAGCTTCGACAGAGCTTCGGAGATGGAACC
>CACZDG010000048.1 GCA_902779865.1 uncultured bacterium
AGGGCTGCTACCACAGCTGCCAGATGCAGAACGGCTCGACGATGGACTTGACGGACTGGCCGAGCGACAAGGGCTGGCCCATGTACTCGCGCTTCACGAACGGCGGAAAGCAGCTTTCGTTCGCAAACGGCACGGTGAACGTGAAACTGGATTCAACCCGTGCCGACGTGAGGGCGTTGGCAAAGACCAAATCTGACGGTGCATACGCAGGCTACTTGCTCAAATGGGGAACAACGACCGGGACGCTGGCAACTCGGAATACGAGCACTACGTTCGTGCTGGATGCGGATTCCGCCCTCAAATACAAGTTGAAGGACGACGGTACAGGACTACTCCTCCTGCCCAAGGGCGGCTTCTTACTCATCGTCAAGTAGCAACGGTGGCTACGGCTACGACCTCATGCGCCGGCAATTCATGGTCATCGTCAAGTAGGGTGTTCGCGGGATAAGTGAGCTTATGCGGGTTATGAAGTAAAGGTGTGGACTCCCGGACCGACGCGGCGATCGGGCTGGTTTGGAAGATGCACGATTGCCGTCGTGTTTGGCGGCACAGTCACCGTTAGCAACACCTTCCCTCCGTCGCGTCGCCAAGAGGTGGCGATTGTGCCGTTGGGGCCATTTACGGATGCCTTTACCCATGTGAGCGAATTGATGAATTGCGGCGCGATCACGACCTCCCGGAACGCCGTTGCCGAAACGTCCGGAATCGCCGCGCAGCTGCCATCTTTCTCCGGCAGCTGGATGCCGCCAAGATACTGGTATGCCCACGCCATGAAGTCGCCGAACATGATGTGGTTGCGGCTCGCGCCGTCGCCCCAGTCCTCCCATAGCGTGGTACCGCCTTTCTGAATCCATTCGACGGGGGAAGGTTTCGTAGGATTCGTGAGCATCTTGAACGCGAGGTCGGTGCGTCCAGCTCGGCTTAGCGCGCGAAATACGTGCTTGGAACCCAGAAGCCCGATGTCAACATGACATCCCTCTCTTTCCACCGATTCCACGAGTTTCGCCTCTACCGCCGCACGTTCGCTCTCCGGCACCACGCCGAACGCGAGCGGGAACGCCTGTGCCGTCTGGCGGGCGTTGTCATATACGCCGTTGCCCTTGTAGAACTTCGCGTGGATTGCAGTCTTGATGGCATCGGCGAGCTTTGCGTAGCGCGCCGCGTCGTCGGCAAGACCCTTGATCGCGGCGATGCGCGAGAGGATCGCCGCCGCCTGGAGGTAGTAGCAGCTGGATGTGAGTTCCGTTGACGGCACGTGCTTGCGGTTCACATGGTTCCAGTCGCCGATGCCGTGCCGCACGAGGTTTCCACGTGCCTTCGTCGAGGTGAAATCGACGTAGCGCTTGAGCGAGGGATACACGACGTCGAGTATGCGGCGGTCGCCGCGATAGCACCAGAGGTTCCACGTGACAACGGGCATTGCGCTGTCCCACGCAGGGCCGTTGCCCCAACGATAGCCCCATCCGCTCGTGGGGACGATACCGCAGATGTCGCCGTTCCCGAGCTGCGAGTCCATGATGTCGCGCAGCCATTTCTCGTAGGCGGCCGTGTTCTCGTAGCAGTACTGCGCAAGCTCGGACGCGATGGAGGCATCGCCTGTCCAGCCGTTCTTTTCGCGGTGCGGACAATCTGTCGGATAGCCGTCCGCGAAATTGGAACGGTACGCACGGTCACCCATCAGCATGAGCGTGTTGAACGTCTCGTCGGAACACGCGAACGAACCAATCGCCGGGAAGTCGGTGTGGACCACGCAGCCCGTGATGTCCTCCTTGCGTGGCGCGGCGCGAAGTCCCTTGAGGACGACGTACTGGAAGCCGTTGTACGTGAAGCGAGGCTCGTACCTCTCAACCTCCGCGCCGGACGAGACGAAGCGGTCTGTCTGGAACTCCGCGCCCGTGGCGCAGACGGCCTGCGAGGCAGTGTAGCGGAAATGACAGTCGATGCGCCGGACGGACGCAGGCGCGAAGTCTTTGTTCGCGCGCTCGTCGTAGCGGACAACCAGCACGTCACCCTTTTTCTGCCCGCGCACGTCCATGCGAAGCCACCCCGCGAAGTTCTCCGGGAACTCCACCACGTACGTGCCGTCGGGAAACGCATGAATCGCCTTGGGCGCGATCATGCGCATCACCTTCGCGCCAGGACAGTTCTCCGCCACGAGCGCGCCCTTTGGTGCGGACACCTCGGCGGCGCGTATCTCGCGCTTCGCGAAGTCGGGATGCGCGTAATGGTGTGCGCCGATCACCTCGCCCTCGCGGATGCAGTCGTAGCCGATGGGGCTTTCCACCTGACGCCACGAACCGTCCGAGACGACCGTCTCCCGCGTGCCGTCTGCATACGTAATCTCAAGCTGCGCGATCATGCGCGGAAAATCGCGCCACGGCGCGACGTCGAAGTTCCACACCGCAATCGAGCGCACGTCGTACCAGCCGTGCCCCACCAACACCTTCAACGTATTCTCGCCCGACTTCAGCGCACCGCCGAGATCGTAAGTGGAGTAGAGGACGTGCTTGTCGTAAGCCGTGGGCGAAGGGTCGAGCACCTTGTCGCCGATTTTGCATCCGTTCAGCGACGCCTCGTAGAAGCCGACGCCCGTTACATGCAGGAACGCGGAGGCGATGGGCTTGGTGATGGCGATCGTCTTCTCGAATGCCGGGGATGCGATCTCCTCGCGCGTAACAAGCGCCTTGCCGTACGGCGTGTCACGCAGGGCACCGAGATCCTTTCCGAGCGTTCCGTTAGTCACGATGCGACGGCCATCGGGGAAACGTATCGCACAGATGAACGCCTGCGGGGTTCCCCTCGCGCCTTTTTTCACTCGGACGGTCATCGTGTTCTTGCCGGGTTTCAGCCACGGTGTCATGTCGCGGAACCGCAGATGGTTCCAGCGGTCCACCTGTCCTGAATGGCGGTGGAACTCCTTTCCGTTCACGTCGATCTCGTGCCGCGTCGATGCGGCGTGCAGCAACTCCACGTACTCGCCGGGCTTAACGCCGTTGAAGTCGAACTCAAGGGGAATCACCACGTCACCGCGGGCGTCGGGCTTAGTTACCCAATGCGCGCCGGCCATGTCCGCATCTGGACGCGTTTCGGGCGCGGGGCCGATCCACTTCGCCTTCCAGTTGTCTGGCGGAAGGATGCCAGTCACCCATGTGGCGGGCGCGCTCCAGTCGGATGCCGCGTCCGCGCCGTCCCACGTGCGCACTTTCCACCAGTAACGGCACGACGATGCAAGCTGCTTCCCGCCATACACCACGTCAATCGCGTCCGCGCCAGACACCTTTCCCGAGTCCCACACGTCACCCGTATCCGCAGCGAGCTTCTCCTTCGAGCTTGCCACTATGATGTGGTATGCGCTCTGGGTTGTGTTTTTCCCCGCCGCAATCTTCCAGCCTAGGCGTGGCGTGGTCGCATCGACACCGCACGGATTCTTCAGGCGTTCAACGGTCAGTGCGTACGGCATTGCACCGAACGCAGTCCACGCCGCGCAGATGATGACAAAGAAGAGTCCCGTCATGCGTAGTGCACGCGGGTGGATTTTCGCTGTGTGATTGGTGTTTTTCATGGGCGAAATTGTACCAAATCCTAATCGCTCGTGCAAGGGTACGTTTTTACAATTGCGTGGAGGATGGCGGCTTGGTATAATTTCTGCACATCGCGCACGACCACGACGCCGACGCCCAGCGCGACGGCAAGATCGTCAAGCCCGTGCTTGAATGATTGCCAGATTTCAATTTCGTGCGCTCGTGACATTCTCCAAGCCATCCCTTAAAACTTTTTCCCGGTACTCTTGCGCCAAATCTCCAAATATTGTATAATGTGCAATGTTTTCATTGGGGTATTGTACCCTAGAACAAAGAACGAGGACAAAATGCCATACGCGGTGATAGAAAAAGAGATTGAAAGACTTGACGAGGCGCAGCAGAACACTGTCGTTCTGTTCGTTCGTTTTCTGCTGTCGCAGAAAGCCACCGCACCTGTTGGGGGCAGTGAAGCAAGGCCGCGCCGTTACGACTTCTCGCGAGTGGCGGGGCGTTTGAAACTGCGAGAGGATCCCGTGGCTTTCCAGAGGCGTATCCGCGATGAATGGTAAGCGTTATCTCCTCGACACCAATGCCGTCATCGCGGCGACCGCGCTAGTCAACCGCTGCGAGGTCATCACGAACGACAACCATTTCGCCCACCAAAAGCGAGTCCAGGCAAGGACATATGATTTGTGAATCGTGGAACTGCAAATGAAAGGAACAAGCCCATAGACAGTTAAGACGATAAGGCGGGGAGAAATCCGCCGACAGCATCTTGCTATGCTGCAAGCAGTCGTTTGAAGAATATGGTATAATAGTTGGCACATCCGGCAGAGGAAGTTAAAGAAAAATGGCAGAAGTAGTGGAACAGCCTAAGAAAAAGGTGTACGTTGAGACCACGGTCGTCAGCGACGCCACCGCTTTGCCTACGAATGACCTTACTCTTGCTGGATGTCAAATGGCTACTCGCGAGAGGTGCAAGATGAGACATGACGCAACACTTGAGGAAATGTGGCGTATCAAGCGTGAGATTGCGTTGGAATATCCTACGCTTGAAGACTATTTCAAAGGGATGCTTGCTTATCAGGAAGAGGAACGCCGCCGTGGCGTGAAGTTCGTGTCATTCCCTCCACGCAAACCGGAACCGGCAATGGCCTAACAATCTCAAATCGTGAAACTGAAAATGAAAGGAACAGCCATAGACCGTTAAAACGATAAGGCGGAGAAATCCGCCGACAGCAATTTGCAATGCTGCAAAACGCAGATTGCGAAAATGTGTTATAATAATCCCGTTTTCAGGTACGAGTTGTATGAGGATAATGTGCTAGATGAGCGAAAGTGAAAAAAAGAAAGTTTACCTAGAGTCGACTATCTTTGGATACTTGACAGGACGGCCAAGTGCGATCCCCAAGACCGCATATTGGCAGGCGCTTACGCGTCAGTGGTGGGAAATATGCCGTCCGAAGGTTGATTGCTTTATTTCGCGTTGGGTGATAAGCGAATCTGAGGATGGCGATGCCGATGCTGTCGAGCGTCGTATGTCTGTACTGAAGGACATTCCCGCGATTCGTCCAAATGCTGAAAAAGTAGCCGTTCTTGCCCAGCAGTTGATTCAGACCCATGCCTTGCCGGAAAAGGAAGTCGTTGACGCTTTCCATATAGCCACGGCGACAGTTGACGGCATGGACTATCTTCTCACTTGGAATTGTAAACATCTGGCAAACTATGTTGCGTTGCCAAAGACGTATGCGGTTCTTACGGAAGCGGGGTACAATTGTCCCGTCATAATTACGCCCGAAAAGTATTTGGAGGAATGTCAAGATGAATGAGACGATAGAAATGCTTTTACAGAAGACTTCCTATGATTCGATCGTGGATCGGATACACGAGACGCGTCATCGCATCGCGGCATATTTTGGCAACGACTTTATGCGCATGGCCAAATTCGGTGCGGGCGAACTTGATCTGCCGTCAGATTTTTTTGCCGGATCGCGTAAGGACTCGCAAGCCTCGCTTGCAATGGCTTAAACCAATCTCAAATCGTGAAACTGAAATGAAAGGAATAAGCCCATAGACAGTTAAAACGATAAGGCGGGGAGAAATCAGCACCACTCTAGTGACCGCTTCGCGGCGGTTTGCGATCGGTGGATATGACAGAAATTTGCAATGCCGTAAGCGGGAAGCGAGAATGAAGGAAGAAACTGTACAGGACAAAAAGAAGGTCTATGTTGAGACAAGCGTAATCGGGTATCTGGTTGCGCGTCCGTCGCGTGACGTCATAAAAAACGCCTGGCAGGTCGCTACGCGGGAATGGTGGGAGACGGCTCGCGAGCATTACGAGTTGTACACTTCACCTGTGGTGGAACGTGAAGCTGCAAATGGCGACGCAGATGCCGCCGCCCGTAGATTGGCGGCAATCAAGGCTGTGCAGTCGATTTCGATGTGCGATGAGATGGTGGCACTTGCGGAGAAATTACTAGAAGCGACAGCCGTTCCCCGAACTAGCTTCGACGATGCTCTTCACATCTCGGTGGCGTCAATAGCCGGAATGGACTTTTTGTTGTCCTGGAACTGCCGACACATCGCCAACCCCGAAACGCGTCCTCTCATTCGCAAGGTTTGCGAAGAGATGGGCTACCGCTATCCTGAAATCTGTACCCCGTTTGAAATGCTGGGAGGAATGCCATGAACAAAGAGAATGATTATCTGGAAGAACTTTGGGCAGTGAAGGAAGAGTTGTCTTCTCGGTTCACGTCCTTCCGTGATTTTTTCAACGATATGCTGAAATGGCAGCACGATGAAGAGGCGAAGGGACGGGATTTCGTGCGACTGCCGAGTGCGCAAAGCATGCCCACAATGGCTTAACAATCTCAAATCGTGGAACTGCAAATGAAAGGAACAGCCATAGACCGTTAAAACGATAAGGCGGAGAGATCCGCCGACAGCAATTTGCAATGCTGCAAAGCAGTCACCACGGAAATGTGGTATAATGTTAACCGTTTTCACATGTGCATGTTAGACGAGATACGGGCGAAGCGGGATGAAATCTACGCTATCGCGAGGAGGCACAAGGCCGAAAAGCTTTGGGCTTTTGGCTCATGTGCCCGCAAGGAGGAACGTCCCGACAGCGACGTGGACATTTTGGTGAAGTTCAATGACGGGGCGTCGTTGTTCGATCAGGGCGCGATTCAGGCTGGATTGTCTTCCGTTTTGGGGCATGACGTAGATGTTGTGGATAGTGACGTATTGACACGGGAGCCTTATTTTGCTTATGCCGTGAGAAAGGATTTGGTGCCGTTATGACAGAAATGGAATCTGTGAAAAACGCCCAACGGCTGTTCCACATTTTGCAGGCTGTGCAACGCATATATCGGTCGGTGGAAGGAGTGTCTTACGAGATGTTTCTGGCAGATGAGGACAAGCAAGGTAATGTAGTCAGATGTCTGGAGGTAATTGGTGAGGCGGCCAATCATGTTTCAGAAGAGATATGCGCTGCCAATCCTGAGATTCCGTGGGCTGCAATTATCGGGATGCGCAACAATCTCATACATGGCTACAATGAGGTGAACTACAGGCTTGTGTGGGGAACGGTGCAGAATGATTTGAAACAGCTTGAGGTACGGATTCCGCAGATCATAAGCGGGTTGGACATGCCGTTGGATTTCAAGGTTGATCACTCAACGGATGATGCCGCAACCTTTTAATCAAATCAATCTCAAATCGTGAAACTGAAAATGAAAGGAACAAGCCCATAGACAGTTAAAGCGATAAGGCGGGAGAAATCCGCCGACCTCCGCAAGGAGGAAGATGATTTAAGCAATGCTGCAAAGCAGTCGTTTGTTGAAATGTAGAGAGTTTCACTATAGGCGACACTATGCAGAGGAAACGCGCAAGCGTTTACCTCTCTTCGTGTTCCTATAAGGGCAATCTCTACAGCCTCAACAAAAACACGAAGAGAGGTTTTCTTTTCGTTCCGATTGCAAGCGGCAAACAGGTAAGGCAGCGTGTCCCACGCCGCCGCAGAGAAAGGAACGAAAAGAAATGAAGAAACTACAGATGACATTGTTGATGATGTGCGGTATCGCATTAGCCACACTTCCGCTCACCGCCGAAACGGAAACGGTCGACGGCTACACATGGACATATCGAATCAATGGCGATACGGCGGAGATTTATGGTTCGTATTATCCTTCTTATGGCTATATCCCCGCCGTATCGCCATCACCGACTGGCTGTGTAACGATACCTTCTAAGCTCGGCGGCATGACTGTGACGAGCATCGGGAGTTATGCTTTCTCTTATTGCGGCGGACTAGCAAGCGTGACGATACCCGACAGCGTGACAAGTATCGGCGATTATGCATTCTACAATTGCAATGGCCTTACAAGCATGACAATACCCGATTCGGTGACGAGCATCGGGGATGAGGCGTTCTACGACTGTAGAGGTCTTACTAGAATGACGATACCAAACTCTGTGACGAGCATTGGGGGATGGGCATTTGCCGGTTGCAGCGGTCTTACGAACGTGGTGATTGGAAGCGGTGTGACGAGTATCGGGAATGGGGCTTTCACCTCTTGCAGTGGGCTTACAGGCGTACATATAACCGACATTACAGAGTGGTGTAACATTTCATTCAGTGACGATTACGCCAATCCGCTTTGCAATGCGCACAACCTCTATCTCAATGGCAATAAGGTTTCTGATTTGGTGATTCCGAACAACGTGAGGAACATCGGGGATTATGCCTTCTCCGGTTGCAGTGGGCTTACGAGCGTGACGATACCTGACTGTGTGACGAGCATCGGGAATAGTGCGTTCTACAATTGTAGCGGGCTTACAGGCGTACATATAACCGACATTGTGAAGTGGTGCAGTATATCATTCGACGGCTATTACGCCAATCCGCTTTGCCAAGCGCACAATCTTTATCTCAACGGCGAGAAGGTCACAGATTTAATGATCCCCGATAGTGTCACAAGCATCCTGGCTTATGCGTTCGCCGGTTGCAGCGGAATTACGAGCGTAACTATACCGAACAGTGTGACGAGTATCGGGGATTTTGCATTCGACGATTGCAGAGGACTAATGGGCGTGACGATCCCGAACAGCGTGACGAACATCGGAGTGAGGGTGTTCTACAGTTGCAGTGGTCTGACAAGCGTGACGATAGGCAATGGTGTCATGGACATTGGGAAGATGGCGTTCTCTGGTTGCAGAGGACTTACAAGCGTAACGATGCCGAACAGCGTGACGAGCATCGGGGATTATGCGTTCGACGATTGCAGGGGACTTACGAGCGTGACTATGGGCAACGGCGTCAAGACCATTGGGAATCGGGCGTTTTCTGATTGCAGTAACCTTACGAGCGTGACTATCCCTGATAGCGTGACGAGTATCGGGAATGGGGCTTTCACCTCTTGCATTGGGCTCACAGGCGTACATATAACCGACATTGTGAAGTGGTGCGGTGTCTCTTTTGGTAGTCACGACGCCAATCCGCTTTCTTATGCGCATAATCTCTTTTTTAATGGCGTGAAGGTCAAGGTATTGACGATCCCAGATGATGTGACGAGCATCAAGAGTTATGCGTTCTCAGGTTGCAGTTCGCTCACGAGCTTAAAGATGCCGAACAGCGTGACGGGCATCGGGAGTTCTGCGTTCTCGAATTGCAGTGGGCTTACGAGCGTGACGATACCCAACAGCGTGGTGAGTATCGGGGAGTCTGCGTTCTCTGGCTGTAGCGGGCTTACAAACGTGACGATACCTGACGGTGTGACGCGCATCGGCGATCATGCGTTCTCTGGCTGTAGCGGGCTTATAAGTATGACGATTTCAGACAACGTCACGAGTATTGGATATTGCGCATTTTCAGATTGTAACGGTCTTATGAGCTTAACGATATCCAGATCGGTTACGAGCATCGAGGGAGGGGCGTTCTCTGGTTGTAGTGGGCTGACGAGCGTGACTATTCCTGACGGCGTGACAAGTATCGGAGATGGTGCATTTTCTAATTGCAGCGGTCTTACGAGCGTAACGATCCCTGACGGCATGACGAGTATCGGAGATTATGCATTTTCAGGTTGTAGCGGGCTGATAAGCGTGACGATTCCCGGCAGCGTAACGAACATTGGAAGCAATGTGTTCTCCGATTGCAACAAGCTGGAAAATATTGTTATCGGCACTGGTGTGACGAGTATCGGGAATGAGGCGTTCGCGGGGTGTAATGGATTAAGTAACCTTGTGTTCAAATGTGAAATACCAGCCATAGACTCAACCGAGTTTGGCGGCTGCACAAACCTGTCGTGTTTACGGGTTGAGAAATCACTGCCTCTGCCCATGTTTTACGATATGGGAATCTCAAGATTTGAAGTTCCGTCACCATTTGTTGATTATGTGAGATCCAAGACCGAGGCAGAGGTTGTTGGCATAGAGAATTGTGATAAACTTGATATTGATAACATATTCAGCCAGATTCCTCTTTCAGTATCATCCATCCGTGCCGAGGGTAATTTACAAATCGATGTGTCATTCGGCGAACTTATGCTGCCAGAATGTGAAACTATGCTATCCGTACACCTAATTGGAAATGGTGAAGAGACGTCTACGAACTTTACGGTCAAGTCCTGGATCAGTAGTGGTACAATAATCTCGCCCGTGCTAAAAGACTTCGACTTCAATGCCTACAACAGTTTTTATGTGTCTGTCTCGAATTCTTTGTTTGTGGGAACGCTTGATAGCGATTGGCAATACTTCCAGGAAGCGTCACCCGTCGCGCTAGAACTCTACGGACAATTCATCTATGACGGGGGTTACGAGTATGCTACATTGAATACAGGCGTCATTAAGGTTGTTTATAGCAATGATGTTGATGCCAGTAGGGTAAAATATGAGATCGGACGACAATGCGAAGTGGGCATTTACTATGGAAAATATGATTGGCAGACAGGAAGGGTCAGTTACGAGTCTACAACCTATCTTCTTCCTGCGGGAGCGCCAGGCGTATTGTATAAACCAGTACCGACGCTGGATATGCACGTGGACGAGTACGGACAATATGTTGATTCGTATGGCCATCATATATCCGACTCGGAATGGGAATGGATGTTACGAATGTATCAAGAATATCCAATATACTACTATCATGCATGGCCGGGGGAAGAGGACGAAAGGTATAGTCTCGGTATGGAACTGAGACTGATTATCCCGCCGATGATAAAGACGCATCAAGTTTACATAAGCACAGATGAAAGATTGACGTATCATGATGGAGGGGGTTATACATACGATCCAGCTTACGTCATTGTGGATGATGGTGAGAGTTGGGCTAGTGCATTTGAGAGCTACGGCAATTCATTATTTGGCTGGACAGATGATTTTTCATGTTTGTATCTTCCTTACGGTAGTTACATTTCAGGATATGCGTCGTACATTAGTGTTGACGAAGGGTATTACATCAATAAAATCAGTTGCGGCGATGCGTACATAAAATACGACAGGAATGGGTACATCACCGAGACATCGCAAAGGCAGTATGATTCTTCTTGGAATTCTCTGCCGATATTTGGCCCAGTCACGAATGATGTGACATATCTCTTTGAAAGCGCTCCTATCGCGTATAACATAACCTTCATTGACGAACTGGGTGCGGAGAACCACAACGCAACCACCTATACCGTGGAGGATTCTTATTATTTCCAGCCACCCGCAGCTGTCGCGGGATGGGATTTTCTTGGTTGGGATGTTACAGGCGTGTATAATCAAACGGGTGATATCACAGTGACGGCGCAGTGGGCGCGAAGCGACAGAACCGTTACGTTCGACATTGGTGCGCATGGTACGAGGACTGGAGGTGGGGCGTTGACGCAGACTGTCGTTTGGGGAGAGGCGGCGGAGTCGCCAACCATAACGGCTGATGTAGGATGGGTGTTTACGGGATGGGAGGCGGACATATCTCAGATTACGGAGTCAATTACTGTCACCGCGCAGTACGAACGAGCACCGCTGTCTATTGAAGCGGCGTCCGGGCTTGACAAGGTCTGGACAACTAGTGGCAATGTTCCATGGTACACCGAGTGGTCAGACGCGGCGCATGATGGAGTAAATCATCTGCACAGCGGGGCGATTGGTGACAATCAGGAATCGTGGATTGAAACCGTTGTCACCAACACAGGCGTTGTTTCGTTCTGGTGGAAGGCGTCGAGCGAAGCGTATCGCGGAATTGCATACGATAAGGTTGTGTTCTCCGTCGATGGTGTTGACGTCGCCTCGATTGGCGGCGAGGTGGATTGGACGAATGTCACATACAACGTTGAAGGTAATGGGCCTCATGCCTTGCGCTGGACGTACCGCAAGGACGACAGCGACTATGGTGGCCAAGATTGCGCGTGGCTTGACGAGGTACAATATCTCCGCGAGGTGCGCGTGACGTTTGAGGATGGCGGTGCGACGGGTGGTAGCGTACCCGCCGCAATGACCATTGGCGAGGGTTTGGAAATCACGCTGCCGGGGCAAGGTGCTCTAGCATGGCCGAAGCACAGCTTCTCTGGTTGGCGAATAAATGACGATATTTTTGCTCCTGGTACGCCCTACACGCTTGGCTACGATGACGTGCTGTTCACCGCTGCATGGGAGGAGAAGAAGGTGTCCGCTCCGACAATCGAGGTGGCTGCATGGTACGACACTGAACGCACCGCTGTTACGATGGGATGCGAAACTGTCGGTGCGGTAATCCACTACACGTTGGATGGTTCTACGCCGACAGCGAAAAGCCCAGTATGTACCGGCTCGTTCTATCTTGCAGGATCGGCTACAATCAAGGCAATTGCCGTACTTGACGATTACTTCGACAGCGACGTTGTCTCTGCGGAAAGCGTACGTGCCCCGTGGACGCCGGGCGAGTGTTTGAATGTGCCGAGCTTTACGTTCAGTATTGGCGGCGATGCCACTTGGTTTAGGGATAGGACCGTTACCCACGATAGTGATACGGCCATGCGAAGCGGAGCCATTGGCGACGGGCAAACCTCGTGGATCGAAACGTCTGTTTCCGGTGCGGGGACGTTGACATTCTGGTGGAAGGTTTCAAGCGAGGCGTACAAGGGAAGTATTTACGACTACGCACGGTTTACCGTTGACGGCGATACCGCAATTCCAGATATCGGCGGCGAGATCGACTGGCGTTGCGAGACTATTATGATAACCAGTAGCGGCGTCCACACGCTTAGGTGGGCGTATGTAAAGGACTCCCAGGACAAGAACGGCTCTGATTGCGCGTGGCTGGACGAAGTGACATGGACACCAGCCGAGCCATTGCCGCCCCTTGATCCTCTTCCTGCACTTGATGCACAGGCGACGGACGGTGATGTGGCGGCGATCATTGGTGGATTGTTGGATGTCCGGCTGTCGGAGAAAGTAGCCAGTGCGGCGGCATACACGGCCTTCCGCTCTTGGGTGGATAATAACAATCTGTCTCACGCCTTGGTAAAGGATGCGCCCAACGCCTGGCTGTCGTATGCGCTTGATGCTCCGGGACTGATGACTAAGACAGCAGCGTTGGCGAATGAAGATGTCGTGATCGAATCCATCACGCCGTCTAGCACAGCAACAGGGACGTTTGACCTTGTCGTTGACATTGCCGGTGCGGAAATAGGTACGGCGGCACGACTTGAGGAGGCCTTGGGCGTTGAGGGTGCGACGGAGTTGAATGAATCCGCGTTTTCGTCCGAAGGTCTGAATGTAACGCTTGAACGTACCGCTAGCGGCAAGGCGAAGGCAACCGTCACGCCGCAAGGTTCGCCAGCAGCGTTCTTCGTGCGCGTGAAGGTGAGATAGCTTATCATCGGGTGGAATGTTGCTCGCGCCAAGTATCCATCCCGCCGCACGACGGGATGGGTGGCATTGCCGACGGGGGGTAATGACAATATGCACCGGCACAAGAAGTCTTTTACACCAACACTGGCAATCAATATTGTCTGACGATATCATTAATTTGGTCTGACCTTATTGATGAAAAGGTCTGACTTTATTAATAAAAAGGTCTGACCTTATTGATGAAAAAGTCTGACCTTATTGATAATATAGTCAGACCTTAATTATCATTTCGTCAGACTATAATATTGCATGGTCTAGGTCTATATGCTATACTATCGGCGTCTAGAACAAATAGCATCAAGGAGTAATTCAATGTCCACCAGAGACCAGCATACGGCGCAACTGCACTTCAAGCTGCGGGAGATCAAGCTCCCAGGCAAGAGCGAACCGGAGAAAGGAAAGTACCGTGCAATCGGTATGGCTCGCGGCAGCTACGGCACGGATAAGGTAATCGAGGAAATGCTCGACTACTCCAGTCTGCGGCTTTCACCGTACATGGTGGAGTCTGTGGTGAGCGGCGTAATTGAGTCAATGATCAGCAAAACGCTTTCTGACGGCATCACGCGAAGGTTCGGCGACTATTTCGCCGTGCGGCTGGTGATCAAGGGCACGTTCGACGAGAAGGATGCAGAGTTTGATCCAAGGAGGAACTCCGTCAAGGTGGCTCTCGTGCCGCTCAAGCGCTTCCGCAAGGCGGTGGAGACAAGACGTCCGCAGAACAAGGTGAAGCCGCCGCGTGCGCTGATGACGGAGATCCGGGGCGAGAGTTCTTCGGCGGATCAAGTGAAGTTCGGCGAGAACATCGTCATAACGGGGCGCGACCTGACGGTCGTTGACATGAGCAACCAGGTGAGTGTAAGCATGGTCTGCAAGGACGGCAAACGGAAATATGACTGCTGGTCTATCGACGACATGATCGAGCACACGCCAACGCGCATCGTCGTGCCGTTTCCGGCGGAATTCAAGAGAGAGGATTTCTGGAAGCAAAGCATGATGCGTTTCGAGTTCAGCACCGACAGCGGCAAGCCGAGTGGCCCATACCGCACAATCAAGTACAAACACGGGGTGAAGGTGGCCTTTGACTGATTGTCGAGGTGGTTGCAAAACCCGATGTGGCGCCATCGCCATTGCACAAGGCCGATGCGGTCTTGCCACACCGTGCACGTATGGTTTTGAAATCAGATTGTTCAAGGTGCGCCCGAAGGACAAAGTTGTTGTTGAAAGTTGTCTTGGTTGTTTCCAAATCCCCAAACGAGCATCTATGTCTATTAGAACGTGACATGATGTGCCATGTGCACACCTTTGTGTGACACGATGGCACAATTTGGAGTGGAAACGGGCTGTGCCAGAGGGTTGGCACGGCCTTTGCTCTATGTAAGGTGTTGAAAAACTTGAAAGGAGCAAAACCATGAATACACTGATAGACATGAATCCTTGGAAACTGCTGGACGCGTTGTTCGACGCGAACAACCGCGTCACGCGGACGATGCGCGCACGTGCGGCTGGAAGGTTCCCGCCCGTGAACGTGTTCCTGGACGACGATGCCGTTTTGATCGACATGGAGCTGCCTGGGAAGACGGCGAAGGACGTTGACCTCACCCTTGAGGCACAGGCCGTCGTGGTGTCGGACAAACCCGCCCCCGTCGCGGACGGAGAGAAGGGCGAAGCCGCCCAGACCGCGCCCGCCTGGTCGCGCCGCATCGAGCTGCCGTTCCGCGTCAACGCCGAAAAGGCGAACGCCAAATTCACCGACGGCATCCTCCGCATCGAACTGCCCAAGGCCGAGACCCAGGGCGTACACCGGATCGCAATAGCCGGCTAACCTCAGAAAGAGAAAGGAGAATTGAAATGAACGCTAACACTGAAAGATTCGCAATGCCAGCCGTGTCGCTGGATGAACAGCCCGCGTGCTACACCTTCACGTTCACGATTCCCGGCATCGGCAAGAAGGGCGTTGACCTTCACGTCGAGGGCCGCACGTTGACGCTGAAGACGCATGCCACGTGGCAGAATCCCGCCGGTTTCCGCGAGGTCGAAACGGAGTTCATGCGCGAGAACTACGCGGCGTCGCTGGATCTGCCTGAAATGGCTGACGCCACCACGCTCGCCGCCACGCTCGAGAACGGAATCCTCACCGTCACGGTGCAGAAGAAGCCCGAGACGCAGCCCCGCAAGATCGCCATAGGCTGAGGCGCGCGCACAGAAGGTGAAAGTCCCTCTCCGGAAAAATTCGGAGGGGGGCTTTACGTTTCATGGGGATTATGATATACTGTTGGACGTTTGCGGACCGTAGCGCAGCCTGGTAGCGCGTTTGCTTGGGGTGCAAAAGGTCAGGGGTTCAAATCCCCTCGGTCCGACCATTGCAAAAGGGTTCCCACCATATGCAGTAGCAGCGTTTGCGCCTTCTCCAAGGCATAGGAAAAACCTATATTGCGCACAATAATATTCCGATTACCCTATCATGGTCGAAATGTGAGATAATATTCGCCGTTGACACCACCAGAAAGGAACAACGGCAATGAGCAAAAAAACATACCATATCGAAACCCTGGCCGTGCACGCCGGACAGGACGTACACGGCGACCCCGCGACGAATGCGAGGGCGGTACCCGTCTATCGCACGACGGCCTACAACTTCCGCGACTCCAAGCACGGGGCCGACCTCTTCGGCCTTCGGGAGCTCGGCAACATCTACGCCCGCCTGATGAACCCCACGAACGACGTGCTCGCGAAGCGCATCGCGGCGCTCGAAGGTGGCGCGGCGGCGCAAACGCTCGCTTCGGGCACTGCGGCCATCTACTTCACGATCACGAACATCGCCCGCGCGGGCGACGAAATCGTGGCGGCAAGCAATCTTTACGGCGGCACCTTCAGCCAGTTCGACGCCATTCTGCCGAATGTGGGCATCAAGGTGAACTTCACGCCGGTGAACGATTTAGAGGCTGTCGAGGCAGCGATTACGGAGAAGACTAGGCTTCTCTTCATCGAGGCTGTCGGCAACCCCGCCCTTGACATCGCTGACATCGAAGGCTACGCAGCCGTCGCTCACCGCCACGGCCTGCCGCTCGTCGTAGATGCCACGTTCACGCCGCCGCCGCTCCTCCGTGCGCTCGACCACGGAGCGGACCTCGTGATCCACTCGCTCTCGAAGTGGATTGGCGGACACGGCACCGGCATCGGCGGCGTCGTGGTGGAGAAGGGCGGCTTTGACTGGACGAATCCGAAGTTCGCGCTCTACAACGAGCCGGATGCCGGATACCACGGCCTCCGCTTCGCGCACGATCTTCCCGAACCGCTGAAGCCCATTGCGTTTTCGATCCGCCTCTTGACGGTCGGCATCCGCAACCAGGGACCCACTCTCGCGCCCGACGCGGCGTGGATCTTCCTACAGGGCGTGGAGTCGCTTCCGCTCCGCATCGCGCGCCATAGCGAGAACGCGCTCGCGGTCGCTAAGCACCTCCAGAACCATCCGAAGGTGGCGTGGGTCAAGTATCCCTCGCTCACGCAGCCAGAGCTCGCGGCGAAGTACCTACCCAATGGCGCTGGCGGCGTTGTCGTGTTCGGCGTTAAGGGCGGCGCGGAGGAGGCCCGCAAGGTCACGGACGCGGCGAACGGTGAGATATTCTCGATCCTCGCCAATGTGGGCGATGCGAAGAGCCTCATCATCCATCCGGCTTCGACCACGCACTCGCAGCTATCCGACGAGGATCTGCGCAAGGGCGGCGTTGCGCCGGAGCTGATCCGCCTCTCCATAGGCCTTGAGCACATCGACGACATCATCGACGCGCTCGACGAGGCGTTGGAGGTCATCTGACCCTTTGCCCCCGTCTCCATCCCCCCCTGAGACGGGGGCATTTACTAACCACACAAAAAACAACCGCCGCAAAGTCGGCAAAAAAGGAGAAAAGAAGATGAACAGCAAAAACAACAGCAAAATCGTCCGCACCGTAATCTCATTTACGGCTGGAGCGTGCATAAGTACCGCCGCATACGCAGGAGTGCCGCTCAACAATCTGCAAGGCACGGGAGGCATCGCCTTCAACCCGTTGGCGTACACGGCAGGGCTGCCATGGGACGACGACGGAGGAGGCGACTCCACGAACGCCGTGGAGAAGACCGATTCGGCGCTGAACGGCATAGTGTCGCGTCCGCAGATCGGAACGTGGTACGTGAACCTCAACGACGCCGGCATCAACTGGTGGGCAGCATCCGCCGCGCTGTCGTTTGCGAATCGTGTTGAGTTGTCGGCGGGCTATGGGTTCATAAACGCGCACAAGTACGGCGACAAGTCGATCAACACCTACAACGTGGGCGCGAAGGTCAAGTTCCTCGATGAGAACGCCTTCGACACCGTGTGGGTGCCGGCGCTCGCCGTGGGCGGCGTGTGGAAGTACACGGACTCCCGCACGGTTGACGCGTTCCGTCTGGACGACAACGGCTTCGACGCGTACGTCGTAGCCTCGAAGCTGGTCACGCAGACGCCCGTGCCGGTGCTGCTCTCGGCAGGCTTGTTGCTCTCCGACGAAGTGGTGAACGGCGTCGTGGGCCACAACGACTACGACGTGGTCGCGTTCGGCAACATCGACATCCTGCCCGCCGAGAACATCGCGATCGGCCTTGAGTACAAGCAGGGCGTGGACGCTGGCGACACCCGTGCCACCGGCGGACACTCAATCCGCAACCACGACTACTGGGACGCGCACGTCGCGTGGTTCATCACGAAGAAGCTCACGTTCGTGGCGGCGTTCGCGGAAACCGGCGACAAGGACAAGTTCTACAGGAAGGGGAGCGTCAAGAACCTCGGCGTAGGCGCCGGCGCGGTGTTCTCTCTCCAGTACCAATTCTAACCAAAAAAGAGTATAATAACAACCAACCGAAAGGAACAGGCAAATGAGCAAGACAGCAAAGAACATTCTTGAGAAGGTCGGCGGCACCCCGCTCGTCGAGATCTCGAACAAGTTGAACAAGGGCGGCGCGAAGGTGCTCGCGAAGGTCGAGTTCTTCAACCCCGGCGGCAGCGTCAAGGACCGCATCGCGCTCGCGATGGTCGAGGCGGCGGAGAAGGACGGCGTCCTCAAGCCCGGTGCGACTATCATCGAGCCGACGAGCGGCAACACGGGCGTGGGCCTCGCGCTAGTGAGCGCGGTGAAGGGGTACCACCTCATCCTCACCATGCCCGAGACGATGAGCATCGAGCGCCGCAAGCTCGCGGCCGCATACGGCGCGGAGATCGTCCTCACGCCCGGCTCCGCCGGCATGAAGGGCGCGATCGCCAAGGCGAACGAGCTCAGGGACGCGACGCCCGGCGCGGTGATCCTCCAGCAGTTCGAGAACCCGGCCAATCCCGACTTCCACTATCGCACCACCGGCCCGGAGGTGTGGGACGGCACGGACGGCGAGGTGGCGGCGTTCGTGGCGGGCGTCGGTACCGGCGGTACGATCACCGGCACGGGCAAGTATTTGAAGGAGAAGAACCCCGAAGTGAAGCTCTTCGCGGTGGAACCCGATACTTCGCCCGTCCTCTCCGGAGGTCAGCCCGGTCCCCACAAGATCCAGGGCATCGGCGCGGGGTTCGTCCCGAAGGTGCTGGACACCTCGCTCCTCACCGAGGTGATCAAGGCGTCGGCTGACAACGCGGGCGCGACGGCGCGCGCGGCGGCCGCGAACGAAGGCCTGCTCGTGGGCATCTCGTCCGGTGCGGCCCTCTGGGCGGCGCTCGAGCTCTCGAAGCGTCCCGAGTTCGCAGGCAAGACGATAGTCGCGCTCCTCCCGGACACTGGCGAACGCTACCTTTCGACCTGGCTCTTCGAATAGCAGCTGCCATAGCAGACGCTGAAACGCTCTGCACGACAAGTCACCGCGCAATCCTCTGGATCATGTGCGGTGACTTGTTGCACTCCAAGACCGTTGCGGCGTCTTTATGTCGCAGGGGAAATGTGCTATACTATGCCCATGTCTTTAGGAGAATTTAGAGGTGCAACGCTCGATTCGCGCAAGGTGAAGCCGGGCATGTTGTTTGTCGCGGTGAAGGGCGAGCGCGTGGACGGGCACGACTTCATCCAGCAGGCGCTCGCCGTCGGTGCGGCGGGGATCATCGACGGGCGCGAGGAACTCACGCGCGTGGCGTCCGAATACCGCCGCTCTCTGAAGGCGAAGGTGATAGGCGTAACCGGCAGCGCGGGCAAGACGACGACGAAAGAACTGATTGCGGCGTTCCTTCGCGCGGGCGGTTTCCGCGTACACGCCACGGAAGGCAACTTCAACAACGACCTCGGTCTGCCGCTCACGATCCTCAACTGTCCGAAGGACGCGGAGATTCTGGTCCTTGAAATGGGCACGAACCATCCGGGCGAGATTGCGCATCTCGTGGACGTCGCTGCGCCGGACGCCGGAGTGATTTCGTCCATCGGCACCGCCCACATAGAGTTTTTCAAGACACAGGACGGCATTGCGGACGAGAAGGGCACGCTGTTTGCGCGACTGCCGCCGGATGGTTTCGCCGTGGTGGGCGTGAACAACGACCGTTACGAGCGCCTTCGTGCGATGAGCGCGGCGCGTGTCGTTTCCGTGGATCCATCCGACGCCGCCGGTGCGCAGATTGCCAAGGCGCTCGCACAGCGTCTTCCCGGCGAGCACAACGTCTCCAACGCACGTCTCGCCGTCGCGTGCGCGGGCGAGTTCGGCGTACCGCTTGAACGCTGCATTGCGGCGCTGGAGGACTTCGCATTGCCAGGGGACCGCTGGCGCGTGGAGGAACGCGGCGGAGTCACTTACGTGAACGACTGCTACAACGCGAACCCCACGTCGATGGAAGTGGCGCTGGAGACGTTTGCCGCGATGCCGTGTAAGGGACGGCGCGTGGCCGTGCTTGGCGACATGTTCGAACTTGGAACGCGGAGTGAAGAGTTCCACGAGCGCGTACTTTCCCGTGCGGCGTCGCTGCCGATAGACGTGGTGATGCCTGTGGGTGAGGCGATGACGGCTGCCGCTGCGCGGATTCGCGCCGCCTCATTTACTGCGCCGTGTGCGGACGCCGCTGCAGCACACGCCGCGCTTGAAGGGATTTTGCGGTCAGGCGACGCCGTGTTGCTCAAGGCGTCCCACGGAATGCATCTTGGAAAGGATTTTAAATGAAACCAGCGAAGATTACAATGCAGGACGGGCGCCTTGTCGTGCCCGAAAACCCCATCATCCCGTTTATCGAGGGCGATGGAACAGGACCCGACATCACGCGCGCGGCGATGACCGTGTGGAACGCAGCCGTGAAGTCCGCTTACGGCGACACGCGCAAGATCGAATGGAAGGAAGTGTACGCGGGCGAGAAGGCGAACAAGGTGTTCGGTCCCAATACATGGCTTCCGCAGGAGACGCTCGACGCCTGCCGCGAGTACCTCGTCTCGATCAAGGGTCCGCTCACCACGCCCGTCGGCGGCGGTATCCGCTCAATCAACGTGGCGATGCGCCAGCAGCTCGACCTCTACGTGTGCCTGCGCCCCGTCAGGTGGTTCAAGGGCGTGCCCTCTCCCGTAAAGCACCCGGAACTCACCGACATGGTGATCTTCCGCGAGAACACCGAGGACATCTACGCCGGCATCGAGTGGATGAACGGCACGCCAGAGGTGCAGAAGGTGAAGAAGTTCCTGATCGAAGAAATGGGCGTGAAGAAAATCCGTTTCCCGGATACGGCTTCAATCGGCATCAAGCCCGTCTCCGTGGAGGGCACGGAACGTCTCGTAAAGGCGGCGCTCGACTATGCCATCGCCAACGACCGCAAGTCGGTGACGCTTGTCCACAAGGGCAACATCCAAAAGTTCACCGAGGGTGCGTTCCGCGACTGGGGTTATGCCCTAGCAAAGCGCGAGTACGGCGCGAAGACGATCGACAATGGACCGTGGTGCGAGTTCAAGAACCCGAAGACCGGCCGTACGATTACGGTGAAGGACTGCATCTGCGATGCGTTCCTCCAGCAGATACTCACGCGCCCGGCGGAGTACGACGTAATCGCCACGCTCAACCTCAACGGCGACTACGTCTCCGACGCGCTCGCCGCGACGGTGGGCGGCATCGGCATCGCGCCAGGCGCGAACATCAACTACCAGACGGGCGTCGCCGTATTCGAGGCCACGCACGGGACCGCGCCGAAGTACGCGAACCTCGACAAGGTGAACCCCGGCTCACTAATCCTCTCTGGCGAGATGATGCTGCGCTACATGGGCTGGACCGAGGCCGCCGACAAGATCATCGCCGCGATGGACAAGGTAATCGCCGCAAAAACGGTGACCTACGACTTCGCCCGCCAGATGGAAGGGGCAACGGAAATCTCCTGCTCCGCCTTCGGCAACGCCCTCGCCGCCGCGATGTGAAACGAATCGGTTGCTAACTGGACCGGCGCGTCGCTCAAGGACGCTGGTCGTCTGACTTTCGCTGCGGCGAAGATGGGGGCGGAGATTATTCACGGCCTGTTTGATTCAATCCGCAAGGCGACATCGGAACGGCGTGAATACGGTAAAGGCAAGAAGACGCAAAATTTGCGACAACTGCGATGCAAGTAAAGGAGAAGGATTTGGTATAATATGCGCATGAAAGGCAACGCCGAATGACCGCGAACGAAAACCAGATTGTTGTCTATCAGCCGAACGAGACCGTTCGGCTGGACGTACGTCTTGAAAACGAGACCGTGTGGCTGACTCAGGAGCAGATTGCCAATCTCTTCGGCACAAAGAGACCGGCGATCACAAAGCACCTCGCTAATATCTACAAGAGCGGCGAATTGGAGGCACATGTTCCATTTTGGAACACATGGGTAACGACGGCAAGCAGTCATACCGTACCATGTTCTATAACCTGGACGCCATTCTGTCTGTCGGATATCGCGTCAACAGCCGCAATGCAACATTGTTCCGTCGCTGGGCCACACAGGTCCTGAAGACTTATCTTCTCAAGGGTTACGCAGTCAATGCTCGACTGTCTCAGCTTGAAGATAGAGTTGACCGGCGGCTGGCGAAGCATGATGACCGCATCGCCACCCTTGAACAGAAGGTCGATTTTTTCGTGCAGACCAAGGAGCCGCCGTTGCAGAGCATCTTCTACCAGAACCACTTCTGGGACGCGAAGTCGCTGTTGATCAAGTTCATCCGGCGGGCGAAGAAGGAGTTGATCGTAATCGATGCCTATCCCGGCATGGCGACATTGGACATGCTTGCGAAGCGCGGGCGCGGCGTGAAGATCGAGCTGGTGACGCATTCCAACGGCGAGCTGGAGGAATCGGACTTCGAGGCGTTCGGGAAACAATGCGGCAAGTTCACAAAGACCATCTGCGGAGTCTGCCATGACCGCTTTATCGTCGTCGATCAGAAGGAAATCTTCTGGACTGGTGCGTCGCTCAAGGATGCGGGTCGCCTGACTTTCGCCGCGGCGAAGATGGGGGCGGAGGTCATCCCTGGTCTGCTTGATTCAATCCGCAAGGCGACGTCTGAACGACGGGAGTACGGCAAAGGCAAGAAAGTGGCGTTTGTGGTGGGATCGAAAGCGAGAGGTTTGATATAATATGCGCATGAGAGGCATCGACAAATGACAACTAGCGAAAACCAGATTGTTGTCTATCAGCCGAACGAAACCGTCCGGCTGGACGTGCGTCTTGAAAACGAGACGGTGTGGCTTCGCCAGAGACGCAACAGTTTCCAAAATGGAAACAGTTCAAACGGAGGGTGGCCGTTCAGTTGTTCGTACACAGGAGTTCTTCAATCTGGATGTCATTATTGCAGTCGGCTACAGGGTGAATTCACAACGTGCGACGCAGTTCCGTATTTGGGCGACGAAGGTACTCAAGGAATACCTCCTTTGCGGATATTCGGTCAATGCTAGACTAAACCAGCTGGAAGATACAATGCACCGTAACCTCGCGCGGCACGACCAACGTATCGCCACTCTTGAACAGAAGGTCGATTTCTTCGTGCAGACGCAGACACCTCCTTTGCAGGGTGTGTTCTACGACGGGCAGTTGTGGGATGCGCGGGCGTTGGTGCTGAAGCTGATTCAGGGCGCCAAGCGGTCGTTGATTCTGATCGACAACTGGGCGATGAATGAATGTTGCCATTGTGAAAATGTTGCCAGTCATCAATTCCAATTTCCAATGAAGGAGGCGGCATGAAGGAGATTGCGACCATCAGCATTGGAATTGGCAACATTGAAATTGGCAATACTTCCATATTGGCAACATTCAACAAAGACCTTGGCCGCAAGTGCTTCGGCTTTACCAAGATGGATGCGGGCGCAATTCGTGGAATTAAGAAATTGGCGTTTCGTCCTGCCCCGTAGAACGAGCTGCCCGTCCGGGAGGGCCGCGCTCCGTCGCGGCCACTGAATCGCCGCCACAACTCCTCTGATTTATGGTATAATATTCGCACGAAAAGCAAAGCCGATATGAGTGCGAGCGAAAACCAGATTGTCGTGTATCAGCCGAACGAAACCGTCCGACTGGACGTGCGTCTTGAAAACGAGACGGTGTGGCTTAACCGTCATCAGATGGCCCAGCTCTTTGGACGTGACGTTAAGACTATCGGCAAGCACATCGCAAATGCTTTGTCCGAAGAACTTGCCTGTGTTCCAGTTGTCTCAGATTTTGCGACAACTCGACGATGCCAGGTGTCAACTGTCGCATGTCGCAAAATTTGCGACAACTGCCGCAGATGGGAAAGTCTATCAGGTTGAGTATTACAATCTGGACGTGATCTTATCTGTTGGTTATCGTGTAAAATCTGCGCAGGGCATTTTGTTTCGCCGGTGGGCAAATGCCGTACTCAAGGAATACTTGCTTCGCGGATATTCTGTCAACACCCGCTTGAACCAACTTGAAGACAAGGTAGATCGCCGACTTGCGAAGACGGAGGCGGACGTGGCCAACTTGAAAGAGAAGGTCGATTTCTTCGTGCAGACGCAGACACCTCCTTTGCAGGGCGTGTTCTACGACGGGCAGTTGTGGGATGCGCGGGTGCTGGTGCTGAAGTTGATTCAGAGTGCGAAGCGGTCGTTGATTCTGATCGACAATTGGGCGACGCCGGAAACGCTTGATCTTTTCGCCAAGAAGCGCAAGGGCGTGAAGGTGACGATTATCACCTCGGAACATTACGACAAAAAGCACGTACCGCACCGCAAGATTTCGGATGCCGACATCGCGACCTTCAACGCGCAGTATCCAAAACTCGCCGTCCGCTACAATGAAACCTTTCACGACCGCTTCCTCATCATCGACGACAAGGAATTGTATCTGATAGGTGCGTCGCTGAAAGACCTCGGCCGCAAGTGCTTCGGCTTTACCAAGATGGACGCGAGCGCAATCCGCGGCATCAAGAAATCGGCGTTTGGGGTAGACGCAAGGTAGTTTGTGAAGACGCTGGAGCTGTAATTCAACTATCAACTATTGTGCGAGGGTGAAATGAAAATCAAGGAAATACATGTAAGCCATTACTGCTCGTTCGGGCATGTTGCATGGGTGTCATTCAGTTCAAACATCATGGCGTTGATTGGACGCAATGGTGTCGGTAAGACGAACGCCCTTGATGCCATATCGCGCATGAAATTCTTCTGCGATGAGGTCGAGCGTGTTATTCCGGCACGAGCCGTCAATCAAAACACAGGCGAATCACCTGTTCTAAAGATTTTTGCGACTCTGGATGAGCAGGATATAGCGGAGTTAGGTTCCGAGATTGTCGGAGAAGAAGAAAACCGCGATGTGGGATATATGTTCACCTACGACAAATCCACTCGACGAACCCAGCTGTCGTTTTCAGGATTGTTTTTCTCGGTCATGCAAGATATTAAGGAATTGGCGAACTTGCGCGACGAGCTTAAAGAGTTTGGAGATTTTTTAAGGGAGAAGCGGATATTGAATGATGAACATTACCAGCGTCTTGTGTGGGCTCTCAAAGAATATGGCAGATTCTATATTCCAAACATTTCAGAACTTGTGTCTTGGGCATTGCAGAATCTTATCCATCACCTTGACGAGCAACGCCGAAGCAAATTGAAGCTGTTGCTTGAACCATTACGAGACGCATTGGAAAAGCGCTATACGGCATTTCGCAAGATATCGCCACAGATTCACCTTTTCGAAGATGCCGCCGAGTTTCCCAATGCATACAATATCGATGAAGTCAAATCCTGGGATCATCGCATCAGTCGTGATAAGAAAATCGCGCTTGAACGTTTCCTGGGTGCGGTTGGCAGTTCTCGCAAAGAGTTGATTGCGGCATTTGACGAGAAAAATGAGAGTGTGCGCAATAATATACAAGATCGTATCGCCAAGGAGACTCGAAAGCTGATGCGGGAATTTAACGATTCCTATCTAAAGGGATCGGCAGAAATTGAGCTCAATGTCAAGTTCGACGGATCGTGTCTTCGGTTCACCGTTTGCAATGCCGATACGACCGGTAGTGTTTTGTGGTCTGAGGCAAGTTCTGGCGTACGCTGGTATCTAAGCGCATTCTTCGAATTGAAACGTGCGTTGCACTCCCGCAATAGCATCATCCTGATTGATGAACCTGCGATACACCTGCACATAATGGCACAGAAGGAAGTCCTGAAGTTGCTTCAAAAATTGGCGCAGGGGACGAAATATGTGCTGTACACGACACACAGCCCCTATCTTATCGATAAGAACAGGCTTGGGGATGTCAAGGCGATTGTTCGCCAATCAAATACATCGATCATTGAGAATCTGACGGCTATTGAGGATTGTCCCAGCCGGATGGAAGTTCTTACGCCGGTTTGCCATGCGCTTGGATATGACATGTCCATGAGTTTAACACCGCAAACATCACGTATGAATCTGGTCGTCGAGGGAATATCTGACGCGTATTACATCAATGCAATGCTGACGTTTCTGAAAGTCTCTGACGAAGACAGGCCGTTTGTGATTCCATGTCAGGGTGCGCCATCTGTACCCAATGTTCTTTCTATTTTGATGGGGTGGGGCTTGCCGTTTTCCGTTCTGCTCGATTACGACGAAGAGGGGCTTAAAACTTCCAAGAAAATCGACACGGCTTTTGGCGAGACCGGATTTCACGTCTGCATGGTGTCGCGTGAGCGAGGAAGCCAGATTGAAAATCTTCTTTCGTCCGAAGACTATCGGAAGGTGTGTGGCAAAGAGTTTGATCCGACGGACATCAAGAAGTCGAAGACGGCAAAGGCGCGTCGATTCGCGGCTATGGTTGAATCTGGTGAATTGATCCCAGACGAAATAACAATTAAGAACTTCAACCGGATATTCAGTTGGCTTGAGATCCTCAATTGGGAAGGGGCTTCTGATGATGAACTTGAATGGTCTTGCAAGCATCGCAACAATGCGTAGTTTGCTATTTGTGGCATTGACCACTTTGAACCTATTTGCTGAAGGAGAGTACAAAATGCCGATGTTGAAATGGGCGGGGAAAGAGAAGGTCGTAAACCACCACAATGATGTGCCGTTCAGGGTGCTTGAACGGAAGTGGGCGTTTGGCGATGCCGCGTCCACAAATGGCGAGAACATGGTCGTTCACGGCGACAACCTTGCCGCGCTCAAGGCGCTTCTGCCGCAGTATGAGGGCAAAGTCAAGTGTATCTACATCGATCCGCCATACAACACCGGCAACGAGGGATGGGTTTATAGCGACAACGTGAACGATCCGCAGATCAAGAAATGGCTGGGTGAAGTCGTCGGCAAGGAGGGCGAGGATTTCTCTCGTCACGACAAATGGCTCTGCATGATGTATCCGCGTCTGCGGCTCTTGCAGAAGCTGCTTTCCAATGACGGCGTGATTTTTATCAGCATTGATGACAATGAGTTTGCGAACTTGCGACTCGTTTGTGATGAGATATTCGGGAGTCAAAACTTTGTTGCGACCCTAACGTGGAAGAGCAGGGCGAAACCATCTAATACTGGTAAAGCGAAATATAAACCCCAGAACGACGCCGAATTCGTTTTGTGTTACAAGGGCAAGGGTGAGGCTAATTTTTTATGCGTAACATCTGGCAAGCCGCGCAGTTATCCACACGAAGACAAAGATGGAAGGTATCGTCTTCAGACCATTCTGAAATCAAATCGGGGAGAGAATAAGCGTGAAACGATGACATTCTCGCTTGCAGGTTATACGCCTCCACCGACCAAACGATGGCAAGCCGGCGAAGAGAAGATCAAGGAACTGTATGCCAAGAATCGGATTACCTTTGAGACCGGTGAGCCGATGTTGAAATACTATGAACATGAGGAAAAAGAGGAGGTCGCTCCGTTTTGGTGCCATATTCCGAGAGAAGTGAGCGGGACGGCCGAAGGCGGTAAAATGGTGCTGAATCAATTATTGGGAAACATGCATGGTTTTGACACCGTAAAACCACTTGAACTGATAGAGTACCTTTTGAAACATGCGTTGCCCAATGATGCCCTTGTCCTTGATTCCTTTGCTGGCTCTGGTACGACGGCTCATGCGGTTCTTAAGATGAACAAGGAGGATGGCGGCAACAGAAAGTTCATTTTGATTGAGATGATGGACTATGCCGACACGGTGACGGCAGAGCGAGTGAAGCGTGTTATAAGCGGCTATGGAGAAGGTGACAAGGCCGTGGAGGGAACTGGCGGCGGGTTCGGCTACTACGAACTCGGCGAGCCGCTGATGATCGGCGAGAATCTTAACGAGAACTTGCCTCTTGAGAAGATTCGGGAATACGTGTGGTACATGGAGACACGAGGCGCGGGAAGTGTTGCCAATGTGGAAGTGTTGCCAATAGCCAATGCCCATTCTCAATCGGAAAATGGCAACATTGGAATTGGCAACACTGGCAACATTGGCAACATTAAAAATGATCCGTATCTTCTTGGAATAGCGGATGGCGCGGCTTACTACTTCTGCTATGAGAAGGGATCGGCGGTGAAGCTAAACCGCGCACTTCTCAGAAAGCTTAAGACCAAGGCAGAGCGATATGTCGTTTATGCCGACATCTGTCTTTTGGATGATACGGAACTTGAGAAATACAACATCACCTTCAAGAAGATTCCGCGTGACATTGCAAGGCTGTAAGGAGATCATGCAATGAACGACTTTGACGAATATCTTGTAGCGGGAGAGCCCGACAAGCGCGAGCGCGCATACGGGTGGGCTACGGCAATCGGCCTTCAGGATGTGGACGGACTGAAGGTTTCAGACTTTCTGCTCAATACCGCGAAGCGCAACATCGAGGGCGAGATAACCCAGGTGGAGGCCGGGAAGATCATTGATGCCTACTACGAAACAAAGGAGGGGCATGATCAGCCGGAGGACAGAAAAGAGGCGGACAAGGTTGCGCGTAGAATCAATGAGACGATAAATTCTCCGACTTTCCGTTTTTCGCCGGAATACTATATCGGATTGCACGGCCGGCTTTTCAAGGATGTGTACTCTCATGCCGGAAAGATACGCGATGTGGAGCTTACGAAGCGAGAATGGGTGTTGAACGGTGATACGGTCAACTATACGCCGTCGTTCATGGTGAAAGAATCGCTTGCGTATGATTTCGCAGAAGAAAAGAAATTCCGTTACAGCGGACTTTCCGAGGATGCGTTTGCGGAACATTTCGCGTCTTTCATTTCGGGACTCTGGCAGATTCATCCGTTCAGAGAGGGCAACACGAGGACCGTCGCGGTTTTCGCCATCAAGTACCTGCGTTCCATGCGCTATGATGTGACGAATGCCCTGTTCAAGGAGAAGTCGTGGTATTTCAGAAATGCGCTTGTGCGGGCGAACTATGAGAATCCCAAACTAAATGTTGAGAAGACGCAACTTCCTCTGGAGGAGTTCTTTAAGGTTCTCATATACGGATATGACATTGAACTGCGTAATAGATTTTTACGTATTGGGTACGAGCATGGGACGCAAAAGGCCGAAGCTGTGAGGCATTTACACCGACATGACGTCGGTATAAATGTCGGTATAAATGACGGTGTAAACAGAGGGGATGACGGTGTAAATGACGGTGTAAACAGCGGGAAGAACGACCTAATAGGAAGATATGCACTCTCGGAACGGGAAGAAAAGGCTGTTATGGCGATACTTCGAGATAATCGCATTACAGCGAAACAATTAGCGGACATTCTTTCGGTTAAAAAGCGACAGGCAGAGCGAATAATAGCATCGCTTAAACGGAAAACGCCACTTCGTAGAGATGGAGCGGATAAAAATGGCCGTTGGGTTTTCGAGGAGGTTTGACGATGGAGCTCAAGAATTACCAGAAGCTTGTTCTCAAAGACATTGACGCATATCTTGACGCGCTGATGAAGACGGACGGGATTAACGCCGCATGGAAGGAGTATTGGGCAAGCAAAGGAATCGGGGCGGGATTTGCCGCCTACTACGACGATCTTGCTGGTACGCCTAACGTGTGCATAAAGGTGCCGACTGGCGGCGGCAAGACATTTCTCGCGGCATCTTCCGTCAAGACGGTGTTCGACAAGCTGCCGACGGGAAAGACGAAGTTCGTGGTGTGGCTTGTGCCGAGCGACGCGATTCTCACGCAGACCGTCGCAAATCTGTCGAATCCGAACCATCCGTATCGGCAACGGCTCGACAGGGACTTTGGCGGATGCGTCAATGTCTATACGAAGGAACAGCTTCTAAACGCCCAGAACTTCAAGCCGGCGGATGTCATGGAGAACTTGAGCATAGCGATATTCTGCTATGCGTCGATCCGCGCCAATCCGAAGAGCAAGGACGACAAGAAAATCTATCAGGAAAACGGCAACCTTCTTGGTTTCGCGGAGATGTTCAACGACAAGGAACTTCTTTTGGCCGATACGCCTGATACTGCCTTGCTGCAGGTCATCCGCCAGATGAATCCTGTTGTTGTGGTGGACGAGAGCCACAATGCGAAAAGCGAGTTGAGCATTGCCATGCTCCAGAACCTGAATCCGTCTTTTGTCCTTTCCATGACGGCTACGCCAACCAAGCGGAGCAACATTATTTCGTATGTGAACGCGCGGGAGTTGAAGAAGGAGAACATGGTAAAGCTGCCGGTCGTGGTGTACAACCGTCCAGACCGAAAAAGCGTAATCTACGATGCGGTAAAACTGCGCGGCGTACTGGAACTGAAGGCAAAGGCGGAGGCGACATCTGGCGGGAACTATGTGCGTCCGATTGTGTTGTTTCAGGCCCAACCCAAAAATACCGAGGATTCGGCGACGTTCGAGAAGATCAAGGCGAAACTTGTCGCGATTGGCATAAAGGCGGAAGAGATTGCGATAAAGACCGCAGAGAAGGACGACCTCAAGGCGATCGATCTCATGGCGTCAAATTGCCCTGTCCGCTACATCATAACCGTCAATGCGCTCAAGGAAGGGTGGGATTGTCCGTTTGCATACGTTCTTGCGTCGCTTGCCAACAAGACATCGCAAGTAGATGTCGAGCAGATCGTAGGCCGTATACTTCGACAGCCTTATGCCAGAAAGCATGGCGAGAAGCTTCTCAACATGTCGTATGTGCTTGCTTGCAGTGCGGATTTCCAGGCAACAGTCAAGAGCGTGGTGGATGGCCTCAACGGAGCCGGATTCAGCGCGAGTGATTATCGCGTGGCGGATGCAAATGTCATGGAGACGGCACCATCGCCAGAACTAGTCCAGACGACATTGGACGATTTCTCGGAGGTCAAGCCATGCGAGCCGTCCAACAAAGATTTAGAAGACGATCTTTCTGATGTGCCGGACGAAAAGATCGATATTCCGAAACAAGACGATGTGGAGACGCAGACGAATACAGATGCCGCCATTGGCGAAATTATCAATACAGCCGAGGCGCAGGGTGACGATTACGAGCAGAAAAACAAAGAAGCCGGTGATGATGGTTTGTTTAATCTGGGAGTTCCAAACGTGAAAATACATCGCATGCAGCCAGAGTTCGCCGCTGAAGCGGCGCAGTTGGAGATTCCGCAGTTCATGGTGCAGGATGATGCCGGCATGTTCGGTGGCGACGAATTGCTGGTGCCTCTGAATGAGACTGCGTTGCTTGATGGATTCACTCTTGCGGCGAAGGATGCCGCAGTGCCATTCAATCTTGCAGTTTCAGGAGCCGTTCGCGTTGACATATCCGAAAGCGGGGATGTTACGCCAAAGTGCAAGCAGCTGACGAAATCAGAACTTGAGTATTTCTCCGCACAACTTGCGACAAAGACTACTGACGACAGGATAAATGCTTTGCTCAACATGGCAGCAACACAGCTTGACAGTAAGATTGACTTCTGCCAGAAGAAGGAGATCAAGGACTATGTTGTGCGTGTTGCGCAGCAGCTTCCTGCCGCTGAGCGCAACCAACTGTCATTGGAGCTCTTGCCGTCGTTTGTCCAGTGCGTCAGGGACAAAATAGACAAACTTGCGAAGCAACACAAGAGGTTGGCTTTCAGCGACAAGATAAATCAGAACGTCGTGGTGTGCAAGGCAAATTACAAGTTGCCGCAGACGATACAGCCGATTCCTGCCGTTACTTATATTGAGAAATCTTTGTACACGGGTGAATATGCCGACATGAACCCTGAGGAGTTCTCGGTGATTCAGGCAATCGCAAGTAAGGAGAACGTGAAATGGTGGCATCGGATCAAAGACCGCAAGGGGTTCTGCATCAACGGTTTTATAAATCACTATCCTGACTTTATGGTTTATACCGATAAAGGCAATGTGGTGTTGGTTGAGTATAAAGGCGCAGACAGAGATGGTAGCGATTCTCAGGCAAAGGCGGAACTTGGACGAATCTGGGCTGACAATGCGGGGCAAAAGTACAAATACTTCATGGTGTTCCTGAAAGATGGCGATGCCGTACAGGGTGCATTGAAGATCGACGCGTTCTTGAATACCATTGAGAAGTTGTAATATGTATGTAGATGATGAGGTGTGGTGGTATGTGGATCGCACCGAACTCTGAAAGCGAGAAAGGAGCAAAGGCGATGAATCTGAAGGACGAAATACTTGCTGGCGAATCATACTCGCTTGAATTCAAGCTTGTCCCGAACGAGGACAGAATCAAATACCTGAAGACGGTGGTCGCGTTTGCCAACGGCAGGGGTGGATGGGGATTGTCATGAAGGAAAACACAAATGAACGCTGAAGAATTTGAAAAGATTGTCGCAAGGCACGAGATGCAGTGCCTGGAGCTGAAGGAGTCTTTCAATGTCGAGTGCATCGAGACGGCTTGCGCGTTCTCGTTGCACGAAGGGCGAATTTTCCCTGTATGTGCAATAATGGGTTAGTAGGGTAGCGGCAGTATGGTATAATCTTGTGCGGAGGAAATGACATGACACTTGAAGAGTTGAGAAAACTTGTCGCAGATGGCGAGGGCGACCATGTGGAGTTCAAGGAAACGACGGGGTATCGGCCTTATCGTCCACGCCTGTGAAAAGGCGCATCTCGCCCCGCCCCGCATCTACGAAGATCGAGGCTTTGTCTATACTGTGTTTACTCGCCCGACCAAACAGGAATGGAACGCCAAGGTACAAGGCGACAATCAGGCCGCAACAGATAGCGAGGGAACTGGACTAAAGACTAGCCTAAAGACTGGCCTAAAGGAGAGTTCGGACACAGTTACTCAAACCTTGCGACAAATGATAAAGGACAATCCGACGATGACAATTTCGATGATGTCGGAAGCTACAAATCTGTCGCGCAATGGTGTGAAATATCATTTGCGGTTCTTGAGGGATAAATTTGGACTGACACGTGTTGGTGGACGCAAGAGCGGGCATTGGGAGTTCCGAAAGTAACGGCGATGCTGGTTGCCAAGATATTCATGGGAAAAGAACTTGATGATTCAGTTGTAAAGTCTTACTTTACAACTGCCGCAGACGGCAAAAGGTACAATGTCATCTACTATGCGCTGGAAATGATTCTTGCCGTCGGGTTTCGCGTTCGCGGTGTTCGCGGAACGCAGTTCCGGCAATGGGCCAATGCGCATTTGAGCGAGTATCTTGTAAAGGGATTTACGATTGACGGCGCAAGGAGGAGGCTCGGCTTGCAGACGAGGCGGACATGGAGGAGCTGCTGCGGATTGAGGACGAGGCAAAGCGACGCGGCAAGGATTGATGGCGAAAATGAACGCTGAAGAACTTGAAACGAAGAAGACAAGATCAAGTGGTTGCGGCAGTTCCTCGGAATGTCTTCGGAATTGGTATTGAATGTTGCAGGCCCGCGCGAGTCGAAGGCTCCTGGCATACAGGCAAGGGCGAAGGCGTTCTTGGAAGAGCTGTTGTGGAAGGCATGACCAAGGGGTGTTCTCTGCGCTGTACTTCACAAATTGTGAAGTAGCGCGTAATCAGCCCGAGGGGTGTGATTGTTCCGCACCGTAATCGCACGAGGGTTTCGGGGGTGTCAGGTACAAAAAAGAGCGTAAGTCATAGCTGATGGATGTGGATTCCGAGTCGTTCGGGTTGGCGCTATGGGATGGGTGGTTGATGAATATGGGGGCACTTCTGGCTGATGACTGTCCGAGCTTGGACAAAGAAGCTACAGGATCATAGACCTAACGAGTACGCCTGATGGACTTTAAGAGTTCACCAGATGCTGTTCACTGGGGTGTCATACTCGGCTGCCAAAAAACTGTTAAAATCCAGGCTTGCAAATAACGGCGAAATTAGGTATAATAATTGCTCAATTTTTTTTGGAGAGTTCAGATTATGAAAGAAGGAATCCATCCCAAGTACGGCGACGCCACGATTACGTGCGCGTGCGGCAACGTCATACACACCCGTTCCACGAAGCCGGAGATGCAGGTGAACACCTGTTCCGCATGCCATCCGTATTTCACGGGGCAGAAGACGATGGTCGATACTGAAGGCCGCGTGGACATGTTCAAGAAGCGCTACGCCAAGTTCGCCAAGTAACCGAAATTGAAAAACAGTTTCGGCCGTCTGCATGATAGAGAAATCAAAGATAGCCGATGTCCTGGGGCGCCTCCGCGAAGTGGAGGCTGCCATGGGTGATCCTACGGTCATTTCAGACGCGAAGCGATACCGCGCCGTCGTGAGCGAACATGCGGCTTTGCGTAAGCTGGAAGCCGCCGCTACGCGCTATTTCAAAATCCTTGACGACATTGAGGGCAACGAATCTCTTCTGGAGGATCCCGACTTCGCCGAGGAGGCGAAGGGCGAGATTGAACGTCTGAAGGCGGAGGTGCCGGAAGCGGAACGTGCCGTGCTTGCAGGGCTTCTGCCGCCTGATCCGCTTGAAGGACGCAACGCGGTGTTCGAAGTGCGCGCGGGGACGGGCGGCGACGAGGCCGCGCTTTTCGCCGGGGATCTCTTCCGCATGTATTCTCGCTATTGCGAGGCGCGCGGATGGCGTGTAAACGTGATGAGCGCGAACGAGACTTCGCTCGACGGCTACAAGGAGATTCTCTTCACTGTCGAGGGCGATGGCGCATACGGTGCGTTCCGCTTCGAGAGCGGTGGACACCGCGTGCAGCGTGTGCCGGAGACCGAGGCGCAGGGGCGTATCCACACGAGCGCAGCGACGGTGATCGTGTTCCCGGAGGCGGACGAGGCGGACGACGACATCGACATCCCCGAGAAGGACTTGCGCATCGACATCTTCTGCGCGGGCGGACACGGCGGACAGGGCGTGAACACAACGTACTCCGCAATCCGCATGACGCACCTGCCCACTGGACTCGTGGCCCAGTGTCAGGACGAGCGCAGCCAGCAGCGCAACAAGGAGAAGTGCCTTGCCACGCTCAAGGCCCGCATACTCGACCACCGCCGCCGCGAGGAGGAGGCGAAGGTCGGCGCGAACCGTCTTTCCCTGCGTGGTTCCGGCGACCGTTCCGAGCGCATCCGCACATACAACTTTCCGCAGAACCGCCTCACCGACCACCGCGTCGATCTTACGCTTTATTCCCTCGACCGCGTGATGGAGGGGGCTCTTGACCCGGTGCTGGATGCCCTGCATGCCCGCGACACGGATCAGCGCATTTCAGCCGCACTCAGCGAAAAGGTGTAATGGAATGTCTTTTGCTAGCGTCATAACGGACTGGAACGTCGGCCACTTCTTCACGCATCCGTGGTTCTGGGCGAGCTTCTGCGCGTGGATGGCGGCGCAGATGATCAAGCTTCTGCGTTCCCTTGTGAAAACGCACACCGTCGATTTCGAGTACCTCGTGGCGACAGGTGGGATGCCGAGCGCGCACTCTTCCATGGTGACGGGCCTTGCAACTTCCATCGGGCTTACGGAGGGTTTTGGCACGCCAGTTGCGATGCTTGCGCTGGGGTTCGCCGTTGTGACCATGTTCGACGCCGCGACCGTGCGCCGTGCGGCCGGTGAGCAGGCGAAGGTGCTGAACCTCATGTTAAAGGAACTCAGGGAACTGAAGTTCAAGCCGAAGCATCTGAAGGAACTCCTCGGGCACACGCGCAAAGAGGTGTTCTGGGGAATGGCGCTTGGCGCCTGCGTCGCAGTGCTCGTCTGCTACTGCTGGCGTTAACGCTTTTACTTCGCTTCGTATGGGCGCACGCGGAGGTGCGCACCGAGGCTTTCCGCGAGGGCGCGGCAGCGCGCCTGTTTCTCAAGGCTCGTGACGGGTTCGCCTACGACGGTCATAACCACTTCCGGCACGGCGGTGGCGGCCTCTTTCGTGAACGCGAGAAGGGCGGGGTACGCCGCTTCGCCGAATTTAGGGCGACACATGTCGAGGTATTCAGCGGCATCGTCCGTGTTGAGGCTGATCGACAGGCAATCCACTTTCCCCGTGAAAAGCTGCGCGGTCGGTTTGCCGTTGACGAGGTCAGAAAGGCCGTTCGTGTTGACGCGCACGCGGAGCGTGGGGTCGCGGCGTTTCAGGTATTCTGCTGCCGAAAGCAACACGTCAAGTCGTTCCGTGGGCTCTCCGTATCCGCAGAACACGACTTCGCGGTAACGGTTGTAGTCCCACTTGTCGAGGCTCGCCTCCACCTCCTCCAGGGTCGGCTCGCGTTCAAGCCAGAGCGGATCGGAACCGAAAACGCTTGCGCCGTTGTTGCGCAGGCAGAACCGGCACGCGCATGGACACCTGTTCGTAAGGTTCACATATACGGATTGCTTTACCTGGTACGTGATTGTCATTTCGCAAGTTCTCCCAGCACTTCTTCGATTGCAAGGCCGTCCTTTGGCGGCATCCCCATCTCCACCGTGCGCCGCACGGCGTTCGCCGTGAACGCGCTCGCCTTGCGGACGGACTCCGCGAAGTCCATGCCGTTGACGGCGTCACCCAGAATCACCGCCGCGAACACGTCGCCGGTCCCGCTGCGGTCGCCGCCGATCTTCGGCTCGGCGTGGAGCGAGAAGGGGCGTCCGCGTTCGTAGATGAAATTGACGAGCGAGTCACCACGCGGTATGCCGGAGATTACGACTTTGCTTCCGTTGCGCTCCGAGAGGCGTTCGCAGAGTGCGGAGAGCTCGGCGTCGGTGAATTCGGTGCGGTATGGTTCGTTGGCGAGGAAACACGCCTCGGTGAGGTTGGGCGTGAGAATATCCGCCATGTCGAGGAACGAGCGCATCGACTCCGCCCGTTCTCGGTCGTAAGTGGGGTAGAGGCGTCCGTAGTCGCCCATGACGGGATCGACGCACACGATCGTACCGGGCGTCTTGAACGCCTCGATGAAACGGTGTACGAACGACACTTGCTCGTGCGAGCCGAGGAAGCCCGTTTGTATGGCGGCGAAACGAAGACCAAGCTTGAGCCATTCGGCGATGTAGTCGTCAAGGTGCGGGGTGTTGTCGGTCCATGCGAACGAGTCAAAGCCGGTGTGGTTGGTGAAGAAGGCTGTCGGCACGGGACAGCACTGCACCTTCATCGCGGAGAGAATGGGTATCGTGACCGCGAGCGAACAGCGTCCGAAGCTCGTGAAGTCGTTTATGACAGCCGCCTTTTTCTGGCGGTTGTGGTCTGCCTGCATATCTGAAACCTTGTTCATGGGGCGCATATTGTAGCACATCTTCGGCTGGTACGGACGAACTTTCCGTTTGAATTTCGGGAAGCAATGAAAAGTTTGCGCCATTACACCCACATCGTAAAGGCACCGCTTGTCTGCCGCTTAGCTCTCGCCGCCGACCCTTGACATGAAACGAGAAATAGTGTAGAATATTGACTGTTTGTGGGCTATGTGCCCTTGGAAGAAGCGAGGCAAAATAAGGTAAGTGACAATGAAAGAGAATGGCAAGCAGACCTGTCATGTGGTGAGTAGAAGGAGTTTCGTCCATGGCGTGTTGGCGGCGGGGATCGCGCCGGTGGTCGTGCCGGCGAGCGTGCGTGGCGCGAACGCGCCGTCGAACAAGATCACGTTGGGCGTAATCGGACTCGGCGCGCGGGCGCGCACCGTGGTGCCGTCGCTCGTGGGCCTGCCGAACGTGCGCCTCGTTGCGATGGCGGACTGCGACCTGCGGCGCGTGCGGGGCGGCTGGGCGGCCAAGTACGTCTCCAGCACCTACGGCAAGAACCATGGCGTGCGCACGACGGGCGACTTCCGCGAGGTCTGCACGGCGGCGGATGTGGACGCCGTGGCCGTGATCGCCAACCTCCACTGGCATCCGTACGTCACGGCGTTCGCCCTCCGCAGCGGAAAGCACGTGTTCATGGAGAAGCCGTTCGCCCCGTCCGCCGAGGAGGGACGTCTCATCGTGGACGCCGTCAAGGCCGCGCAGAAGCGCGGACAGGTGTTCCAGGTCGATTTCCAGCGCCGCGGGATGTTGAACTTCATGTGGGCCGGCGAACTCGCCCTGAACGGCGAGCTTGGCGAGATCAAGGAAGTCATCTGCGCGACGGTCGGCAACAAGCACTGGGACCACATGCCGGCGCAGCCCGTGCCGGAGACGATGGACTGGAACCGCTGGTGCGGTCCCTGCGAGGTGACGCCGTTCAACGAGAAGAAGCTCAGTATCTGGCCTACGGAACTAATGAGCCAATACTCGCCGAACGGCATGGCGCAGTGCTGGGGTTGCCATTACCTCGACCTCTCGCAGTTCTGTCTCCGCCGCGAGGATTCTCTCCCCGTGGAGGTGAACGCCTTCGGCACGTTCCCGTATCCCGGCTCGAGCATGACGGACACAGTTGTGGCCTGGAACGCGGAGCTTGTTTACGAGAAGGGCCCGCGCGTGGTCTTCGTCGATAACGACACGAACAAGTACGGCCTTGTGCACGGCATCAAGTTCGTCGGCACGAAGGGCTGGGCGCAGGCCGAGGAACGCGGCTTCAAGACGTCCATCCCCGACATCGCCAAGACGAGCCTGAAGCCCGGCAAGATGTCGGTCAAGCTCCCGCACTACAAGGGCGGCATGGCGGCCGACTTCGTGGACGCCATCACGTCCGGGCGCACGGAATGCGTGATGACCCAGGCGGAGAAGGCCTGGCACTCCGATCTCCTTCCGCAGATGGCCCTCCACTCCATCAAGCGCGGGAAGCGGCTGAAGTTCGATGCCGCCGCGTTCCGCTACACGAACGACGACGAGGCGAACAAGCTCCTCAAGGCGCGTCCCTACCTCAACGGCTGGAGTCTCGACGATGTTCGCGGTTAGTCTTGCGGTGGCGGCGGCGCTCACCGCCGTCCCGGTTTCCGACGGTTGGCGCGTGCAGCGCGCGGACGGCACCGCTCTTTTGGAGCAGCACGCCGCCGCCGATCACCGGGCGTACATCCATCCGCTCATGGCGCCAGACGGCAAGGGCGTCTATACGGAGAACGAGCCGAAGCACCATCCGTGGCAGCACGGCCTCTACATCGGTCTCCACGCCGTCAACGGCATCAACTTCTGGGAGAAGGAACAGAACAAGTTCCACCCGGAGCCGGTGGCGAAACCGGTCGTGGAGGGCAACACCGCGCGCTGGAAGGTGAAGACACGCTGGACGGACCAAGACGGCTCGCCTGTCCTGACGGAGACGCAGGACTGGACCTTGACCGACTACGGCACGAACTACGTGCTGGACCTCACGTGGACGCTTTCTGCGGATTTCGGCGACGTCACCTTCGGCAAATGGACGTATGGCGGGCTGTTCCTGCGGATGCCGTACAAAAAGGCCAACGCCAAGCGGCAGTTCGCCGTGAACTCGCGTGGGCAGCGGAACGACGCGGCCGAGCAGAAGGAAGCGGAGTGGGTGGAGGTGTCCATGCCCATTGAGGGCCGGACCTCTAAAGGCGTGGTACGCATCGAGGATTTGCCGGGGAACCCGGGCTATCCGAATCCTTGGCGCGTGGACGGACAGCTCGGCATCGCGCCCAGCCATTGCATACGCGGCCCGTGGCGTCTCTCCAAAGGTGAAAAGCGCGTCAACCGCTATCGCGTGACTGTAAAAGACAAATGACGAATAATGACCTCATCAACATGACGATCGTGAATGGTTATAGATCGTACCAAAATATAAAATTTCCCCTCTTGCATGTGTATGGCACGGCGATTTCAGATAGGTGAGAACTGAGTAATCGCCATTGTGGATTCCGCCCCAGCTTGACAAATCGGCGTTTTTTTTTGAGATACTATTCTCGCCTCGCCATAAGGCGGGCAAGGAGCGAGAAGATGCTGACAGTCAGGCAGTGCATGATAGGCGAGACCGCGTGGTTCC
>CACZDG010000049.1 GCA_902779865.1 uncultured bacterium
GTTCGCAAGTTGGTACAGCAGGTCCGTCTTATCGACGTACTTTCCCTTCCCTCCGAGTATCAGGCTCGGAAAGTCGAACACGCCCGTCGTAGGCACCTTGATTCTGCGCTCTTCGTTTTCCATCGGCGCGTATTATACCAAAAACTCGCGCCCATGTGCGGGGAAAATTGAAAACGGCCACAACCGCCACCTGGTAGGGGCCGACCACCGGTCGGCCCGCACGGGGAACGCTGTCAACGGACAAATGGATGGCATGTTATAACGCCACGGGCCAGGGACCGTGGGTGTGCCAGACGGCGCGGACGCGCGAGGCGGTTTCTTCGACTGTATCGCCCACGGGCACGTAGATCGCCGTCGCCTGATGGCGAAACCAGGTATCCTGCCGCTTCGCAAGCTGACAAGTGCGCGTGTATATCTTAGTGCGGTCGTCCCCGTCGCGGTAGCCGATTGCAAGCGCGGCGGTACGTGACCAGACGGGATAGAGACGATGCAATTTCGCTTTCTCGCGTTCAAGTCCAGCAAGGAACATGTCGTCAAGTCGGGCCGCAATCCTTGCGCGTACCACGGCGCGGTCGATCTGAAGCACGGGGTATTCTGGCGGCGGCTTCGTCCAGGCGCGGTCGAGTCCGCGCAACAGCGCGGAGAAGTAGAGCCCCGTTCCGCCGACGATGACAATCGGCGTTTCGGCTGGAATCGTCTCGGCCCACGCGGCGGCGGCGCGCAACCACGCGCCTGCGGAGAAATCCTCTGCGGGCGTCACTATGTCTATTCCGCCCATGCGGAACTCGGCGCGTTCGGCGGGTGACGGCTTGGCGGTGCCGATGTCCATGCCCCGGTAAACAAGCATTGAATCGGCGTTTAGAATCGCCGCGCCCATCTCGCGGGCGAGGATTGCGGCCACGGCCGACTTCCCGCTCGCCGTCGCGCCGGCGAGCAAGTAGGCGTCACGACTCGCCACGGAGCCCCTTCCCGTCCTTCTGGAAGAATCCAAGCACCAGCAGCAACACCGCCGCAACCGTGATGTAGGAATCCGCCACGTTGAAGACGGGGAAGTGGTGGACGCCCCAGTGGAAGTCGAACATGTCCACCACGCACCCGCGCGCGATGCGGTCCACGAGGTTTCCGAGTATGCCCGCGTAAAGCAGTATCTCCGCAAGCACCCCTGCCACCCCCTTCGGGAAGATGCTTCGGCGTTTCCAGATCAGAAGCCCCATCGCGGCGATGGCGAACACGGCAAGCGGCCACACGTGCCCCTGCAGCATTCCCCACGCGCATCCCCGGTTTTCGACGTACGCGAGGTTGAAGAGGTTCGGAATCACCTCGACTGACGGACGCCCCCTGAGGGACGAAACCGAGGCCGCCTTCACGATCTGGTCCAGGAGGAGCAGGTTCGCGACGGCGGCCGAGAACAGGATTATGCGCCTGAGCATCAGTTGCGGCCCAGGGGTTTTTCCATTGCCGACTGACACTCCATGCACGTGCGTACAAAAGGCAGGTTAATCAGGCGAGGCTTGCGTATGAGCTGCCCGCATATCTCGCAGATGCCGTATTTGCCTTCCTGTATGCGCACGAGTGCCTCGTCGATCTGCTGGATCACCTTGTTCTGCAAATCGACCTGGCTGAGGTTCTGCAGACGCATGAACGCGTCGGAACCGTCGTCGTCCTCGCTTCCACGGTCGTCGGTGTGCTCAAGCGCGATTGTCCGGAGCGTTGCGGACTGTCCGACGGCCTCCTGCCTGAGCAGAATGAGGCGTTTGCGGAAATCTGCGAGGTCGGACGCAGGAAACTGCTGCGACGCGTCGCCGCGCGTGCGCGACGTAGGACGGCGCGAGAGCTTGACGGTCGTCGCCTCAGATTCCTCCAGGCGGGAGGCGTCAAGGGCCCGCTGGCGCTTTTTCATCAGCTCCGCGAACGAAAACGCCACATCCTTGCTCTGGTTTTCGAATATCGTGGGTTCTTCCGCCTTCTTCAGCGGCGTCTTGACCACCTTGCGAACGACCGTGATCGGCTTGCGAACGACCGACGACTTCCGCTCCTTCTTGCCGCTCTCGACGGCCTTGACGGTACTCCTGATGGTCGCAACGGACAACGTCCCCTTCTTGGACGCCTTGGTCTTCGCCTCCGACTTCTTGTCGGCAGGCTTCTTCTCCACAGGCTTCTTTGCGGCAGACGCCTTTGCTACGGGCTTCTTCGCCGCAGGCTTCTTCGCGGCAGACGCTTTTGCAACGGGTTTCTTTGCCGCTGGCTTCTTCGCGGCAGATGCCTTCGCAGCGGGCTTCTTCGCCACGGGTTTCTTGGCGGCGGGTTTCTTGGCTGTCTTGGTACTCAAGTTAAATCTCCGTTTCTACGGTCTTGACTGGCCGTTATATGCTCATGCCGGCGGGCAACTGCACCCACGCGCGCATTTCGTCGGAAAGCGGGGCCACGGCCTTGATGGTCGCGACCGACACATTGCCCTCGGAATCCGGCAGGTCGAACGTGTCGCCGGGCTTCTTGCCGAGCATGTTCTGAGCGAGACGGGTCTTGTTGGCGATGATGCCAAGGTCGAGGTCGTTGTCCCACTCGCCTAGGACGGTGTAGGTCTTCTCCGTTCCGTCTGCTGCAGCAATCGTGACCATCGTGCCGGGGCGGACCTCGTCCGCCTCGACGTCTGCGAAGTCCGTGGGCTTGACCGCCTCGATCTCTTCCTGCATGAGCGTCTGCTTCTGCATGAGGGCGCGCTGCTCGTCCTTCGCGTACTGGTATTCCGCGTTTTCACTGAGGTCGCCGTAGCTGCGAGCGAACTCGATGCGCTTCGTGTTTGCGGGCATATCGACGTTGATGAGCTTCTGGTACGCGGCCTTGCGTTCGGCGTAGCTGCGGAAGGACGTGATGCGCTCGATGGCCTTCGGCTCGACCTTCTGCACCTGGCGCGACGCAAGCTCCGGCACGATGTGCGTCATGCGAACGACGATCGTGTGGTGGGTGGAGGGATCCCAAGCGATGGAGGCCTGGAAGCGCTCGAAGAAGAGCGCCTGGTCGGCAGGCTGGAGCTGCTCGAAAATACCCTTGAGCCAGTTCTGGTCCGCAAACAGGCGGCGGATCATGTTCTGCATCCTGAGCGTCTCGCCGCTCTGGCGTCCCTCGCCGAGGGCGATCGCGTGCGTGAGGATCACCACGAGCGGGGGCAGCTTCGTCCAGTGCTTGAACTCCGCGTAGCGGCCGAGGATCAGCGTGACGAGCGTTGCGGGGGCGGATGGATCGCGCAGAAGCGCGGCCACACTCTCCTCGCAGGCCTCGTCCTTCTTGAAGTGCTGGAGCGTTTCGGTGAGGAACGGGAAGCACATCTGCGGCAGTACGGCAAACAGCTTCAGCTTGGCTTCGTCGGGGTTTTCCGCTACGAGGAACGAGACGAGGTTCGCCGTCTCGCGGGCAGGAAGCTCGCGCGCCGCGGCGAGATAGCGCTCATCGCCCCAGAGGTACGCGCGCGCCTTGGCGACGATCGCGTCGTCCAGCTTGAGTTCGGCGATGCAGAACGCGATGCGCGCGTAGAGCGCGTCATCAACCTTGCGCGCGCCCTTGAGCGCGAAGGCGAGGCGGTCGGCGATCTTCGCGCGCCCGTCGTCGTCCAGCGTCTTGAACTTGTCGGAGCCTTCGAACTCGCGCACGGCCGCAAGAATGGACTTCGGATCGGTCATCTGCGCAAAAGCCGTGAACCAGCCCTCGCCGTACGATTCCGCCGCCGCCTTGAGCACCATCGGCTCCGCCCTGCGGGTGGGAATGTCCACGACCTTGTCCTTGCGAAGGTCGGCGCGCGCCCGGTCCCAGAACGCCTTCCAGTTCGCGGGCTTAACGAATCCGTGCTGCGCACTGAGCTCCTCAAGGCGCGTGATCGGCATGTTGCCGAAGCTCTTGAGCATCTCCTTGACGAACTCGCCGGGCTGCTCCTTCAACATCTTCTGGATGCGGTCGGGATCCGCCTTCGCGATCACGAGGATGTGGTCGTCAGGGGCGATCATGAGCGTCTCGCAGGCGGCGTCAAAGGTAAGCTGATGCCCGCGGCGGGTGCGGAAATCGACGACCACGCGGCGGTAGAAGGAGTCGAGGCGCTTGATCTCGCCAAGCCCCCATGCCGCGTTGAGCACCCGCGTGCCGGGCTGGAAGGAAAGGAGCATCCCGAGACGCCCCACGGACTCCCCGAGCGGACGCACCCCGAAGCCGACGGCGTCGATGAAAGACGTTATCAGCCGGTCCTTCGTGGCCTTCTTCAGGAAGTCGCGGATCGCCTCGCCGCGCAGTTTCGCCCCCAGCTCGGCCTTGCAAGCCGACAAAAGACGGTATGAACCGTCGAAATCCCCGGCCTCCGAGAGCGCCTTGAGCGCGGCCAACGCCCATTCTTCCTTCTTCGCACCGGTCACGCCTTCGACGAGGTCGAGAACCTCGTCCACCGGATACGGCGGCTGCTGCATGATTTCCGCAAACCGCGCCTCTTTTTCCTCAAAACTCTTCTTGTCCATGAACCTTTTGCTCTTCCTTGGGTGAAAAATGCGGGGCATAGTGTATCATTTTTCGCGCCGCTGTGCAACGGGAGACGTAGTTTTTTTCAAAGCGGTAAGTTTTCCCTACAGTTCAGTTTTTGCTATACTTTACGCCGTGAACGACTTGCACTATCCAGACGAACTGCCGATCTGCGCACACCGCGAGGAAATCCTCGCGGCGCTTCGCGCGCACCCGGTCGTCGTCGTGTGCGGCGACACCGGCAGCGGCAAGACCACCCAGCTCCCGAAGATGGCCCTGGAGCTCGGCCTCGCCGCGAAGGGACGCCGCATCGCCTGCACCCAGCCGCGACGCCTCGCCGCCGTCACGATGGCCGAGCGCGTCGCAAGCGAGCTCCAGACGCCCGTGGGCGGACTTGTCGGCTACCAGCACCGCTTCGCCCGACACGTCTCGCAGGATACGCGCATCAAGTTCATGACGGACGGCGTCCTGCTCGCCGAAACGCGCGCCGACCCGCTCCTGCGCGCCTACGACTGCATCATCGTGGACGAGGCCCACGAACGTTCCCTCAACATCGACTTCCTCCTCGGTATCCTCAAGCGCGTCCTCGCCCGCCGCCGCGACCTGAAGGTGGTCGTCTCGTCCGCCACGCTCGACACCGCGAGCTTCGCCGCGTTCTTCGGCGGTGCCCCAGTGATTTCCGTGCCCGGACGCCTCTACCCCATCGAGCTCCGCTACCGTCCCCCCGAGGACGGCGAGGAACTCGACCTCCCGCGCGACATTGCCGCCGCCGTCGCCGAACTGCCCCCTTCCGACGACGTCCTCGTGTTTCTCCCCGGCGAACGCGACATCCGCGAGACGGCCGACCACCTCGCGCGCGTGCGGCACGGCGAGGACGACATCATCCCCCTTCTCGCCTCCCTTCCCGCCGGCGAGCAGCAGCGCGCCTTTAGACTTTCCCAGCGCCGCCGCATCATCCTCGCCACGAACGTGGCCGAGACCTCCGTCACCATTCCCGGCATCCGCGCCGTGATCGACACCGGCCTCGCGCGCATCTCGCGCTATGTCCACCGCACGCAGGTGCAGCGTCTCCAGATCGAACCCGTCTCGCAGGCCTCCGCCCGACAGCGCGCCGGACGCTGCGGACGTCTCGGCCCCGGCACCTGCATCCGTCTCTACTCCGAAGAGGATTTCAACACCCGCGACGCCTACACGCCGCCCGAAATCCTGCGTTCCTCCCTCGCGGGCGTGATCCTCACGATGCTCGACCTCCGCCTTGGCAACATCGAGAAGTTCCCCTTCCTCGACCCGCCCAAGCCCGCCATGGTCCGCGAAGGACTCCGCGAACTGCTCGAGCTCGGTGCCATCGGACACGCCCCCGAAGGCGGACCCGCCCTCACGGACACCGGACGCAAGCTCGCACAGATTCCCGTCGAGCCACGTCTCGCGCGCATGCTCCTCGCCGCGTCCGAAAACGCCATCCTCCCCACCGCAATCCCCGTCGTGGCCGCGCTCGCGTGCGACGACCCGCGTCGGCGTCCCATCGACGCAAAACAGCAGGCCGACCAGCAGCACGCGAAGTTCCGCGTACCCGGCTCCGATTTCCTCGGTATGCGGAAACTCTGGGACTGGTGGGAAAACGAGACGCGCGAACTCTCCCAGGCCAAGGCGCGCAAGCTCGCCACAGCCAACTATCTCTCCTACCCGAAGATGCGCGAATGGCGCGATCTCGCCCACCAGCTTGAAACCCTCTCAAAACGCCTCCACCTTTCCTTCGCCGAACCGGTAGGGGCCGACCACCGGGCGGCCCGCAATTCCGGCGCGCTCGGTGATCGCGCCCTACCACGCGAACCGGTAGGGGCCGACCACCGGGCGGCCCGCGACGCCGCCCTCCACCGCTCGCTCCTCGCGGGCCTCCTCGGACGCATCGGCAAGTTCGACGAGGAAACGCACGACTACCGTGGCGCACACGGTCTCCGCTTCGTCCCACATCCCGCTTCCGCCCTGAAGAAGGCCACGCCGCCCTGGATCTTCGCTGGCGAGCTCGTCGACACGGCGCGCCTCTTCGCGCGCACCGCCGCCACACTCGACCCCACGTGGATCGAACCCGTCGCGGGCGACCTCTGCAAACGACACTACCACTCGCCCGAATGGGACCCGCAGAGCGGCTTCGTGCGCGTGACGGAACAGGTCACGCTGTACGGACTCGTCATCGTCCCCGCGCGCCGACGCGACCTCACGCGCCTCAACCCCGCCCTCGCGCGCGAAATCTTCATCCGGCGCGGACTCGTGGACGGCGACTTCCCGCGTCCGCCCCCGCCCGTACGCGAGAACAACGACCTTCTCGACGCCCTTCGCCGGCGCGCGGAGAAACTGCGCCGTCCCGAAATCTTCGACGCCACCCGCCTGGAGGCGTACTTCGACAAGGTCGTCCCCGCCGACGTCGCCTCCGCCGACGCCCTCCGCAAGTGGCTCGCGCACGCCACGCCCGTCCAGCTCGGCAAGTTCCACCTCAAGAAGACCAACTGGTGGCCGTCCGACGACGTCGCCTCCCATGATTTTCCTGATACCATCCGCATCGGCGACGTGAAGATGGCGCTCACCTACCGCAACGCCCCCGGCGAGGAAGACGACGGCATCACCTGCACCGTCCGCGCCTCGCGCGCGCACGCGCTCCGCCTCTGGCGCGCGGACTGGCTCGTGCCCGGCCTCCTGCCCGAAAAGCTCACCTGCCTCCTTTCGGCGCTCCCCTCCTCGTTCCGCCGCGTAATCTCACCGATCTCGGACACCGTCGCCGGTCTGCTCGCCCGCCTCAAGCCCGGTTCCGAACCGCTGCTTGACGCCGTCCGCCGCACGATCTACGAGGAGTGGGGCTTCCGCATCCCCGCCGAAGCCTTCGACACCACACGCATCCCCGCCCACCTCCGCGTACGCTACCGCATCGTTGACGACGTCACCGGCCGCGTTCTCGTTACGTCCCGTAATCTCGATGAAATCTTCTCAGCCCTCAGCTCAAACACGGTAGGGGCCGACCACCGGACGGCCCGCCCCGCCCCCGCCCCCTCCACCACCTGGACCTTCGGCACGATTCCCGAAAAGACCACAAACGGACACGCCGGCTGGGCGCTGGAGCACTTCCCCGCCCTCCAGGACGAAGGCACGGGCGTGACACTGCGCCTCTTCGCGAGCGCGTCCGCCGCAGCCGCCGCCCACGCGAACGGCGTTGCGCGTCTCTTCCTGCTTGCGCTCGGCTCCCACGCGCGCATCCCGTTCCGGCGCAACAAGCTCCCGCTCGGCGCGGCCATCTACCTGCGCGACCTCAATTACGAAGACGACCGCATCGCGGACGACATCCTCGCCGGAGCGGTGCGCGAGGCGTTCGTGCGCGACCAGCCGCCCGTCCGCGATGAAGCCACGTTCGACCAGCGCCTACGCGAACGCCGCACGGCGCTCAACCTCGCGCAGGACGAAATCGCGCGCATCGTCGCCGACTCGGCCACGTCCGCCGCGCAAATCGCCGAAACGCTTGAATCCACCGCGTCCCGCCTTCCGCCGGAAACCGTGGAATCAATCCAAACGCAACTCGCCTGGCTCCTCTTCCGCGGTTTCCCGCGCGTGGTGCCGCTCGCGCAGCTGCGCCATTACGCGCGCTATCTCAAAGGCGCGGCGATCCGTCTGGAACGCGCCCGCACGAATCCTGCCGGCGACCGTGAAAAGGAAGCGCGCCTCACGCCGTACTGGCAGCGCTACCAAAGCGCCGTCACCGACAAGTCGGGGAAATACGACGCCGCCGGCCTCGCGGACTACCGCTGGATGGTGGAGGAGTACCGCGTCTCGCTCTTCGCGCAGGAGCTGCACACGCCCCAGCCCGTCAGCCCCAAGCGCCTCGATGCACTTTGGCAATCCGTCAATGGCGAATCCGTGCCGGAAGCTCGCCGGGTTTAGTCGGCGTGCGTTCGCCGCGCAGGAGCTTCGCCCCTTCGCCGGTGAGGAAGAGATAGTGATCTGACGGTTGGCCATCCATGCGGGCAAACTTCACGCTCTTGCCGACCGGAGGATTGTCAGACACCTTGAAGATTGCCGTTCCCTCGTTAACCTCGTCGAACATGGCAATGTAGAGGCGATTCACACCTGCCGCGACAGCGGTCTGTATCTGATTCCAGTAAAACGTACCACCCTGGCGTGGGATGCTCTCCAATGGTGCAGGCGTGAGCCCTTTTTCCTTGCGACTCAGATTATACCAGCTGAAACCGGGATAGACGAGCGGTACGTAATCGACACCCGCCGACTTGCACCAAGCGAGATCTCCGTCCACCATATCGCGGTAACGGTTCATGTCATTGCGACGAAGCGGCGTGAAGCGCCCAACAATCCATGGCATTACAAGATCGGCCTTCCGCACGAGTTCGTGGAGGTAGGCGTCCTTGACGCAGTCGTGCTCGAGCGCACGCCAATGCGTAGGTACGCCGAGCATCACGCTGCACCTGCCGTACACCGGATCATTCTTCAGGAAGTCCATGAACTCCACAAGCTTGATGTCGCGTATCGAATAAGGCCTGTCGGGAAATCCAACACCCCAAATGGCTACAAGCGGCTTTCCGCGATGGTGGAGATACAAGTTGCGCGCGCCGTAACTGGTCACCTTGACCTCGTCCACCAGGAACTTCCAGTCCGCAACGAGCTTCATGCAGTCGTCGCGCCCGGGACGCAGTCCCGACAGATCGTACATTATCGCGACGGCGCGAATATGTTTCTGCGCCGCCTTGAGGGCATGGCGGATCACCGTCACGGACGCCTCACGTCCCTCTTTCGTCGGACGCGTCGCGTTGACGAAGAAACGTTGCAGGAACACGCCGTCGAGTCCGTACTCCTTCATCCAGCGGAAGTGCGTCTCAACCGTCGATTCGTCGGACGAGCAGAAGAACCGCGCCGTTTCACCGTTCGCGAGTTTCAGGCCGGTGGGATACGTCTTCTCGTACTCGGATACGTCCGGCCACATGTCGATGCGGATATATCCCTCGTCAGGATACATCACGCCGCCCGAACGGTTATGGAACCACCCCTGGTAGCCGGTCATGACACGCCCGTCGTACGTCGGATACACCGGGTTCCCCGCATGGCACGAACCCGCGGCGAACCCGACCTCGCCCTGCGTCACATAGGCGATGAACAACGCGGATAACGCAATCACACTTTTCCTCATTGCATCCTTCCTTGCCTATCCTTCATTAGCCATCTTCTCCACGCGGCAAATTATATCATAAATTCCTTTCCGCGCTTACCTGTCGCACTATGAAGTTTTTTGTGGCAGCATTGCGATGTTGCATCGGGCGGAGGCGATGTGATATACTTTTTGCCATGGCCACTATCCCGAATACTTCCGTGACGCTGCTCAAGGACATCGCAGATGACACGACGAGCGCCCGCTGGACTGAGTTCCACAACAAATACGCGGAGCCCATGCGCGCCTTCATGCGCTCGCACTATCCCACCGTAGAGGCGGACGACGTGCTGCAGGAGGCGTTCGTGGCACTCATGAACTGTCTGCCGCGCTACCAATACGTTCCTGACGAGCACGGACACTTCCGCAACTACCTGCTGGGTATCGTTAAGCACAAGGCCGAGGACGTGCGCCGCCGACAGGCAAAAGAGGCAGTTATCAAAACGCAGCTTGCGGAAGAGGAGGCAACGAGGCCCATCATGTTCCAACATACCGAAAACCTTGCGGAGGACGAGGCATGGGGGAAAACCGTCATGGAGGCCGCTCTGGAACAGCTGCTTGCAGACAACTCGATCTCAGCGGCTACTCGCGAGGTGTTCCGCCACGTGGTGCTCATGCACGAGAAGCCCGCAGACGTGGCACGCGCCTTCGGCATTACGCGCAACAACGTTGACCAGATCAAGGCCCGCCTCATCGCCCGGCTCAAGAACCTTGTCAGGGACATGTCCGCCGCCAGGGGCTAGTACGCCTGCAAAAGGATTTCGGCGCGCTTGTTGTTCTGGCGCGTGGCGCGGTAGAGCCACGCTTCGCCGCGTTCCTGGTCGCGCTCAACTCCGCGTCCCGCGAAGAAACACTCACCCACGAGCGTCTGCGACGGCGCGTGTCCGCGCACCGCCGCCTTCATAGCAATGCCAAATCCCTTCCTCTCGTCTTTATCCACGCCGAGTCCGTTGAGATAGCAGAAGGCGAGTCCGTTGATCGCATTGAGGTCTTCCTGCGCGGCGCCCTTGGCGTACCAGTCCGCAGCCTCCTCCACGTTCCTCTCGCATCCAAGCCCGTTCAGCAGACAAAACGCGAGCGACGCCTGTGCGGCAGGTTCGCCGGCATCCGCCGCCTTGCGGTACCACTCCACGGCGGCAACGCGGTTCGTGGGCGTGCCCTTCCCGTGGAAACACGCATCCGCCACCGACACCTGCGCACTGGAATCGCCCACTTCCGCCAGCGACTCCATGCGGCTGAAATACGCCTCCTGCGTCTCGTCCGGACGCTTCAGCAAATCCTCTTCCGGCTCCGTTGGAACGAATGGCAAGTTGTTCTCATCGACAGTGTCGTTGCCCGGTTCCGTTCCCGACGCCGCCGAAGGCGGCACGAGAAGACCTAACATCGCGTTCTTGATTTCACTGCGGAACACGACGGCGAGGGCAACCGCGACGAAGCCGAGCGCAACCAACGCCATACATAGAAACATCCACCTATTACGGCGTCGGACCGCTGCGGCGAACGCCTGCGCCGACTCATAGCGTTCGGTGGGGATCTCGCGCGTCGCGCGGTGGATGATTGAACGCATGGACTGCGGCGGATTCTCATCGTAAAGGTACCACGCGATTTTGCCGAGGGAGAACACGTCGCCCTGCACCAACGACTTCCCCGCAAGAAGCTGCTCCGGCGCGGCGAAGTCTATCGTGCCCACGCCTACCGGCTTGCCGTCCACCATCGACACCCTGCGCGGCCTCCACCCGAGTGGAGTGTGCGCGTTGCCACGCTTCTTCACCAGCCCGAGGTCGATCAGCACGGGGTCTCCGTTCCGCCGCAACATGATATTGCCCGGTTTCAGGTCACGGTGGACGTAGCCCGCCTCGTGCAGCGTCTGGACGGCCTTCGCGACCTTGTTCATGAATCCCGGCACTTCGCCGCGCGGCATCGGATCGGGAATCGGAAGAAGGTACTCCATCACGTAGTACGGACTTCCGTCGAGCTCGCCGCTGCCGAAGAAACGCGGCAGTGCTGGAAGCGAGAGGAAGCGAAGCGCGTCAATCTCCGCCATGAACCGCGCCTTAAGGTTCCGCGCATCGTTGACGAGAAGCTTCAGCGCGCCCTCGTAGCTGAGACGAAGGTTCCTGACGCGGTAAACCTCGGACGAAAGCCCAGCACCGAGATACGCCTCGACGTGCCATTCGCCCACGCACGCACCGCACCGGAGCCTGCCGCATCCGCGCCCGTCGCTCGGACGCGACTCCAGCCAAGCCTCGACCGGGTCCATCTTCAGTTCCCCTTCCTCATACCTTCCTTGAGAAGTTTCTCCTTCTCCTCCTGCGTGGGCACGACCACGATGCCGCGACGTCGGTAATGCACCCAGTCGTTCGTCCATGAAGTGTCCTTGAACGGTTTCGAGAAGAGCGCGGGATCAGGGGCGATGTCGTCCGCCGTGCCGCGCACGCCGTCAGGCCCCATCGAAAGCACAACAGGCGGATCGTTCGTAGGCTCGTACACATAGGGATGCTTCCACGGATCGGAGAGGATGCGCTCGATGTAGGGGCCTATCCATCCCGCGTGGCGCGAATGTTTGTCCGAAAGCGCGGCAAGTCCCTCCGCCGTCGTCGGATAAACACCGCAATGGAACTTGTAGCGTCCCAGCGCCTCTGCAAGCGCGGCAACGCTCTGCTCCGCCTGCGTGAGTTTTCCATCGCGCATTTTCCTGCCGCCGCCCTTCCCGGCGGACTGGATTACCAGCCCACCTACCATCATCATCCCCACTACCACAACGACGTAGAACATCGGCCCGCGGCGAATCGCCGGCGCACGCAAACCAAGCTCGCGCTTCTTGGCCTCCATCTCGCGGTAGATGGCCTTGATCTTCCTGTCGCGCTCCCTCTTCGAGAGCGGAGGCTTTGGCTTTGACGGCATTGCGGCACTCACTGCATTCTCTCCAACACAAGCGGATACTCTTCGGGCGGTTCATCCGCCAGCGCGATTGCGTTCTTTACAAGCTCCTCGGCATGCGGCAGCTTCCCCGGATTGTCGGCGGCCACTACCTCGGCAATGGGCTGCCCCGCCTCCACGCGGTCTCCGCGCGCGACGGCGAGCACGACGCCCGCAGCGAAGTCTATCGCGTCGCCGGCCTTGGCACGTCCCGCACCCAAATCAAACGCCGCTTGCGCAATGCCCTCCGCGCCGACCTTCGCCACGTACCCGGAACGCGGCGCAACGACTACGCGCCGCTCGCCACGAGAACGCGACGCGAACGCATCCAAATCGCCTCCGTGCAACTTCACCATTTCCGCGAAGCGCCCGTAAGCGGCACCGTTCGCAAGGTTGGCCCTGCATTCGGCGCGCGCCGCGTCAAGTTCTACGCCCTTCGCAAGCGAAACCATCAACGCCGCCAACTCCACCGAAAGTTCCACCACATCACACGGCAGGGCGCGATCACCGCACGCGCCGCCCCGCAGCACCTGGATCGCCTCCTCTATCTCAAGCGCGTTGCCAACCGCCCATCCAAGCGGCTCGTCCATCGCCGTCACGAGCGCCGCCGCCTTGCGCCCGGCGGCCTTCGCGCCGTCCACCAGCGCGCGTGCGAGAGCACAGGCGTCCGCGCGCGTCTTCATGAACGCGCCCCCTCCGCACTTAACGTCGAACACCAGCGTCCCCGCGCCCTCCGCCAGCTTCTTCGAGAGTATCGAGCCGACGATGAGCGGAATCGACGGCACGGTACCCGTCACGTCGCGAAGCGCGTAGAGCTTCTTGTCGGCAGGCGCGATCTCTGCCGTCTGCGCGGCAATCGACACTCCGCACTCGGCCACCACGCGCTTGAAATCTTCGAGCGACAGGCCGGCGTTGTAGCCGGGGATGGATTCAAGCTTGTCAACCGTGCCGCCAGTGAGACCGAGCCCGCGCCCGGCGAGGGACGGAACGGAAATCCCGCACGACGCCGCAAGCGGCTGGATCACGAGCGACAACTTGTCGCCAATTCCGCCCGTGGAATGTTTGTCGGCGGAAAGGCCCGGCCACGAAAGACACGCCCCGGAATGCTGCATGGCGTCCGTGAGCGCGTGCGTCTCGGCGGCGGACATCCCCTTGCAGCACACGGCCATCGCGAACGCGGCCATCTGGTAGTCCGGCACTTCTCCGCGAGTGTAGGCGTCGATCAGTGCGCGGATATCATCCGGCGAAAGCTCGCCGCCCTCGCGCTTTCTGTCCAAAAGCAATTTGACAATCATTGCCGATTCCTCCTCAACTGTTCAGAAGCATATCCGAAAGCGGCGTGAGCGGACGCCCCAGCAGGAACTGTCCGCCGCCCATCGCGCGCGCGCCTTCCGCCTTGAGCGACAGGAGAAGAACCGCACCGTCGAGCGTGCGAATGATCGGTCCGCGCTTCGTCGTGGAAAGGACCGTGCCCGGCATCTCGCCGCGCCACGCGGGCTCGATCTTGTCGGACGGCACGAACTCGACTCCGATCACGGCCACGCGTCCGGTCATGCCCCTCTTGCGGAAGCGCATCGGCAGGAACGTGTAGCAACCAGGCCAGGGCACGTATGCGCGCAACATGCGTTCGATGTCGTACGAGCGCAGACGGCTCCAGTCGATGAGTCCGTCCGTCTTCTTGATCTTGTGCGCGAACGTGACGCGCGCCTCCTCCTGCGGCTGGGGCGGCGGCAGTGTGCCGGCGGCGAGCATCCGCATCGTCTTCGCGAGCGTCACGCCGCCGCAGATGGCAAGCTTCTCCATCAACGTCTCGGCCGTGTCCTCGGGATAGATTGGCTCCACCTTGCTCATCAGGATCGGACCGTCGTCCATGCCTAGGCCCATCTTGATCACGCTCACGCCGGAAAGCTCGTCGCCAGCGAGCACCGCCGCCGTAACGGGCGAGGCGCCGCGGTACTTCGGGAGCAGCGAGAAGTGGCAGTTAATGCATCCGAACGGCGGCAGTTCGAGAATCTCCTTCTTCAGGAACTGCCCGAACGCCACGACGGCGATTGCGTCCGGACGTTTCGTGCGGATCCAAGCGAGCGCCTCCGGGGCGTTCACGTTCTCCGGCATGATGCATTCCTTGATTCCGCGCTCGATCGCGTACTGTCGGCACGGACACGGAGTCAGCTCGCGGCCGCGCCCCGCAGGGCGGTCCGGTTGCGTGACAAGCCCGACCACCTGCAGCTCCGGATAGCGCAGGAGGCCCTTAAGACATACGGCCGAAGCCGACGAAGATCCCATAAAAACTATTCTCATGGCGGAGAATAGTTTACCATAATCTCTACCGTGCGAGAAGAGCGCCAAGGATATCGTCGGCTTTTTTCAGTAGCGGACTGAGTTCGTCCGGCTCGCCGCCGCGCGCCACGGCCAGCAGAAACTGCCTGTATGCCTCGCCAGCCTCCATCATCGTTTCGCCGCGCCCGAGCACATACCTCGGCATGTCGAGAGCCTTCTTCGCCGCAGCCGCCCGCAACTGCACGTTCGTCGCGGCAAGCGGGACCGACTCGGCAAAGGAATAAGCCCTGCCAGGTGCGGCGCCACGGCCCGCAGGGTAAAGCCACAGACGCGATGCGAACACCTGCACGTCCCAGTCGCTCGCCAGCCCCGGCGAAAGCACGGCGCGGGCGAGACGGGACAACCGCTCGTCCGACGCCCGGTCCTGCTGCACGGGATCGCTCTCGCCCGTCAGCTGCTCCGCAAGCCATGCGCCGTCCCACGCCAGGCCGGACGCAAGACGTTCCAGCACGGGCTTGAACAGGTGTTTCTCGCGCACGTAGGAAACCACGTAGCCCGGCAACGCGGCCGCAGGTCCCTTCGCCACGCGCAGATCAGTACACAGCGCGGGGAAAAACGGCAGACGCGCCGAACTCCAGAGCTTCAACACGAAACGCACGTCATCGTGTACGGTCTGAGCGTCCGCAGCCCTCAACGCGCCCTGAACGAACCAGTCCGGCAACGTTCCCGGCACGGTTCCCTTCGGCGCGGCGCGCTCGATCCACGACGCAAAATACGCCTTAGCGATTTCAAAGCGCAGGAGGTCGATGTCGGAATACCCCGGCGACGGCAACCAGATGCGCGTGACAAGCCCCGTCTCCCTGCGGAACGCCCGAGCGACCACGCGCGTATCGTTCGTGCGCCCATCCAATGCGTGTATGGCAAGCCCCGCTTCGTCACGACGCGGCATTTCGAGCTTGTACACCCGCTCCAGTTCGCGTATGCTCCTCGTAGCGAAACCAAGTATTGGAAGACGGAAACCCATCGGATCGCCAGGAACGTCCGCCGCCACAACCTCGACGAAACCATCGGCGGACGACGCCAGCTTCGGCATCTCGGACGGCTTGCGCCGCACAACAAGCGACTCACCCTCCTGCGCGTGCGTCGCGAAAGCAAGGAGAAGAAATCCGAAGAGAAGCCTTTTCATCGAAATGCCGACTTTATTTTTTCCCACAAAGAGCACAAAGTCTTTGTGCCCTTTGTGCTCTTTGTGGCTCAAGCAATTCAACGCACCTTCAGCAGGAAGTGGTTCTTCTTGCCGCTACGCAAAACGGCCACGCGGCCATCAACGAAATCCGCCTCCTCGAACGCACGGTTCGCGTCGATCTTCGCACCGTTGAGCGAAAGCCCGCCCTGCTGCGCCATGCGGCGCGCGTCACCGCGCGAGTTGAACATCCCCGCGTCCGCCGCGACCATGAATACGGGCTTGCCGGTACAGTCGGACTTCGCGAGCTCCGCGCTCTTCACGTCCTTGAAAATCGTCTCCAATTCATCCGCGCTCTTACCCTCCACGGAACCGCCGAAGAGCGTCTGCGTGGCACCGAGCGCGGTCTTGAGTCCCTCCTCGCCGTGGACGAGGCGCGTGATTTCCTCGGCGAGCGCCTTCTGCGGAATGCGCGCCTCGGGGTTCGCCTTCATCTGCGCCTCGAGCTCGGCGATCTCATCGAGCGGACGGAGAGAGAACACCTTCAGGTAGCGGATCACGTCGGCGTCGGCGGCACGGAGGAAATACTGGTACCAGTCATAGACGCTCGTCATCTGTCCGTTCAGGAACAGCGCGTTGCCCTCGCTCTTGCCGAACTTCTTGCCCGTCGAGTCGAGGAGCAGCGGGAACGTGAGGCCGTAGGCCGTCTTGCCGCGCATGCGGTGGACGAGGTCGGTGCCGGCCGTGATGTTGCCCCACTGGTCAGCGCCGCCCACCTCGATGGAACAGCCGAAGGTGTCAAAGAGGTGGAGGAAGTCGTTGCCCTGGAGGATCTGGTAGCTGAACTCGGTGAACGTGAGCGCGCCCTCGCTCGCCTCAAGACGCTTCTTCACGCTCTCCTTCGCGAGCATCTGCGGGACGCGGAAGTTGATCGCGATGTCGCGCAAAAACTCAATCGCGCTTGTTCCCTTGTACCAGTCGTAGTTGTCCACCATCACCGCCGCGTTGGGTCCGTCGAAGTCGAGGATGCGCGAAAGGTTCTCACGGATGCCCTTCTTGTTCTCCTCCACCTGCTCCACGGTGAGCATGTTGCGTTCGGCGGATTTTCCGGAAGGGTCGCCGATGAGACCCGTCGCGCCGCCTACGAGGGCGATCACCTTGTGACCGGCCTGCTGGAAACGGCGTAGCACCATGATGGACACGAGATTCCCCGCCTGCAGCGAAGCGGCGGACGGATCGAAGCCGCAGTACACCGTCTGCGGTTTCTCCAGCAGTTTCTCGATTTCGGGGTCCGTCACGGCCTCAACGAGCCCGCGCGCCTTCAACTCCTCAAACAAAGACATCGTTTTTCCTCTTTCTTCTCTTTCAACACTTTCGCTTAAGGGCGAATAGTATATCACATCTAGCTCCGACTTCAAGGCAACTGGGAAATTAGGTTTTATTTGGCTAGATGGGCATCCACACGTTGCCGCGGCGGGATGAGGCGACCATGGCCTCAACAAACCGCATTCCGCGCACGCCCTCGCCGATGCCGGGGAAGTCGAGCTCAAGGGCGGTAGGCTTCCTGCGTTCCCGCTTGGCGCGGATCGTGTCGCAGAAGTTTCGGTAGTTGTTGGCGAACGCCTCGATGAATCCTTCCGGGTGGCCTGCTGGAAGACGCGTCGCGCGCGCGGCGGCGGCGGACGCGGCGGCGACGTATGCGCTGCCGCGACTCCACGTCTCCATCGGCGCGAACGGGCTTGAGACGGTGAGGAGGTCCGGCTCGTCCTGCCGCCAGAACAGCGACTTTTTCTCTCCGTAAACGTGGATGCGCAGCGGGTTCGCCTCGCCCGTCGAGACCTTCGAGGCGAGCAACAGCCCGTGCGCCCCCTTCTCCAGGCGCAGAAACGCCGCGCCGTCGTCGTCAAGCGCGCCGCCGGTGAAGCGCGACATGTCCGAAAGCAGCTTGCGTATCTTCAGCCCCGTCACGTACTCCAGAATGTTGGCGGCATGTACGCCGATATCCCCCATGCAGCACGAGATTCCCTGCCGGCGCGGATCGCGTTGCCACTGCTGCCTTGGCGTTAGCGGCTTCGTCCAGTCGATGCGCCTGAACGACCCCTGCGGGTACACCACCACCGCCTTCGCGACGCGCCCGAGTTCCCCGCGCGCGACGAGGTCGCGTGCGAGTTTGACGAGCGGGTAGCCTACGTAGGGGTGCATGATCCCGAACACGCGCTTCGCCCTGCGCGCGCACGCGCACAGTTCCTCCGCCTCCGCAGCAGTGCGCGTTAGCGGCTTCTCGCACATCACGTGGAATCCCGCGTCGAGACACGCCTTGGCGACCTCGAAATGCAAGTCGGGCGGAGTGCAGATGCTCACGAAATCCACGCGCTCGCCCTCGGGCCGCGCGCGTTCGCCGTCAAGCATATCCCGCCACGACGCATACGAGCGTTCCGGCGCCAGCCCCAGCCGTGCACCGTCCTCGCGGCTCCGATCCGGCCGCGAACTAAACGCGCCCGCCACCAGTTCGACGCCGCCAACCAACTGGACGGCGGCGCGGTGCACCTTCCCGATGAACGCGCCCGTTCCGCCTCCTACCATTGCCATCTTCAGTGTGTCCATGCGCACAGTATAGCATATCCACGCCCGCGTTTGGATTCAAATTGACGCGGCGGAACGATTTTAATATACTACTGCGCACATTATGAAAGATATTTCAAACGAAGAAAAATCGTCTGCGGCAACTCTCTCGGACATGGAGATATTCGTGTTCCCGGAGTTGATGTACTCTCTGGTGCTGGCGAACATACTCTCGCCCCGGCTCTGGGAATGGCGTAACCTCGCCTGGTTCGACGGAATCCGCGAGATGCGCCCTAAGAAGCGTCTCCAGCGCCTCCGCCAGCACATAATGGACAACTACACCTTCAACCTCGACCTCGAGACATGGGGGCTAACCACCCGGCAGCACGAACTCGCCCGCTTCGCCCCATTCCTATCGCCAGACGAGATATCCAAGTCCAATGCGCTCTTCGGTTACCACGGCGACGCCTACTACTACGACATCGACATCCGCCGGCACTTCGGTCTCGACAAATACACCAGCGACACCATCCCCTACTGGAAGACGGAAACCATCGAAGCAATGGACGCCTTCCGCCACAAGAAGAAACACACCGTCGGCGCGGGCGAATGCGTGTCGCTCGCGGGGCTCTACGCCGCCGCCGCGTTCGTCGTGTGCGGACTTCCCCTCGACGGCATCTACCTCATGGCGACGCCGCTCCATTCGCAGAACTTCCTCGACGTTGACACCGGCATCCTCACGAACAACCGCCGCCTCGTGACGAAGGCCATGTGGGCGAACGGAACCGTAATCTCACAGCAGGCACGACGCGCCCTTGAACACGAACGCGTCACGATCGTATCCCACGCGACGGGCTACATCCACCTCCTCTACCCCACCGCCACGATCGACCCGGACGCCTACGCGGACTTCTCGCGCAAGCTCACATCCTTCCTCGTGCCGCCAGAAGACGCAGTGGACAAACGCCTCGTCACGCCGCGTCTCCCCGACGCCACGCGCGTAACGTTCGACCGTTCGGACGCCCCGCTCGGCCTCACGCCGGACATGGAGCGTGCGGAAATCGCACAGCGACTCGACGCCCTTCGCACCACGAACCGCGCCGCCGCGCTCGCTCCATACGCCGCGCACGAACTCGGCATGACGGAGGAAGGTCCGTTCGTCAAAGCCGCCCTTGAGCGCAATCCCGTATCGCGCGAAGCGCTGAAGGAGCACCCCGATGAAGTCATCGGCCGCATCGCCGCACTTGCCGACGAATCGATCTACGACGGCCCCTCGCGCCTCGCCCAGCCGGACGAGGTATGGAATTTCGGACGCGGCGACGGGCTTGAAAAGTGCCTACTCGCCGCAAACGTGTTAGGCGGCACGGAAATCAGCGTGTACGGCGACCGCGCAACGCTCTTAGACGGCGACCGAGAGATTTGCTCGTTCTATACGACCAAATCCCCACTCGTCCGCAACTGGTCACTTCGTTACCTTGAGAGGCAGCTGCAAGGGCGATAGCATCCTTGCCACATCGGGTTTTGCAACTGCCCCTCGTGTATGAAACCGCATCATTCGTCACGACGCTCTCAAGCCACCCCTGTCTTGAACGTCGGATAATACCATAATTTCATGCAATTCGGACGCCCGACTTCCGATTCACATAACTTTTTCAGGCCGAAAACTACACACCTCACTCGTTCTTCCTTTGTCGCCACCATCTTGGCAACGCTTCAACCACACGCCGGCCACCACCGCATTTCGCAAAGTCCGGGGTTATTATTCCTTGTCAAGGCGAACAATTCGATCAGATGGATACGCCCCGACGAGTTTCGCCAAGCCTCCGTTCGGGTCGAGCGAGCCAATGACGACCTCGTCGCAGTTTTCGAGAATCCATCGGTTACGCGACATGGCCATGGAAGCCGACACACGCGCGGCGGAAACTGGAGAAACGACGAGGAGACGGCCCACGCCAAGCGGTTCGCGCAACTCTTCCGGCACCTCGTTCCAAAGCTTACGCGCCAAAACGAGAATGACCGGAGCCTTGCCGCGCAGGAGAAAACGGAGCACGTCCTTCTCAAGCGCGCTCTGGAAACCGCCCATGATGCATTTGTCCGTGTCACGCACCCCTGTAGCCCAGTCGTAGCACCGCATAACGTCCTTCGGCGCGACCTTGCGCGACGAAAGGAACGCCGTCTTCGGCAGCCTCATCAACGCCGCATTGCCGATCATCTGGACATTGCGTATATGTTTTCCGTTAGTCATTCAGATTACGCCGCCGGTTTACCGCCAATCTTCGATTTCAAGTCCATCAAAGCGCGAGAAATGTCTAGTGTTCCCAGTCACAAGGAGAGCGCCGTGCCGCATGGCGGTGGCGGCGATGATCACGTCTGCATCGTCAACGCGCCTCCCTGCGGCTTCAGCCTTCGCCTTGAGTTCCCCAAACTTCTCCATCGTCTCGTCATCTGCGTGGCAGACCGGGAGAAAAGCCAGAAGCGACTTCACTTTCTCGCGGTTTTCATCTCGACGTTCAGACTTCTCCACCCCATAGAACAATTCACCTTCGGCCATGGCCGGTATTCTCAGATCGTCATTCTCATCGGCATCGAGAAGTCGCCTCACTACGGACTCATCCCCCCCGAAGGAACCGGACGCAAATGTTCGTGTCGAGGATCGTCACAGCTCCACCTTCCTGCCCCGAGTCCTGTGACGTTCTATGTCATCGACGATCTCTTTCGCCGAACGTTTGTCTTTCCACGAGCCGGCCAGCGCGCGAAGTGCCTTCCTGCGCACGTCCGCCGACGACCTTGGATGCGCAGGGACATAAACCGCATGCGAATCATCTTCGCAGACGGCGAACGGCAGCCCGCGATGCGCGATGGATCGCTTGATGAAAATGGTGATGGCGGCGGAAAGGCTCAGTCCGAGGTGGTCGAACAATTCGTCCGCCTCGCGCTTCACATCACTGTCTATTTCTGAAATTCACTTGCGTCATAAAAGATTTCTCCTTTGTTGAGCCGTATTATACCATATCCGCTTTACGGCGTAAAGCACTAGGTAGCACTTCACTCCCCCGCGTTCAGCTCGTCGCCCATGCGGTACTTAATGTCGTAGTTGATGATGTCCCCATGACAAATACCTTTCAGACCTTTTTCTCGACAACGGAAAGAACGTTCATCGACTCGTCGTGCGCCTCAAGGAGGTAAATCCGGTAGGCGTTGCCGCCGGGCAGGACCTTGACGACGACGTGCGCGACATCTGGCACGAGGATGTTCTTCATGTACGGTTCGTTGATTTCCTTCGCCTTGCGCTTGGCCGGCATGAGGTTCGGGAGAATCGCCGGATCGGCGTACTTGCTGATCGTCCTGAGCGTCTTCGGCGCCAGCTGTCCCGGACACCACATGCACGCCACGTACGCCTGCGCGCGCACGGCCTTGACAAACGCCTCGTCCATCGAGTCGGAGCAGCCGTGGTGGTTCATCTTGCAGACGGTCACGGGCCCCACGCGCTCGCCGACGAGCCCCTCGTAGTTGACGTCGCCGCCGCCCTTGACCTTGAACCGACGCCCGACGTCGCCGCCCGCATAGTAGCGGAAATTGCCGTACTGGATCACGAACGCCAGTGAAAGCGGGTTCTGCGGGATTTGCCCGTCCTTCGTGACGACCACGTGTTCCGCGGCGTAGTCGCGCACGCCGTCCTTGCCGTCCCACAGCACGCCGTTCGCGCAGATGTTGCGGATGGAGAACACGTCCTTGTAGCGGGCGGGATCGCGTTGGAGCGCAATCTGGTTAAGCGCGCCGACCTTGAACGGCTCGACGACAAGCCCCTTCTTCTTCTGAGCCTCGATCCACGGCTCAAGCAGCTTCATGGACGAATCCTGCTTTTTGTATTTGCCATGCTCCGGGTACTCGTGGTCGAAGTAGTGCTTGACGCCAAACTCCTCGGCCACGCAAAGGAAGCCGTTGATCTTGCGTCCGTCCGGCGTCGTGCGGTAGCGGAGCCCCTCGTAGGAGGAGGTAAACGTCGCGTGGCCGACGTGGTCCCAGTGCCAGTGCGAGAAGATGGCGTAGTCGATCGCCTTTTCAGGATACACACGATGGATATAGCGCGCCATCCACTCGCCACCGAGACGGTCGGGCGAGGGCAGCAGCGGAACCTGGCCACGATCGCGCGTACGGAAGAAGTCGCCCGTGTCGTTCAGGATGGCCGTGCCGTCGGGGAGACGGTAGAACATGTTCTCGCCGCAGCCCGTATAGACGAAATGGAGATCCATCTCGCCCGGCTTCCAGCCGGGGTAGGGCTTGCCGACCTCGTCGGAAGCGCCACGCGCAATGCCGGTTGCCGCAAGCGCGCCAAACGCGGTGGCGTTCTTGAGAAAATCGCGTCGATTCAGTATAAGCATGATTTACTCCTCAGTAACGCCTAAGCAGTTCCAGCATCTTGCGGTCGAGCTTGTGGCCGTTGAAATCCTCGTATGCGACATCCTTACGGCCAGAATCCATGATGCCGAAACGTCCCCGCAGGTTCCAGAGAGCCCAGCCGATGTTCTTGTTCTTCCACAGCTTCAGGCAATGCTCCATCCAGGCAAACGCCGTGCCGTACGACGTCCCATTGTTGCAGCCGAACTCCCCAACCATGCAGAACTCGCCGGCGAGAAACCCCTTCCGCGTGATGCCAGTTGACCGATTCACTTTACTTGTCATATTTTCCTCCTTGGCCGGGTAATATACCAAACCCGTCCTGACTGGGAAAGCCGCCATCTTGGCTGAGCTGTGTGTGGATTTTTCTGAAGGAGGTGCGCATTTGGGATTCAGGGCCCCATGCCACACGCTTGCGCTCGGGGCTGATGATGCGACAGTGGCCCGTCACGATGTTACGCTCAAGCTTCCACCCGCCGCACGTGTCGAGCACGTTCCACCACACGCCGGCGTCGATCACCTTCCATTCGAAGTTGATGCGTCCCTGCGGCACGCGCACCTGTGCGGACTTCGACGGGTTGCCGTCGAGGATGCGCCGGAGTTCGGTGAAGTAGAACGCCGCAAGATGGTTGCACACGCGCTTGACGGTCTCGGAACGCCCCCATGCGGCATCGATCTTCGTCTCATTCGTGATCGTCTTTGGGACGGCGTATTCCACCACGTTCGTGAGCGCAATCGACGAACCATTACGACCGAGCGCCGGACCGTCCTCGCCGCCAACCATGTCATAGCAGTACTTGAGGACGGTGTCCTTCGGATTCACCACAACGATGGTAGGACGCACACACCCGCCGCCCATCAGCGCGACGTCGGGGTCGTTCATTGGAATCGCCGGTGCGAGCAATATGCCCTGCCCCACCTTCACGCCCATGCGCGACAACTCCGCGAGCGTCCGCGCCACGATGCGGCCGCCGAGGGAGTGCCCCACGATCACGAGTTCGGAACGAAAGGCGGCGTTGGTGGCAGCGATCTCGGCGGCAAGACGCTTCGCGGCGACGTCCGCGTTCGCCGCAGAAGTTGACCAACTACGGTCGCCGTCCCATCCCCAGAACGCACAGACATTACCCTTGAACACGTTCGTGCATGACGTGTACGCAAGCCCATTCGTCTCGGCCGTGCGGTTCCAGCCCGGCACGTACCACACTTCGGCAGACGTCGCCGCAACGATGCCAACGGCAAGAATTGCGGTTACTATCTTTTTGCATAAGTGCTCGCCCGGTACCTCCACGGACTCCTTCGCATTCAATCTCTTTTTTACTTCAATCCAGCGCAAGGGCCTTGCGAACGGCCTCGCCGAACGCCTTCGCCATCGACATCATGCCCCAGTCGTTCGGATGCGTTCCGTCAACGGTACCTTCCAAGTCACCCGTGTACATCTTGTCCTTGGGAAGGTACACGAGATTCGTCCAGCCTTCCGCGATCAACTTCTCGTAAAGCTTGCGGATGAACTGGTCCTGGCTGTTCTGAGGACGGCAATACACGTCGCAACGCTCCGCCATCACGATCGGCACGCCCGGACGCTTCGCGCGCAGGTTGCGGATGAACGGCTCGTAGTTTTCGTCCACGTTCCTGCCTCGGCGGTTGTTGACGTCGGAGGCCTTCGTCATGCCCATGTTCCAAAGGCAGTCGAGCACGTAGCAGCTCGCGTCAATGCGGGCAAGATGCTCGCTCATCTCGTACTCCATCACGCCGCTGCCGGAGAATCCGAGATTCACGATGGGCACGTCGAGGTCGCGGCCCACGACGCTCGGGAACGCGAGGCCCGGACGCGAACAGCAGCCGCCGTGGGTGATGGACGTGCCGTAAAACACGACGGGCTTCGACGCGCCACGATGCGGCGGCGCGGACGAAATCTTTGCAGAGGGGTCGATGCCGAGCGCGAACGACTTGACGCCGTTGTAGAGCGGAAGGTTCACGAGACACGGCGTACCAGGCGTCCAGGGGATCGTCAGCGATCCGCCCTTCGCGTTTGTGATGCGACCGGTCTTGACGTAACGCCAATACCCGTCCTTCGTGAACTGATAGACGTCGATGCCGCTCACGCCAGTAGAAGGCATGTGGTCCATGGAAAGACGTGGATTGTACGGCACCCACTTGAAGTGGAGTGTCTTCGAGTCGGTCGTAAAGCGGAACTGCATACCCGCCGAGTGGTGCTTCATCGACCGCACGCCGCCGTTCACCTTCGCCGTGACGTTAGAGGGCAAGCGGTCGTAGTAGTGTTCCACGTCGTCGAACGCGCGCCCCTCGATTGGCAGATTCTTGCCATCGATCCAGCGTACGCCGTTCTCCACGACGGACTGCTGAACTACCATATTCGGATCAAAGGCCTCTATGGAAGACGTTCTGGCGGCGTGTGTACACGCCGCCAGAACCACTCCCACAACACCAAGAACACAGTGTCTCATGGGATTCTCTCCTTTATTCCGCGCTAGGACGGACCTTGCCTTCCTTGATGCGCTTCTCAATCACTTCCTGCGCGATGTTCTTCGGCACAGCCTCGTACTGCTTGAAGATCATCGTGAACGTGCCGCGGCCCTGGGTGACCGTGCGGATGGCGTTCGAGTAGCCGAACATTTCGCCGAGCGGGACGGTCGCCTTGATGAGCTTGACGCCCGCACGGTCTTCCATGCCCTCCACGCGCCCGCGGCGCTGGTTGATGGAGCCGTTCGCGGCGCCCATGTAGGTCTCCGGCACGGCGACTTCCACGTCCATCATCGGCTCGAGGAGCTGCGGCTTCGCCTTGAGGAAGCCCTGCTTGAAGCACTGCATCGCGCAGGTGACGAACGCGAATTCGTTCGAGTCAACTTCGTGGTAGGAACCGAAGTACACCGTCGCCTTGACGTCCACCACCGGGAAGCCCGCGAGCGGGCCGCTCTCGAGCGCCTTGCGGACGCCCTTCTCGACCGCCGGGATGTACTCGGTGGGAATCACGCCGCCCTTGATCTCGTTGACGAACTCGAAGCCCTTGCCAGGCTCCTGCGGCTCGAGCTTGAGGCACACGTGCGCGTACTGGCCGCGACCGCCGGACTGCTTGACGTGCTTGTACTCGTTCTCGACCGAAGTCGTGATC
>CACZDG010000050.1 GCA_902779865.1 uncultured bacterium
CGTCCACCTGCTCCTGCGTGTACGTGGCGTACTTCGCCTGCGCCGCGCGCACCCGCGCCAGCGTCGCCTCGAGGTCGGCTACCGGGTTCTCCGGCGCGATTCCTGCTTCGTTCTCCATATTCGTGCTTCTCTCTTTCGTTCGATCTGCCGCCGGAACCTTTTCCGGCGGACGCGCATAGTATAGCACTTTCGTTATCGGTATTCAAGTAGCGATATGAAAGTATTTATTATTTTTTATCGCTATCCGAGGTGTACATTCAACCGCCGTTGTGGTATACTAGTCGCGTCATGGAGAACCCGAGAGAAAACCCGCTTCCGCTGCCGACGATCCGGCGGTACCCGATCTTCCTGCGCGCCATCGGCGAGATGATGGACGCCGGGGAGGCGTTCATCTCGAGCAGCGTGCTCGCGGAGCGCCTCGGGCTCGACCCCGTGCTGACGCGGAAGGACCTGGCGATGGCCGGCGTGCCGGGGCGCCCTCGCCGCGGCTATCCGGCGGAGGAACTCCGCGCGGCGATCAACCGGGCGCTGGGATGGGACAGCGCAACGGACGCGGTACTCGTAGGCACCGGCTCCCTGGGGAGCGCCCTTCTCGGCTATGCGGGCTTCAAGGAGCAGAACCTCTCCATCGTCGCCGCGTTCGACGCGAACCCGCGCCTCGCCGGCTCCACGGTGCACGGCGTGAAGGTGCGTCCGCTCGCGGAGATGGCGCGGCTCGTCCGCCGCCTCAAGGTGCATCTCGCGATCCTCACGGTCCCCACCGCCGCCGCGCAGGCGTGCGCGGAGACGCTCGTGGAGGCCGGCGTGCGCGGCATCCTGAACTTCTCGTCCGCGCAGCTCTCCGTCCCCGAGGGCGTGATCGTGCAGAACGTCGACCTCGCGCAGCCCCTCGCCGTCCTTTCCCACGCCATCGCCAGGATGGAATCCTAGCCGTGAACGGAACTCGGTAATTTCATGTCGCTTATTCAGCGACATACCATTTCCACCATTTTCCCCTTGCGCGGAGGGCGTAGATTTGGCATACTAAAGGTGCTGAACTTTTCAGACGCGCAGAGTCGTTTCAGCGAGTTCCGTCAAGCCGCATGACTTGTCTCGCGAATGGCGCGGAAGAAAGGTTTGCAATTGCCCCTTTTAAAATAGGAAAACAAAGATGAGTTCATTCGGAAAAACGCTGAGAGACGCCCGCGAAGCCAAGGGCCTCACCTGCTCGCAAGTGGCCGCGCAGACGCACATGCTCGTCCAGACCGTCGAGGAAATGGAACGCGAGGATTTCCACCGGATCCCCGCACCCATCTACGGGCGTGGATTCGTGCGCCTCTTTGCAGAGTGCGTTGGACTAGACCCGATTCCGCTGGTGCGCGAGTTCATGGACATCTACGAGGGTCGCCGTGCCCCCACTGTCAACATCCGTGAAGTTCCTACAGAACCAGAGCCACAACCACCTCCGCCCACCCCAGCGCCTCCCCCAACTCCTGCACCGGAACCCACACCGATTCCAGAACCTCCGCCCGCTCCTGCGCCGGAACCCACACCGATTCCAGAACCGCCGCCCGCTCCTGCGCCGGAACCAACACCGATTCCTGAACCACCGCCCGCTCCTGCGCCAGAATCCACCCCCGAACCGGAGCCAATTCCCGAGCCGCCGCCTGCTCCAGCGCCAGAACCCATCCCCGAACCAGAGCCTATTCCCGAACCGCCGCCACAACCTCTGCCTATTGTTGAACCTCCGCCGGTTGTACGCGGGTTGGAGCTGTTTGAGCACTCGGCTCAGGAACAGATGGTCGCGCCCAAATTGCCAGAGGCACCGCGACAGCCAGAGAAGGCCTCGCCAATGCCCCCGCCAATCGATTTCGATTCATCGCCGTACCTCACACCAAGCACGTACGACGAGGGCGGTCCCACGGCTGCGGAGCGTTTCCGCAAGAGCCTTACAAGCATTTCAAGCGGCGTGTTGGATACGTTCCACAGGATTCCGCGCCGAGTCTGGAGGACGTCCGCCCTTCTGCTGTTGACCGTGGTGGTAATCATTTTCATCATCTGGAGTATCGTCAAGCTATACGATGCAACGTCCACTCCAACCACCATGCCGACGGGAATCACGCCAACTGAGGTCACGCCAGGCCAGCCCAAGGTGGTGACGCCCACCACACAAGCGAAACCGGCCACGCCCGCAAAACCGGCCACAACTGCGAAACCTGCTGCAACTCCGGCGAAGCCAACTGCCGCACCGGCAAAGCCCGCCGCCGTAAAGAAAACGCCACCCAAGCCCGGCAAGCTCAAATCCACGGGACAGACCATCCCCGACCTCCTCGCCGACTGAAGCAGTAACATTCATCGCGAGCAAGGCCTCATTATGTACTGAGATATGAAAGCGATATTGCTTCATGAACTATCTTCGAGAAGCTCTTAAGTGCTTTCTTTGTAAAACTCTCAAGTGACATCTTTGTGCCTTCGCTTTCAGCCTGTAACTGTATGCGCAAATGACTATATGCGGCGGTTCAGGTTAGAGTTTGACGACGAATGTGGTGCCGACGCCGGGGCGCGAGGTGCAGGTGACGCTTCCGCCGTATGAGGTGACGATTGCCTTCACCACCGCGAGTCCGAGTCCATTGCCGGGCAGGGACCGGCTTGCATCGGAACGCCAAAAGCGTTTGAAGAGGTTCACCTGGTCTTCCTCGGAGATGCCGATGCCAGTGTCGGACACGGCAAGGCGCGCAAGACCGGTCTCCGGCTCCTTCGTGAGCGTCACGCTTACGGTGCCTCCTGACGGCGTGAACTTCACGGCGTTGTCGAGCAGGTTCCCTACGAGCTGCTGCAGTTTCGCCTTGTGAGCGGAGCGGATGATCTCCCCTTCCGGCAGGTCCAGGATGAATGCTACGCGCTTGTCCTCTGCTACGGATGCGTAGAACTCGGTCATCTGCCTCACGATCGACGCAAGGTCCACGTCCATGCGCGGCGAACGCTCGATGCGCGCGCCGGTCTGTGAGAGGTCGAGCATAGTGTTGATCAGTTCGAGCATCGACGTGGTCTCCTCCGCAACGCCTGCGGCGAGTTCCTGCGCTGATACGTCGCCCATGGCGGCGAGCTCCGCCTGCGCCCTCATGCGCGTGAGGGGCGTGCGCAGGTCGTGCGCAATGTCGTCAGATAAGTCGTGCAGTTCCTGCATCGCCTTCGCGTGGCGGCGGCGGATCGAGCGGTATGCGAGGAAGAACGCCACGAAGCCAACGGCGGCGCCAACTATGCCGACCACGTTGAATGCAAGCGCCCATACAAGCGTGTGCTCACTCAAGTACATAGCCGAACCCGACGACGGTGCGGATGTGCTTCACGTCGTGTCCCTTGTCTATCTTGTCGCGCAGACGGCAGACGCGCGTCTCCACGATGTTGGTGTGCGGGTCGAAGGAGCAGTCCCAGACCCGTTCGAGAATCGTCGTCTTCGATATCACGCGCCCCTTGTTGCGCATGAGGTATTCAAGAAGCTGGTATTCGAGCGGCTGAAGCCGCACGGATTCCCCTGCGCGCGAGACCTTGTGCGTGACGAGGTCCATTTCGAGGTCGCCCGCGCGCAGGACGGTCTCGGGGTCCGCCGAGGCACGACGCAGCACGGTTTGCACCCGCACGATCACCTCGGCGATGGAGAACGGCTTGGAGACGTAATCGTCCCCGCCCGCCTCGAGACCCGCTATGCGCGCGTCAACGCTGCTGCGCGCGCTCAGCACCACCACCGGCAGCTTGTTGCCAGACGCCCTCAGGCGGCGGATGAGCTCAAGCCCATCCATCTTCGGCAACATTATGTCAACGATGGCCGCGTCGAAGGAACCATGCTGCGCCTGCAGAAGGCCGTCTTCGCCGTCAGCCGCACGGGTCGTGCGGAAGCCCGCCTCCCGGAACCCCCGGGCGACGAACTCCGCAATCTTCGCGTCGTCTTCAACGATAAGCACGTGCATGGCGCAGCGGTCCCTTCCAATCATCAGAACGCGTCAAGCGCGTCCTGCATCCTCTTGTCGCGGTTCTTCTCCGCAGCCTTGCGAGCTTCGGCGGCGATTGCGCTGCGCTCCTCGTCCGCGAGGCGCGTGACGTCCGCGTCCCATGCGGTGATAATCGCCTCATAGTCGTCGGACGCACCGGCGAGGCACGCCGTCACGCGACGGCCGGGCGCCACGTCGAAGCGGTAGTAGGGATGCGTCCAGGAGAGACGCCGCGCCCAGGTGCGGTAGCGCTTCTCAAGCGCCTCCACGAGGTAGTGGCGGCGCCAGTTGCCGTCAGTCGGCTCGATAGCCTTCTTCGCGCACGCCAACACCATGGCGACCTTGTGGGTCTTCGGCGTGAGGTACACGAAGTAGTCGTCAAACCCGGCGAGGGGCTTGGCCGGCTTGAACTTCGCGCGCACGAGCGAGGGTTCGTCCTCGTCATGCACGATCTCCTTCTTCCCGACCTTGAACACGTCGCCGAACTTAAGCCCGAGGAACGTGTCCGTGTTGACGGGCTCCGCGTTGGCGGTGGGCGAGGCCACCACGCCAGCCGTGGCGGTTTCGCCGACGGGATAGGTCTGGAGGCTTTCGCTCGTGCATGTGGCGACGACGTTTCCGTCGGTGTCGGTTGTCGTGGTCGTCTCGCGGCGGCGTTCGGTCACCATCGTGCCGTTCGTCGTCACGGACGTCTCCACCTGCGTCCGGGTGGCGGGTTCCTTCGCCTTCTCGGCCGCGGCGGGCTCCTTGGATTTATCCGCGCTGCACTGCTTCTCCTTTGCGATGAGGCAGGTGCCCGCTAGCGCCGCCAGCCCGGCGGCCAATCCGAATGTCAGCATTTTGTTTCTTGTCATGTTTTACTTCCTTTCTTTTCCTGGTTGGACCAGACGCCAACTAGTGTATCATTTAGGCATTGCCACAACCTTGCCATGACATTACTTTTTCGTCATTTGCCATTATTTTTTTTTTCGCCCGTATGCCACGTTATGAACGACCAGAATATTGAATGGCGTGTGCGTCCGTCCTTGCGGTCGCGAGACTCCCAGAACGTCCAGAACGGCGACCAGTTGCGGTCGATTCCCTCCGTATGCCGTATGGGCATGAGTTCGAGAACCCTGTGGTGCGAGCGCCCGCCCTTCGTCTCGCAGCTCCAAAACGGCCACACGCGCATGTACGACGATGTTTCCTTGAGCGTGCCGTCCTTCCCCTTGGCGTAGCGGCTCTCGCTCGTCCAGAACGGGAAGAAGTTGAAACGGTCCTCGCTCGTGCGGTCGCTTTCGAGGTGCGAACTCTCCACAAGCTGCCAGCCTATACGCCACGTGCGCTCCTCGGGCTTCCGCTCCTTGCCGGAGGCGTACGGATACGAACATACCCATTCCCAAAGCGGCCACACGCTGATGCGGTCGCGCACTGATGAATGCAGAACCTCCACTAACGGCCACGGCACGCGCCAGCGCGTTGCGGAGTCGGTGCGGGCGTACGAGAAGAACGGCGGCAGCAACAGGTCCTGCGACTCCCTCTCGCGGCGGATCTGCCCGTAGATGGGCCAGAACATCCACGACCAGCCCGCGCCGGACGTATCGCGATCAGCATCGTAGCCAGCCCAAGTGGCGATGGGCCACAGACAGTAGCCGTGGTCGCTTTCACGCTGGCGGGTCGTTCCCCAGAACGGCCATACGCCAACGCCCGCGCGAGGATCGTCGCGCCACGTGACGAACGGCCACAGCACGCCGCGGCTGCGTACGCCCTTAACCGTGTACGTCTGCCAAATGGGCCACAGGACGAACTGCCAGTCGTCCATGAAAAGGAAATGCGGATGCTCGCCGTAGAAAGGGAACGCCCCCCAATAGCCGCCTCCGGCCCGGTCCTTGCCACAGAACCAAAGCGGGAATATGTTGAAACTCCACGACGGGTCGCTATCGCGGGCGTCGCCGTATGCAATAAGCGCACGGTACCACGAGGCCTCGTTATGGTAATGGTACGCACCAAGCGGCCAGAGCACGTCGCGCGTAACGGTATCGGTTTCAGGGTCACGTACCTGCGAGTAGAACGGACGCACCGCCCAGAACGTTGCAGGGCCGGGATCAGCCCTGCGGTATTCGAAGAACGGCCCCACATGCCAGTGGGACCGTCCCCTTCCGCCGGTGCGGGCGTCCTCGGCCTCGATGTCGGCAGCGGTCGCGGCAACCGACGCGATGGCGGCGGCTGCGCAACAAACGACACGCAGGAATAGGCTACTTTCCACCCTTCGCCTTTCCGTTGCTCTTGGCAAGCTCGTCAAGCCTGTCGAACTCGGCCCTGTCGGACTCACTCAGCTCCTCGACGCGCTTGGAGAGGGAGCGCAGCGTGACGCGCGCTTTCGCAAAGTCCTTCTTAGCGAGCTGGACGCGGGCGAGCGTGATCTGCATTCGGATGTCCGAACCCTTGGAAAGCTCGATCGCCTTCTGGATGCAGACCTCGGCCTCGGCAAGGTTCTTGTTCTGGTCGAGGAACGTGGCGCAGAGCGTCTCCCACCCGACGTACAGTTTTGGTTCGGTCTTCGTGACTTCGCGCGCGTACTTCTCGGCCTCATCGTAGCGCTTCTGTTTGCGGCAGAGTTCCGCAAGGTCGTTCAACGCGGCGGGAAGCGGATGTTCGGAGTCGATGGCGTTGCGAAAATACGTTTCAGCTTCGGGGAGACGCGACTGCCCCATGCGAATCGAGCCCATGATCCAGTTGGCGAACGCATGCTTGCCGTCCATGCGCAGAATCTGAAGCGCGTGGCGTTCGGCACCCTCGCGGTCGAGAAGACGGTAGTCGAGATCAAGCACCATTCCGCCCACTCCCACGACGGGGCGGCTCTGCCATGCGAGTTCAAGGGCGGTGCGCGCCTGTTTCAGCAATTCGGGAGTATCGCCCTTTCGCATTATGACGAGGGCGCGCGTAGTCTGCACGAAGAAGTTGCGAGGGGAGTCGGAAAGGTTCTCCATCTTCGGGAGGATGGCGTTTTCGATCTGGGCGAGTATCTTCTTTTTCTGCTCCGGGGTCTTCGCCTGGTCCGACTGCTGCAGCACCACGCCGGCAAGGAGCGCCCACGCCTGAAGCGAGTGCGGCTGTAGGTCGGTGATCTTCTGGAGGGCTATCCGCGCCTCTTCGAGGTTGTTGTTCATCATGTGCAGGAGGGCAGTGTCAAGGCGCAGGGCCGCCTCGTCGGCAGTGGTCTTCACCGCTCGTTCAAGGTATTCCTTAGCCTTTTCAAACGCGCCTTCCTGCAACGAAAGGCGCCAGAGGCCGACGAGTGCGTCGTGGTTGTTGGCATCCTTCTCCAGCACCTCGTTGTACATCTCGCGCGACTTCTGCATCTGCCTGTCCTGGGCGTAGTAGCTCGCCATCATGTTGAGCAACTCCTTCGGCGGCGTTTCCCCGGGTGCAAGGTCGATTGCGTACCTGATCTGCTCAAGCGCGTAGCCCGTCTCGCCGGAACGAGCCCAGCTGAGCCCGCTCCGCACGAAGAACTCGGGCGACCGGACGTAACCGTAGTAGCTTGAAAGCGGCTTGAGCTCATAACGGCGCGAGGTGTCCTCGACGATGTCCTTAAGCCGCTGCTCCACGTCTTTTCTGCGCTGCTGGGCCACCTTCTTGCCGGTTCGGGCCATTTCATACTCGTTGAAGAGCGCGCAGATGTTGTCGCAGTCGATCGTGTTCAGTACAAGGTCGTACAGCTCGAACGCGTCCTCGTCGCGTCCCTGGTCCTGCAGCATCACGCCAAGGTTATTCGCGATGAAGCCCACGTGACGGCGCAACTCGAGGCGGCAGCGGTCTGTCGGGTTGTCGGATTCGCGTATTGCGCGCGAGCCCTTGTTGCGCTCGGCGTGCAGAATCGGTTCGACCTTTTTCCAGAACTCCAGGAAGTCGGCCTTTACCTTGAGTCCATCCACTTTCGCCACGTCCGCCACGCCATTGAACACAAGGCAGTTCGGGACAGGACGGCATTTGGCCCAGAACCAGAAGTCCGGCATTCTGAAGATCGATATCTTCTTCGAGACGTCGGGATCGAACATGAACCACGACTTCAGGAACTCAACCATGCCGAGTTCGCGGAGCGTGAACGCAAGCCTTTCCGTAGTCTTGTCGCCGGCAGTGACGCCCTTTGCCACGACAAGGTCCGCGAGCTGCCTGCAGTAGGCGTTGTATTCGTTCTCCTTGCGTCCTTTGATGCAGATGATGTTCAGCTCCTGCCTGCGCGCCGCCGCTGCAAGACGCAGGTGGGCGTCGAGAAGACCGTCTGTGATCAGCCACGTGCGCTCGCCCATACGATTGAGTATCTCGTTCGCACACACGTCTGCGAATTCGCCGCGGTCTCCTTCGCGTCCGAAGGTGCTCACCAGCGCGGCAAGAACGAGCAGACCAACGAAGGTTCCGCCGACAATCGGCGCAGCCTTGCGTCCAAACTTTATGGCCGGCAGCCTCTGTTCGTCGTATTCCGAGGATTCCGCCGTCGGAAGCTGCACGCGCGCCACCAGGTACCAGTATGCGATAAGATAACCGCAGACCACGGCAACCAGCGCGGTCGTCGCCACCGGTATGACGCCAAAAGGACGAAGCAACGCCTCGGGGGCGAGCGGCGTTACTGTCGCAAGCACGCAGCACGCGGTCATCGCCCCGTGGAACGCATACTGGCTCCACGTGCGGTCGTTGTTCAGACCGCGCGCGGACGCAAAGGAACAAGCGACGAACGGCAGCACCGCGAGCAGCACCACCACGAGGCAGCCCGGACGGAACAGCCAGTCGTGTATCTCCTGCTTGTAGGAGTTGGCAATGGCCCAAAGGACGTCGCCCATGTTCGTGAATTCCCCGTCCACGACGCCCGGGAGTTTCAGAAACGCGGCAGACACGTTGTCAAGCGTAAGGATGAACCCGCCTACCATCGACACAAGGAACAGAGCCGCAGGGACGTAGAACTTGATGCCGTTCTTGACCACCGCCGCGACGAGCGCAAGGAAGTAAACGGCCATGAGGGGAACGAATATCGGGCTTTCGAGCAGGCACACCCCGACGGCAAATCCCAACAACGGAGCAACCACCCATGTCAAGCGCGGATACCGAACGAGCGGTATGAACAACATGAAAAGCGCCAGCGCAAGGGTCACGTCGAACTGACGCACATTCATGTGCGTAGAGGCCAGCCACTCGGCAGTTGAGAACGCAAACACGAATGCCGACACGATTCCCGCCGCCAAAGACGCCGAACCGACGAACTTTATCGTATCCTCCTGACTTATCGTCTGGTACACGAAGAAACCGACAAGGTAGCAGATAAATCCCGCCGAGAGAGCTCCGCACACCACGGCGAACATGTTTAGCGTGTCCGCAGTTCCGCAGCCTAGCCCAGTCACCAGCGCACCCCATATAGGATGCAGCGGCAGCGACAGCGCGTCAAGCCCCATCCACTGCACGTATAAATCGGAGGTTAGCCCGGGATACAGATACCCCGCTACAGTACACCAATATATGATGAATGCAACAAGCGATGATCCAAGCGCCGCCAGCCACAGTCCCATTCCGGCCGATGCACCAAACGGCTTGACCGACTGCGCCTCACTCTTTTTCCCGTTCTGTTCTTTCTCTGCCATTTTCTTCGTCTCTCTTTTCTTTAACTATTCAGTTTCGCACTCCCTGCCACGTCTCGAAACGGCTACGTGCGAGCGCACGGTATGACGTTCCCGCGCCGCCGTTCACAAACGGATCGATCGTAATGCCGCCACGTGCGGCGAACTTGCCATACACTTCAAGGTACTTGGGCCGCAGCAACTTCCAGATGTCGTCGTAGATCACGTTCACGACGTCCTCGTGGAAGTCGCCGTGGTTGCGGAACCCGAAGAGGTACAGCTTGAGCGACTTCGACTCCACGAGCCTCTTCGACGGGATGTAGCGGATCGTGAGCGTCGCGAAGTCGGGCTGGCCCGTCTTCGGACAGAGCGTGGTGAACTCCGGGCACGTGAACGTGACCCAGTAGTCGCGCTCGGGATGCCGGTTCTCGAACGCATCGAGCATCAAGGGGTCGTAATCCCCCGTCGCCTGCACGCTGCGTCCAAGTGCCTTAAGTTTATCAAGGTCCTTTCGCATCACTTCGCCACGTCCACGGAGAGTCCCAGGTCGATGAACTGCCCGCCGACGGTCTGAATCACCTTAACGGCAATCACGTTGTCACCCTCCTTCACGGCTGCGGCAAACTTCTCCTTTGGCACCGAGAACGTCGTCCAGTTCGTGTTGTAGCCCTTCACTGAAAGAATCAGTTCGCCGTTCAGGTAAACCTCGGCGTCCTCGTCGTGGAACATGTCGATGGTCGCCTGGAGAATCTTGCTCGTCGGCTTCTTGTACGTGAAGTGGCGGCGGAGCCAGATTTCAGGAGTCTCCCACTTCGTGGCACCCTTGGCGTGCGGATGGTCTTTTAGTATGAATGCACTGCCGAACCCGCCGGCGGAACGCGCCCATGCGGTGTCGTCGAAGCCGGGCTTCTCCCATCCGGCGGCAGGTGCCGTCGTGGTCCACGCCCAGGCGTTGACATCTGGATCAAGACGTTTCGCGAACACCTTGGTCTCGCGCGGCGTAACGCCGAGCTCGAATGCGGCTCGCACACGTTCGTGTACCTCAGCAAGCGCCTTCTCGTCGAACTTCACGACCTTGCGGTCATAGGTGATGAGTCCGTTGATCTCGCCCTCGACGTCCGTTGTCTGCGTATAGACACTGCCGGACAGTCCTTTCATCGCAAGACCGCCAACGTGGTCCATAAGCGACACGAACTTATCCTGTACGGCCTTGCGGTCGGTGTCCTTGCCCGTGCCGCCGTAGCCCCACGCCTTGTCCGTCCAGAGGTGCCCTTCCACGCGGCAGCCGATGCCGCCGAACTCGCCGAGGAAGCTCGCACGGCGGTCGTTCACCGCAAACATTCCCGGACGACGACCGTAGTCGTGGCGGTCCACGAGGTCGGCGGCCTCCTCCTCGCCTGCGGGCTTGTGCGACGTCGGCTTCCCATGGACCTTTCCGCCCTCGTAGTCGTTCCAGCCCGAGGGGCCGTCAACGATGCGCGAGGGGTCATACTTCTGCGTCCACACGAGCGTCGCGTGGGTGAGGAATTCGCCAGGCTGCCCCCAGCTCTCGTTGTAGGGAATCCAGCTCACGATGCTGGGCACGTTGTAGAGGTGGTCGATCATCTCCTTCAGCTCGCGGCGGTAGAAGCCGTAGCGCTGGGTCTTGTCGCCGGCGCCGGACGGCATGTCCTGCATCACCATGATGCCGAGCGTATCGCATAGGTAGTAGTAGCGGCGCGGCTCGACCTTGATGTGCTTGCGCATCATGTCGTAGCCCATTTCCTTGAGTTTCTTGATGTCGTAGGCCATCGCCTCGTCCGAAGGCGGCGTGAGGAGGCCGTCCGGCCACCAGCCCTGGTCGAGCGTGCCGATGATGAAGCGCGGCTTGTTGTTGAAGAAGATGCGCAGAACGCCGTTCGCGTCCTTCTTGACTTCTATCTTGCGCATCCCGAAGTAGCCCTGCACCTTGTCCGCGCCGCAGACGGCCGTGAAGTCGTAGAGCGCGGGAGATTCGGGGCTCCACAGCTTGAAGCCGGCGGGCAATTTTAGAACCGCGACGCCGTCCTTCGTCGTCGCCGTCAGGCCCTGGACGGACTCAACGGCCACCGCAACTTCCGGACGGTTGAAACCGCCGCCGGCGACATCGAACTCGAAGCGCACCGTTCCCGCGTCGATGTCGGGCGTGACCTTGTATCCCGCGATGTGTACGGCCGGGACCGTCTCGAGCCACACCGTGCCGCCGATGCCGGTGGAGCGCGTGTAGAAGCAACCCCGCGGCTTAAACGACTGCTTGCCGAAAGAGCCGATGAAGGACGCGGTCGGGTCCCAGATCGCGACGACCAGCTCGTTCGCGCCCTTCTTCACGAAGTCGGTGACGTCGTAGGAGAACGGCATCTGCCCACCCTCGTGCGGAACGCTCAGCTCGCGCCCGTTCACGTACACCATCGCGCGGAAGTCGGCCTGCTCGAAGTGGAGGAGCAGACGCTCTCCGAGCTTGACGTCCGCGTCGAACGACCGCTTGTACCAAAGCGTCTCGTCCGGCTCAGTGAGCCGCCCCACCCCAGAAAGCGAGCTCTCGATCACGAACGGCACGAGGATCTCGCCGTCCCACTTCGCCGGACGCCCTGGCGCGTTCTTCGTGACGGCGTACTGCCAGAGGCCGTTCAGGTTGGTCCAGTTCTGGCGTACCATCTGCGGACGCGGATAGGCGCGCCAGGCGTTTTCGGGCGTGACCTTTTCGCCCCACGGCGTCTTCATGCCAGGCACCTGCTGCCAAGCCTCTGCGGTTACGGCCGCCAATGCAGCCAACATGAATGCTGTAAGTTTCATCGTCACGCTCCTTTTACTTGATTCAACCGTTCTTCTTCTCGAAATCCTTCATGAAATCGACGAGGCAATCGACGCCCGCCATCGGGAAGGCGTTGTAGATCGACGCGCGGATGCCGCCAACGGAGCGGTGTCCCTTGAGCGACTTCATGCCGGCGGCGGCGGCTTCCTTGATAAACTGCGCCTCCAGTTCCTCGGTGGGCAGACGCCACGTGACGTTCATGTTCGAGCGGTACTCCTTCAGCGCGGTGCCGCGGTAGAAGCCAGAGCCGTCGATCACGTCGTAGATCTTCTTCGCCTTCTCGGCATTGAGCTTGAAGAGGTTCTCCTTGCCCATCTTCTTCACCCACTTCATCACCTCGCCGAAAATGTAAATGCCCCAAGTCGGCGGAGTGTTGTAGAGCGAGTTCTCATCCACGTAGGTGCGGTACTGCAGCATCGTGGGAATCGTGGTGGAGCCCTTCTCGGCGAGCTCCTTGCGAATCGCAACCACGGCCATGCCGGACGGGCCGAGGTTCTTCTGCGCACCCGCGTAGAACATGGCGAACTTCGAGTAGTCGCGCTCGCAGGAGAGGATGTCGCTCGACATGTCGCCGATCAGAGGCGAACCGGAATCGGGGATCACCTTCAGCTCCGCGCCGGAAATCGTCTCGTTCGTGCAGACGTGGCTGTACACCGCGCCGGGCGTCCACTTGAACTCGTCGTTCGCGGGCATGCGAGTGGGGATGTCCTTCTGGCAGTTGGCGACAACGTTCACCGTACCGACCATCTGCGCCTGCTTGAGGGCCTTGTTCGACCATGTGCCCTGGTTGGCGTAGTCGGCGGACTGACCCGCGCCGAGGAAGTTCATCGGAATCATCGCGAACTGCATTGACGCGCCGCCCTGGATGAAGCAGACGGACCAGTCGTCGTTCAATCCGCAAAGTTCCTTGAACGTCGCGATCGCCTCCTGGTGGATGGCATCATAATCCTTTCCGCGGTGCGACATCTCCATCACGGACATGCCGCAACCCTTGTAATCAACCATTTCCTTCTGGGCGTCCTGCAGGACCTCAAGAGGCAGCACGGCAGGGCCGGCCGAGAAGTTATAGACTCTAGACATTTTTGCTTTCCTTGTTGGTTTACGAAAAAACGGGTGATATTGTACTCCTTGGACGCGCTTTTGGCAACTCAATTTGTCGTCCGACGTTAAAAAGAATTCCGACGGCTATCATGGCCGTCATCAGATTCGTACCGCCGTAGCTGATGAACGGCAGGGCGAGTCCCTTCGTTGGCAGGCATCCGGTGACGACCCCGATGTTGAACAGCACCTGGAAGAACACGAGGAACGTCATGCCGAATGCAAGCAGGCGTCCGAGACGGTCCGGCGCGCGAAGCGCGATGCGGATGCCGCAGACGAAAAACACGGTAAAGAGAACAAGCAGTCCGATCGAGAAGAAATACCCAAGCTCCTCCGCACCTATCGCGAAGATGAAGTCGGTGTGCGCCTCGGGAAGGTAATACTGCTTCTGCATAGACTTCGTGAACCCCACGCCGGGCACACCGCCGCGGCTGATGGCCACGAGCGCCTGGTTCAACTGGTGCGCGGCGGAATCGATGGCCGTGGCCTTGCCACCCGCAAGTAGCGCGTCTGGCTGCACGCCGAGCATCGACGACATCCAGTCCGGTAGCCATGCAGCGATGCGGCTCATGCGGTTCTTGTTGAAGATGAGCAGAGTGACGATTCCAACCGCGCCCGCACCGCCCATGAGAAGCATGTGGACGAACTTCATGCCGCCCACGAGGAACAGGACCCCGCCGGCAAGGCCGATCACCATCGTGGCGCCGAAGTCGGGTTCGACTACGGCAAGCCCCATCAGAACGCCCACGAGCATCACCGCAGGGACTGCACCCTTCCAGAACTTCTCGATGCGCCACCCCGACCAGTCAAGGAATACGCCGCACGCGATCACGACGAATATCTTGGCGAGCTCGCTAGGCTGCAGGCGCACGGGCCCAAACAACCGCAGCCAGCGGTGCGACCCCTTCGTCTCGGGCGCGAACAGCACCGCGATCATCAGCAACACTATCACGCAGTAAACGACAATGGTCAATGTCGAATAACGGCGCCAGTTGTGGTAGTCAAAGATCGCGGCCGCCAGCATAAACAACGTCGCCACGCCCAGCCATACGGCCTGGTGCGTGACGAAGTACGTTGCGCTGTTGTGCAGTCTGAGGCCCATGGCCTCGCCGGCGGACGCCAGCAACGTGAAGCCGACGGCCAACAGCATGAGAACCGTTATTCCCAGAATTGTCAGCGTACGCCGCACGTTCTATATCCGGCCGTTACTTTTTAACGTTCGCCGGAAGCTTGAGGACGGTGCCGGGCTTGAGCTTTTCCTGATCAGCCATGCTGATGTTGTTGATGTCCATGAGGACGCTCGGGCTGATGGCATACATGATGGCGATGGTCACAAGATCCTCACCCTCCTTCACGACATGCGTGGGGCCTGCGGCCGCAGCTGGAGCGGCTTCGGGCTGCGTTGCCTCGTCCTTGGGCGCAACCGCTTCGGCTGCGGCCTTGTCGGCTGCGGGATTAGCCGCATCGTCAACCTTTGCGGCGTCTGCAGGCTTCTCCTCCGCAGGCTTTGCGGCTTCTACAGGCTTTGCGGCCTCCACGGGCTTCGCGGCTTCAACGAGGTTCGCCGTTTCTGCGGGCTTCGCGGCTTCAGCAGGCTTCGTTGCCTCAGCGGGCTTCGCGGCGTCCTTTGCGGCCTTAGTCTTCGCGGCGTCGGCGGACTTCTTCGCTTCAGCCGGGACCGTTGCGGCGGCATTTACGTTCTTCGCGGCGTCGGCCTTCACGGCGGACTTCGTTTCGGCAACCTGCTTTTCCGACGGGATCTTGATCTTCTGCCCGATGCGGAGGTTGTCTTTCGTGAGACCGTTCATAGCCTTGAGCGCGCGGATGGTGATACCGCTCTCGTAGGCAATCTTGCCAAGCGAATCGCCGGACTTGACGACGTATTCCTTCGTCGGACCGTTGTATTCCACGAATGCACTCTTCGCCTTCACGGGTGCCTTCGTGTTCGCAGCGGCATCGGACACCGGCGCAGAGGCTTTGGATGCCGGCGCGGCGGCTGCCATCACCTTGGCTTCGTCAGCCTTCTTCTCGGCGGCCTTGGGCGCGGGCACTGCGTCTTTCTGCGCAGGGACGGCGGCTACGGCCGTTGCGACAGGCGCGGTGACGGGTAGCTTGATCTTCTGGCCCACACGCAGACGATCAGCCTTCAAGCCGGGGTTGGCGGCCAGAATGGCGCGCTGGCGGATGTTGGTGCGCTTGCTGATTATGAAAAGCGTATCGCCAGACCTCACGACGTAGTCCTCGGTGGCGGCGGCTTCCGCAGGAGCAGCGGCAACCTTCTTAGACGCAGCGGGCTTTGCCGGCTTCGCCGTAGCGGTCGGCAGCGGCTTGACGGTTGCGACAGACGACGGCCGAGGCTGCACGACAGGGGGCGGAGGCGGAGGGGGCACCGCAGGCGCTGGTGCGACCACGATTGTCTGCACCGGCACTTCTGCCGGCGTCTCGTCACTCTTGACGAAAGGTTTCGCCGTCGGCCGAGATATGACCGTAATTGTACTATCCGGCTGAGGAGGAGGAACGTTCTTCCCCGACTTCGTCGCCTTGCAGCCCTGCATCATCAGGCAGGCCGCAGCCATGTTGATTCCCAGAACAAGTCCGAGCTTTTGCACCTTCATTTTTTTCATCCTTGTTTTTTGGTTTCCACATCGCCGCCCGCCACCTCCGCACGAACGAAGGAGGCAAATGCGTCTCCGCGGGCCCCGTAACTGTTAAATTGGTCGAAACTCGCCGCCCCCGGAGAGAGGAGCACTACCTCGCCGGAACGCGCATCGCGCCGGGACATCTCGACCGCCCGGCCAAGCGTCCCGCAGACCTCGCACGGGACGGTTTCCCGCCATGCGTCCGAGAACTGGTTTGCGCAACGCCCTATAAGATACACTTTTTTCACGGTAGATTGCAAGTCTGTAATTACAGAATTTGGATTATCGCCTTTCGGCAGTCCGCCGGCAATCAAGCGTACCGAAGGCTCCGTGCGCCCGCCCTGCGCCATCCGAACACCCGCCGCAAGCGCGGCGAGCGACGTGGCTTTCGAGTCGTCGATGTACGAAATTCCCTTTATTTCCGCCACTTTCTGCATCCGGTGCGCGAGCGGAACGAAGTTCGCGAAGGCACGAGCGATAGCGTCGCGCGGAAGCCCTGCGGCGTCCAAAAGCGCCGCCGCGACCTCTCCATTGGGGCGGAGAACGTCATTGTCGAAATACGAGCCCGCGAGGCAGTCGTCCCACGCGCGCGCCGCGGCGACGGCGCGCGCGGCCCCTTCAAGCATCTTGCGCTTGAGCGCGTGATACGCCTCCACGCTGCCGTGGCGATCGAGATGATCCTCCTGCAGATTGAGTATCGTGGCCGCGACGGGGCGGAAGTTTTCGGGATGCGTGGTCTCCATCTGGAAACTCGAAACCTCCACCACGGCCCACGCCGGTTGCGGTTCCATCAGCACAACTTCGCAGAGCGGCGTACCATAGTTGCCGCACGCGACAGCGGATACGCCAGCCGCATTGAGACCGTCCGCAACGAGCTTCACCACGGAACTCTTCCCCTTCGATCCCGTCACCGCAAGCATCTTCCCCGCGAAGTGCCGTGCGCCGAGTTCGAGTTCGCTGATCACCGGCACGCTCGCCGCACGCGCCGCGACTTGCCACGGATGCGTAAGAGGCACGCCAGGACTCGTCACCGCAATATCCCACGCGCCGTCGGGATATGCATCGTCGCCGTCAAGCACGCGCACCTCCGCGCCGCAACGCCGAAGCAACTCCGCTGCGGCACCGCCGCTCTTCCCGGTGCCAAACACAAGCGCCCGACGAAATCCGCTCTTATCCGAACCGTCCATTCTCTGTTTTCTCCACCGGGGAATTATAGCAAATCGCAAGAGTCATGTGTAGCCCCATTCAGCCGCGCAGGTCTATGGATGTACCAGACACCGCATCCTGTGCAACGGCGCTTGCACGCGACTGCATCTTTACAAGGCTCTCGACGCAACGCACCGTGCCGCGCCAGAACGGAATCGGCCCCAGCCGGCGCACAAGCATCGCGCCGCACGATGCAAACGCAGAACCCTCGGCAGGTGCGGCAAGCGTCTCTTCCACATCGCCATCGTCACGTGGCGCAAGGGCGTCAACGTCCACGCCACGCAACGCAAGAAGCGTTGCGGGACGGCGCGCGATTTCGTCACCGAGCAACAACAGCACGGCGGCCATGTGTTTGCACGGACGCGCCCAGTCGGGGCAGCTGCACCGCATCGCGACGTCCCACACCAGCTTCCCTTCTGGCGTTTTCCCACGAGGAGCCGCCTCCGGAAAAAGCGGAATCCCCTCGGCGCGGAACATATCTCCGACCTCGATCGGCATGTCACCCGCAAGCAGACGCCCAAGCGTCATCGGACTCTTGCGCAGCGCGTCCTCAATACGCTTGCGCGCCTTGCCTTCCGCGCATGTGAAACCTAGCGACACGCTGTATGGATCGGGGCGCGATCCAACGACTGTCGCCGAAACCTGCGACCCATCGACTATGAGTTCCGTCACCTGTCCGGACACGGCGTACTGTCTTCCGCGCCCGAAGCGCGCGCCAAGGCGCATCGCCTCGAGCGCCGCTATCCACCTGCGCGACCACCATTCGCCGCGCGATAGTGTGCGCAAATCCTGCGCGCGTATTCCGAACGCGCTCCGCGTCACGCGGAGAGGATGGTTTCTACTGCCCATCGAGCGACACCATCCTTTCGAATTCTCCTTCGCCCATCTTGAGCAGGAACGCCTCGCCGCTTCCAACGATTTCGCCGGCGAGCCTGCGCTTCGATTCCAGCAGTTCGTCAACGTGTTCCTCCAACGTGCCCGCGCAGATGAAGAGGTGCACGAACACGTCGCGGGACTGCCCTATGCGGTGCGCACGGTCCGTTGCCTGGTTCTCAACTGCGGGGTTCCACCAGCGGTCGAAGTGTATCACGTGCGTCGCGCGCGTGAGGTTGAGGCCGAAGCCACCGGCCTTCAGCGAAAGTATGAACGCGTTTGGCTCCGGGTCCGCGTTGAACGCTGCGATCTCCGCATCGCGCTGCGCGGGAGAAAGGGCGCCGTGAAGGAACGGGAACCTGCGCCCGTAGCGTTCCTGTAGATGTGCGCGCAGAAGACGCCCCATCCGCGCGTACTGCGTGAACACGAGGCAACTCTCGCCCGCGTCGAAGATGGAGTCGAGAAGCTCGTCGAGACGCCGCACCTTCCCGCCGTCCGCCTCAACGCCTTGGCTGACGAGCGCGACGGAATCGCATATCTCCTTGAGTTCGGTGAGCAGCGCGAGGATGCGTCCGCGCCTGGCGCGTCCGTCGGCGGAGTCCGCAGACGCATCCGCGCGGAACGACGCCAGCGCCGATTCGTAGCGCGCGCGCTGAACGGCGTCCAGCGAACACCATTCGCGTATCTCGCGCTTGTCGCCCAGCTCCGCAGCCACGCCCGGATCGGTCTTGAGCCGGCGCAACATGAACGGCGCGAGTATGTGCCTCAGCTTCGCCGCAACTCCCGCGTTCGCACCCGTGCGGAGAACGCGCGCGAATTCGTCCGCGAATTCCCTGCGCTCGCCGAGCAGTCCGGGATTGAGGAACGACTCAAGCGCCCAGAGGTCGTTCGCGCTGTTCTCCAGTGGCGTGCCTGTGAGCGCAACGCGCACTGGCACATCGAGAGCGCGCACTGCGCGGGAGATGCGCGTGTCGGGGTTCTTGACGGTCTGCGCCTCGTCGAGGATGAGCGCGGAGAACGTCCCTTCCGCGAAAAGCGTGAAGTCCCTCGCAAAAAGCGCGTAGCCCGTAACCACCACGTCCACCTCCGCGCACATACTGCGGAAGAGGCTGCCGGTCATGCGCTGCGAACCTTGGTGTAGATACACCTTCAGCGACGGCGCGAAGCGCGCGAGCTCGCGCGTCCAGTTAGTCGTGACCGACACCGGCGCCACTACGAGCGCGGGACGCCGCGCGTTTCGGTGCAGGATGAACGCAATCGTCTGCGCCGTCTTGCCAAGGCCCATGTCGTCCGCAAGGCAAGCCCCGAATCCCCATTGCGCCAGAAACGCAAGCCAGCTCATCCCGCGTAGCTGATAGTCGCGCAAAACGCCCTTGAATCCTGCTGGCGTTTCAAGCACGTGGAAACGGTCCTCGCCGCGCAACTCGTTGATGAGCCCTCGCAGCCATCCGTGTGCGCGCACACGTTCGACGCGCAAACCTCCGGCGCGGCGTAAGCCGAATGCGAGCGCCACCGCGTCACGCGCAGGAGTCTTGTGCCCCTTCACGTCACGCAATGCGCGTAGCGCCTCGCGGAGAATTGCCCGGTCCACCTCGATCCAGCGATCTCGGAAGAAAACGAAAGGAGAGTCCTGGTCGAGCAGGAACTCTATTTCCTGTTCGGTAACGACCTCGCCGTCCACGCGGATCGTGAGCTTGGTCTTCACTTGAGAGCGCGGCACGTCGGAAACCGGCGTGAGGTCAGCTTCGGCCGTGACATGTTCGCCCAGCACTCCCGCAGGCATGTCCACGGCGTAACCGGCTGCGGCGAGCGCGTGTGCGCCGATGCGCAGGAAGGATTCCGCCGATGCGCGGTCAAGCTCCGCCTTCGTGCCGCTAAGCGCCGCGAGCGGAGGGAAGATCGATGCTGCCTGTCCAAGCGACACAAGACCAGACCGCGTGCGCGGAACGTCTGCGAGGCGAAGCATCCAAGTGCCGTCCTCCGTGGCGGGCGGTTTAAGCGAGAAACGCAGCGCGGCGCGGTCGGCGGCGGATACGCGAAGAGGCGCGCGCCAAGTCTCCAGGTCGCGCATGAGCGATTCAACCTCATCGACTTCCGGCCAATCGACAAGCCCCGTGTCGCTCCGCAACGCCACGATCCATGCGTCATGGACTGTGTCGGGGCGCTTACGCCCAGTCTCTAGCGGAGTGCGTCCGCCAAACCGGGCCAAGCCATCAACAAGCCGCACGAAGAACGCACCACGCGACCTCTCAAGCGGCATCCACCGCGCATGAAAACCGTCTGCCTCTTCAACGATGCACGGCAGATACGCGCCGTCGGACACAACGCGCGCGGCGGCGCGAAATACCTCTGCGGCCGACAGCGCGTCGTCAGCTAGAAACAAACCGTCCTTGAAACGGCGTGTGCGCACGTCGGAGAGGAACATCAGCAGGTTCTGCATGGACGGCACCACGCGCTCGCCATCCAGTTCCAGCGCGTCCTTGAACCACACCACCTCGCGTACGGCTGAAAGCAGCACCTTACCAGGAAGCGGCACTGGTGCGCCGTCCTCGCCTTCTGGACGTTCGCCGCGGAACGCTGCACGGCCGTCGTCGGAAATGTCGAGGTGGAAAGTCAGCATACTGCGGCACAGTTGGCACGGAGGGCGGATACGGCGGCGGCCATGTCCGCCTGCTTGAATAGAAAACTTCCGGCCACAAGCTGGTTCGCGCCGGCGCGGACGGCGTCGAGCGCCGTCGTCGCGTTCACCCCGCCGTCCACCATTATGTCGATGCGCGGCGCACGCGCGCGAAGCGCGGTGATTTTCGGAAGACAGTCCGCGATGAACGACTGCCCACCGTAGCCAGGATGCACCGTCATCACCAGCACCTCGTCGCACTCTGCAAAATAGGGGAATACAGCCTCGATAGGCGTCTCCGGGTTGAGCACTATCGCCGCACGCGCCCCGAGCGCACGAATGCGCGGAAGCTCCGCGTGCAGATCGCAGTCAGCCTCAACGTGTATCTGAACCGTCTGCGCACCGGCGCGGACGAACGTCTCGAGGTAGAGGTCCGGACGCGTCATCATCAGGTGTACGTGGCGGTAGAACGACGGCTCCACGCGCCTGCACAGCGACACCACGTCGGGACCGAACGAGAGATTTGGAACGAAGTGGGCGTCCATCACGTCAAGATGCAGGGCATCGGCGCCCGATTTGCAGGCGCGCGTGATTTCCGCAGCCAGCGAGCCGAAATCGGCCGCGAGCAAAGATGGAAGTATCTGGATGTCCATGGCGCTCTCCGTACAAAAAAATGGAGCGGGCGATGGGAATCGAACCCACGTAAGAAGCTTGGGAAGCTCCTATTCTGCCATTGAATTACGCCCGCCTTGGCGGAGAGGGAGG
>CACZDG010000051.1 GCA_902779865.1 uncultured bacterium
CAACGCGCAGATCGAGTTGTGCGGGGATGGGAACTTTATCACGCGCTCGAACGACGTGGAGCGGGTGTATCGACGCGTAAATCCCGATGATTGGGACGGTGACGGGCTGGCAAATGAGATCGATCCGAATCCATGTTCCGTCGATGGCGATTTTTTCGGCGTCGCCAATGCGATGCCGGAAGGAGCGAACCAAGATGCATACTACTTGCTCGACATTTGCGTGACCGGGGCTCTCGACTGCGCAACTGTGCGCGTGACATGTGACGGCCCGAGCGCGCTTGGCGATCATGTCGCCCTCGCAGGTGGATCCAGTTCAGATACTATACAGATACAGCGGCAAGCCGACATTCTCTATTATTCTGGCCATGGTTCGCACGACACTGGAGTTTTGAATGGGGTAGCCAGTCCTTCAGACGTCTCAAACCATTGGCATGATGTCGATACGGTCGTGTTCGCTGGTTGCTCAGTCTTGGACATAGGAGATAAGGTGGGCCATTATCCAGACACGACAACGAGTCATTCTGCCAGCCCTGGCCTCAGATGGATTTCCACATCTGAGGCGGGGACTCTGCTTGGATATGCATACAAGGCGCCTCGAGATGAACAAGGCGCAGTTGGCATCCTTGGCGATTGGTGTGCAATGCGTTCTTCAACTGGTGATGTCGAGGCGTGGATGAAAGCCAATGACAAACCCGCAGGGAGAAATGCATGTGCAATTCGTGTCTTGGGCGGGGGGAGAATTGAATATCGGTATTTCAGGCGAGTCGGACGAGGGTGGACCCTTCGTAGTAAGTATGCTGAAATAGTGGAGGAGATGTCCTTATGAAAAGAGTATTGCTTTTGTCTTGTTTGTTGTTTTCGGAGGGGGCGTCGTTGCCATGCGTGGCAGGATTCAATGAACAAATCACCGGGATACTGGACGGATTTTCATCAGTGAAGTATTCCGAACGGATGCAGACGACGAACCAGATTGATTTGCTCTTGATGACATTGACAAACTGCAATGAAACCGCATCATGTAAACTTTTGAAGTCTGCCGTGCTGCTTGAACTTGCAGAAGTTGAACACGATGATTCGGCTTATGACGAAGCAACTAATCTTTGCTCATCTGTGGAACTTGCCTATTGCGGAAGTGGTTCCGATTGGCGTTTTTTTGCCTCTAGGATGCTGCAATTACAGGCATTGTCGCTTAAAGGAAAGTATAGTGACGCTTTTTCTATTGCGACAAATTCAATGGTCGTTGCGCCCGTGTCTGATTTTGAAATGACGACCAATATCTGGGTCGCTCTGTTTGGTCATGAAATTCCCGTTCAAGTGTCGCTCCGAGATGCGTTTGCAGTTAACGCTGTCGATGCATTGTTGTCTCAAAACAAGACGGCTGATATATCTTCCTTTACAAATGGTCTTTCTGCAGCGGCCATGCATAAAATTGAGGAGATGACTTTAAAATGACGATAATGAAGACAACAATAGTATCACTAGTTTTAACCATGGCGGCAACAGTCAGTGCCGTTCCGACAACAAACACTTACGTCGCCGTCACGAACGACTGGTACAACGGCAATTGGTCCAACGTGTATGAACTTGCGCAGGCAAGGTTTGTGGCGAATAGTAACGATCTTGTTGCGGCAAACATCATGGTTGACTATAGAGGCAATGTCAGTCGGTTACGACTGCGGAGAGTGGAAGGTCGTGAATCTCGTGACTGGCGACAAGTTCACGTGTGATGGCACTACAGGACGCGCTGCGCTTGACTGGAAACTGCGCCTCAACGCAAACCGCTCGCCGCGTTCGCTTGCCGCGACGGTGAATGGCCAGCCAACGTTTACACAACTGGCCACGCCGCCGCCGTTTCTTTTCGATCCGACATGGAACGCCGCGAAGATAATCCGCCGGGGGCAATCCGATCCGAATCTGCTCGTGGAGTGTTCAGTAGATAACATTCCGCTCTTCATCCGCATCAGGTAAAACGGCCAGAAAACGCACGAGAGGCAAAACTGGTCAAGGCGATTTCGCCGAGCCAAGATAACGGCGGGGGAATGCCGTTGATTTTGGCGATACTGGCCAGTTGCCGGCATTTTACAAAGCATTGGGGTGGTGATTACGATTTTTGCATTTACCCCCTTGTCACAGGCGGGTTAATTTGATATACTAATCAATCCACCGCCGAAACAGTTAACAAAGTGGTCGCTTACCACACTTCATTCGCGGTGGAAAACAGGTAATTTTTAACGTCTTAATTGACAATAATCAGTAAACACTGAAAGGTAAGCTAATGAAAGCTGAACGCAAGGTATTCGGGCGTCTGCAGAACGTGTACGCCCCGCCGGATCTTATTGAGATCCAGACGAAGGCCTACAACGACTTCCTCCAGGAGGATGTCCCGCCGGCGAAGCGCGCGGAAAAGGGTCTCCAGGCCATCTTCCATGAAATCTTCCCGATCGAGTCGTATGACGGCCGCTACGTGCTGGACTTCGTGAAGTACGAGTTCCAGGCTCCGAAGTGGACTTGCCAGGAGGCGATGTACGAGGGCGAGACCTACTCTAAGCCGCTGTACGCGACCTTCCGCCTGAAGGACGGCGAGGACGTTCACGAGGAGGACGTGTTCCTTGGCGAGATTCCCGTCATGACGGACGACGGCGCGTTCGTGATCCACGGCGCTGAGCGCGTGATCGTGAGCCAGCTGCACCGCAGCCCCGGCATCTCCACGGAGCGCCAGGTCCATGCGAACGGCCAGTCGCTCCTTTCGGTGCGCATCATCCCGGACCGCGGCAGCTGGATCGAGATCATGTTCGACACGAACGACGTGATGTGGTGCTTCATGGACCAGCGCCGTCGCCGCCGGAAGTTTTTCGCGACCACGCTGCTGCGCGCGCTCGGATATGGCTCTGACGAGTCCATCCTCAAGCTTTTCTACGACTTCAAGACGCTTGAGACGGGCAAGAAGTGGAAGGACTCCGAACTCCGCCTCCTCGTCATGAAGGAGGACAAGGTCGATGCCGACTCCAACGCCGTCATCGCCCGCCGCTACGATCCCTGCACTCCCGCGATGATGGAGCAGCTCGCGGCGGCCGGAATCCGTGCGGTCGAGGTGGTGGACGTGTCCGTTGACAACGGCACGCTCATAAAGACGCTGAAGGAAGACGCGAAGATCGGCATCCACAACGAAGAGGACGCCCTCAAGGACATCTACAAGCGCATGCGTCCGGGAGATCCACCTACGGCCGTGAACGCGAAGCAGATGATGCACAAGCTCTTCTTCGAGCTTGCGCACTACGACCTTGGCTACGTGGGCCGCCACAAGATCAACAAGAAGCTCGGCCTCGGCGGACAGATCCCCGAGGAGCTCCGTACGCTCCACGAGAGCGGCATGGAAGTGATCGAGTCCATCCGCCTCCTCCTCCGCATCTTCATGGGCAAGGACCAGGTGGACGACATCGACCACCTCGGCAACCGCCGCATCCGCACGTCGGGCGAACTGCTTGAAAACCAGTGCCGCGTGGGCCTTGCGCGCACGGAGCGCCTGATCCGCGAGCGCATGACGCTGCACGACTCCTCCAACCAGGGGCCGCTCACGCCGCAGCGCCTCGTCAACTCGAAGACGTTCTCCGCGCACGTGCAGGACTTCTTCAGCCGGTCGCAGCTCTCGCAGTTCATGGACCAGACGAACCCGCTTTCCGGTCTCGCCCACAAGCGCCGTCTTTCGGCCCTCGGCCCTGGCGGCCTCAGCCGCGAGCGCGCGGGCTTCGAGGTCCGCGACGTGCATCCCTCGCACTACGGCCGCATCTGCCCGATCGAGACGCCTGAAGGTCCGAACATCGGCCTTATCTCGTCCCTCGGCCTCTACGCGCGCATCAACCGCTTCGGCTTCATCGAGACGCCGTACCGCGTGGTGAAGAACGGCAAGGTGTCGAACACGGTCGAGTACCTCCCCGCCGACGTGGAGGAGCAGTACGTGATCGCGCAGGCGAACGCGCCGCTCAACCCCGACCGCACGTTCGTGGACGAGAAGGTGACGTGCCGCTACAAGACGGAGTTCTGCGAAAAGCCCGCGAAGGCCGTGCAGTACATGGACGTGGCGCCGATGCAGGTGATCTCCATCGCCGCCGGCCTCATCCCGTTCCTCGAGCACGACGACGCTAACCGCGCGCTCATGGGCGCGAACATGATGCGCCAGGGCGTTCCGCTTCTCCAGAGCGAGCGTCCTTACGTTGGCACGGGCCTTGAAGGCGTCGCCGCCAAGGACTCGCGCGTGATCGTGTGCGCCGACCAGCCCGGCACGGTCGCGTACGTCTGCTCCGAGTTCATCATGGTCACTCCGGACGGCACGCTGCCTTCCGGCAAGGCGCAGTTCCAGGACGACCCCGAGAAGGGCATCCGCCGCTACAACCTCCAGAAGTTCCGCCGTTGCAACGCCGGCACATGCTTCAACCAGAAGCCGATCGTCAAGCACGGACAGAAGGTGCAGCCGGGCGACTGCCTTGCCGATGGCCCCGCGACGGACCAGGGCGAGCTCGCCCTCGGCAAGAACCTGCTCGTGGCGTTCATGAGCTGGCGCGGCTACAACTTCGAGGACGCCATCCTCGTCAACGAGCGCCTCGTGCGCGAGGACGTCCTGACGTCCCTGCACATCGTCACGTTCGACTGCGGCGCGCGCGACACTAAGCTCGGCCCCGAGGAAATCACGCGCGACATTCCGAACGTGGGCGAGGACGCGCTCAAGAACCTCGGCCCCGACGGCATCATCCGCGTTGGCGCGGAGGTGAAGCCCGGCGACATTCTCGTGGGCAAGGTCACGCCGAAGGGCGAGACCGAGCTTTCGCCTGAAGAGAAGCTGCTACGCGCGATCTTCGCCGAAAAGGCTGCGGACGTGCGCGACACGTCACTCACCGTCCCGCCGGGAACGACCGGCGTCGTCATGGCCGTCAAGGTCACGACGGCCCAGGAGGGCGGGCGTGCGAGCGCGGGCGAGGACGGCGAGAAGCCGTCAAGGAGGTCCAGGGCGCGTCACGACGCCGAGAAGAAGCGCATGCAGGCGCGCGCGAAACTCGAGGCCGAGCTCACGACCGCGCTCTCGAACGTGCTTCTGGGCGACAAGGTGACTCTGGACATCAGGGACGCCAACACGAACGAGATCATCGTCCCGAGGCAGCGCAAGATCACGAAGACGCTGCTCTCGAAGCTCGCCAAGGCGCACGACCACTACCAGATCGAAGACAGCCCCGTTGCGGACAAGATCGACGAGATCATCGCCCCGTTCCGTTCGCGCTTCGCGGAGATTTCCGACGCCGCGCGCGAGAGCGACGGCGAGTACGACGACCTTCCGAGCGACGGCAGCGTGGTCAAGAGCGTGCGCGTGTACCTCGTTGACAAGAAGAACCTCTCCGTCGGCGACAAGATGGCCGGCCGTCACGGTAACAAGGGCTGCATCTCGCGCATCCTTCCGAGCTGCGACATGCCGTTCCTCCCGGACGGAACCCCGGTTGACATCGTGCTGAACCCGCTGGGCGTGCCTTCCCGCATGAACCTCGGCCAGCTCTTCGAGACCTACCTCGGCCTCGCCTGCCGCCTGCTGAACTTCCACGCCGCGACGCCTGTGTTCGACGGCGTGCAGGAGTATGAGATCGACGAGTACCTGCGCAAGGCGCGCGTCCAGCAGGAGAAGGAAGAGGGCGACGCCGCCTGGATCTGCGAGGACGGCAAGACGGTGCTCTACGACGGCATGACGGGCGAACCGTTCGCCCAGCGCGTCGTGGTGGGCGTGATCTACATGCTCAAGCTGCACCACCTCGTCACGGACAAGATGCACGCACGCGCGATCGGCCCCTACTCCCTCGTCACGCAGCAGCCTCTGGGCGGCAAAGCCCAGCTCGGCGGCCAGCGTATGGGCGAAATGGAGGTGTGGGCGCTCGAGGCGTACGGCGTGGCGTACGCGCTGCAGGAACTGCTCACCGTCAAGTCCGACGACGTCCAGGGCCGCACGCGCATCTACGAGTCGATCGTCAAGGGCAACAACGTGCTCGATTCCGGGATGCCGGAGTCGTTCTCGGTGCTCATCCACGAACTTCGCGGCCTCTGCCTCGACATGCAGCTTCTCGGCGGCGACGCCGACAAGGCGCAAGCACGCGCACAGGCGGCTGCTGCGAACCGCGCGACCGCCGCGTCGGCCGCGCCGGCCGATCCGCTCATCGGCGGCACCGCCCTCTGACACTAACTTCGTTAACAGGAGAAACTCCAAATGAACCCGTACAACGCGAGTGAGATTTTCGGCGGCCAGTATTCGGCCTCCACGTACTATGACGCCGTCAAGGTGCAGCTGGCCTCCCCGGAGGTGATCCGCGCATGGTCGCACGGCGAGGTGAAGAACCCCGAGACGATCAACTACAGGAGCTACCGCCCGGAGAAGGACGGCCTCTTCTGCGAGAAGATCTTCGGACCGACGCACGACTGGGAGTGCGCCTGCGGCAAGTACAAGCGCATCAAGAACAAGGGCATGGTCTGCGACCGCTGCGGCGTGGAGGTGACGCTCTCGTCCGTCCGACGCCAGCGCATGGGCCACATCGAGCTCGCCGTGCCGGTGAGCCACATCTGGTTCTTCAAGTGCAATCCGTCCCGCATCGGCCTCATCCTCGACAAGACCACCAACGAGCTTGAGCGCATCCTCTACTACCAGGACTGGCTCGTGATCCAGTCTGGTGACACGCCCCTCAAGGACGGCCAGATCCTCTCCGAGCAGGAGTATGCCGACGCCCGCGAGAAGTATCAGGAAAGCTTCCGTGCAAAGATGGGCGCGGAGGCTGTCCGCGAGCTGCTTCGCCGCATCGACCTCGACAAGCTCATGCTCGAGCTTGAGGAGCAGATGCAGAACACGCGCTCCAAGCAGACCCGCAAGAAAATCGCGAAGCGCATGAAGGTGGTTGAAGGTTTCCGCTCCTCCGGCGGCAAGCCGGAGTGGATGATCCTCGACGTGCTGCCCGTGATTCCGCCGGAGCTGCGTCCGCTCGTCCCGCTCGAAGGCGGCCGCTTCGCGACGTCTGACCTCAACGACCTATACCGCCGCGTGATCAACCGCAACAACCGTCTCAAGAACCTGCTCGCGCTCAAGACGCCGGACGTGATTATCCGCAACGAGAAGCGCATGCTGCAGGAAGCGGTGGACGCGGTGTTCGACAACGGCCGCCATGGCCGCGCCGTCACGGGTCCCGGCAACCGTCCGCTCAAGTCGCTCTCCGAGATTCTCAAGGGCAAGACCGGCCGCTTCCGCCAGAACCTGCTCGGCAAGCGCGTTGACTACTCCGGGCGTTCCGTGATCGTCGTCGGCCCCGAACTGCGCCTCCCGCAGTGCGGTCTTCCGAAGGAGATGGCGCTCAGGCTCTTCGAGCCGTTCATCATCCGCCTACTCAAGGACAAGGGCATCTGCCACACCGTCCGCACCGCACGCAAGAAGATCGAGCACCAGGATCCGGAGGTCTGGGACATCCTCGACGAGGTTATCAAGGACAAGACCGTGTTCCTCAACCGCGCCCCGACGCTCCACCGCCTTTCGATCCAGTCGTTCGAGCCGGTGCTCGTGGAAGGCAAGGCCATTCGCCTGCACCCGATGGTGTGTACGCCGTTCAACGCCGACTTCGACGGCGACCAGATGGCCGTACACGTGCCGCTTTCGATCGAGGCGCAGATGGAAAGCCGCCTCATGATGCTCGCGGCCACGTCCATCTTCTCGCCGGCGTCAGGAAAGTCCGTGATGACGCCTACGCAGGATGTCTGCTTGGGTCTCTACTTCCTCACTACGGCCGGTCAGCAGGACAAGCTCAACAACCGCGTGGCGGGCAAGAACCCGTTCGGCAACGAGCACGTGCCGCTGTTCAATGACATCGGCGAGGTCGAGTTCGGCATCGCCGAGAAGGTAATCGACTACCATTCGCGCATCCGCTTCCGCAACCCCGATTTCGGCTCCGACAAGCTCGTTGACGCCGAGGGGCGCCCGGTGCCGCCGCGTCCGCACGGCGATCCGTCGAAGCGCGTGATCGAGACAACTGCGGGCCGTGTGATCTTCAACGGCGTGTTCCCGAAGGAGATGGGCTTCATCAACGACAAGGTGACGAAGTCCACCATCGGCAACCTCATCCTCGACTGCCAGCGCGTCGCTGGCCACGACGCCACGGTGAAGCTCATCGACGACCTCAAGAACCTCGGCTACAACTACGTGACCGTTTCCGGCGCGTCCATGGGCCTCAAGGACATGATCCGCCCGGCTGTGAAGGACGACGTTATCGCGAAGTCCGCCGCCGAGGTCGCGAAGATCGAAGGGCAGTTCCAGCAGGGTATCATCACCGCGGGCGAACGCCACAACAAGATCGTTGACGTGTGGACCGCCGCCACCGAGAAGGTTGGCGACGAGCTGTACAAGACGATCGACCGCAACATCTCGCCGGAGAACAAGAACCCGACCGAGCTGAACCCAATCTACATGATGGTTGACTCCAAGGCCCGTGGTTCGAAGCTGCAGATCCGTCAGCTCGCCGGTATGCGCGGCCTCATGGCCGACCCGTCCGGAAACATCATCGAACGCCCGATCACCGCGTCCTTCCGCGAAGGCCTCTCGGTGCTCGAGTACTTCATCTCGTCCCATGGCGCCCGCAAGGGCCTCGCCGACACCGCCCTCAAGACGGCCGACGCCGGTTACCTCACGCGTAAGCTCGTGGACGTTTCGCAGGACGTCATCATCTCCACCGAAGACTGCAACACCGTCAACGGCATCGAGGTCGAGGCCATCGTCGAAGGCGACGAAGTCAAGGCTTCCCTCTCCAGCCGCATCCTCGGCCGCACGTCCTTCTACGACATCCGCAACCCGAAGACCCAGGAGGTCCTCGTGGAGGCGAACGCCGAGATCGACGAGGCCGCTTGCGAGCGCATCGAGAAGGCCGGCATTGAGAAGGTGTGGATCCGCAGCGCCCTCACGTGCGACGCCGAACACGGCATGTGCGCGAAGTGCTACGGACGCGACCTCTCCACGGGCAAGCAGGTCGAGATCGGCACCGCAGTCGGCATCATCGCCGCGCAGTCGATCGGCGAACCTGGCACGCAGCTCACGATGCGTACGTTCCACATCGGCGGTACCGCGTCCATGACCGCGAAGGTCCCGGAGATCGTCCTCAAGAACGACGGCGTCGCCAAGTTCGTGGACGTCCGCAAGGTGACGAACGACGAAGGACACGAGGTCGTGCTCAACAAGAACGGCTCGCTCGAAATCTGGGGGAAGGACGGCACCCGCCTCGATTCCTACCAGCTTCAGATGGGCGCCACGCTGCTCATTCCCGACGGTGCGTCCGTCAAGAAGGGACAGAAGGTCGCGGTCTGGGACCCGCACTCCGTGCCTGTGCTTTCCGAGACGCAGGGCGTCATCACGTTCGTGGACTTCGAGGAGGACGTCTCCGTCAAGAGCGAGACCGACCGTGCCACCGGCGCGAAGACCCTCGTGGTGCTCGACTCCCGCGAATCCAACCTGCACCCGCGCATCGAAATCCGCGGCAAGGCGCCGGACGGCACTCCTGACGCGCTGCTCGACAGCTACGACGTCCCGACGGGCGCCATCGTCATGGTGCGCGACGGCATGAAGGCCACGGCCGGCATGCTCCTCGCCAAGACTCCTCGTGAAGCCGCGAAGACGCGCGACATCACCGGCGGTCTTCCGCGCGTGGCGGAACTCTTTGAGGCCCGTCAGCCGAAGGACGCCGCAGTGATCTCCATGATCGAAGGCGTCGTCGAGTTCGGCCCGAACAACCGCGGCAAGCGCACGATCATCGTGCGCGACGACGTGACGGGTCAGACCGAAGACTACCTCATCCCGATGGGTAAGCAGATCGTCGTGTTCAAGGGCGACCGCGTCAAGAAGGGCCAGCCGCTCACGGAAGGACCGTTCGTGCCGCAGGAGATCCTCGAGGCCGCCGGTCCGCAGGAACTCGAGAAGTACCTCGTCAGCGAAGTGCAGCAGGTCTATCGTCTGCAGGGCGTGGAAATCAACGACAAGCACATCGAGATCATCGTGCGCCAGATGCTCCGCAAGGTCCGCATCACGAATCCGGGCGACACGGACTTCCTCTGGGGCGAGCAGGTTTCCCGCCAGACGTTCTGGCGCGTCAACCAGCAGATGATCGTCGAGGGCCGCCGTCCGGCGGAGGCGCAGACCGCGCTCCTCGGCATCACCAAGGCCGCGCTCGAAACCGACTCCTTCATCTCCGCCGCGTCCTTCCAGGATACGACCCGTGTCCTCACCGAGGCCGCGACGATGGGCCGCGTGGACGAGCTGCGCGGCTTCAAGGAGAACGTGATTCTCGGCCACCTCATCCCCGGCGGCACGGGCTTCCCGCTCCACCGCCACCTCAAGCTGGTGCCTCTCTGCGAGACCATTTCCGACGAGGAGATGGAGAAGCTCCGCCAGGAGGCGAGGGAGAAGCAGGACCGTCTCTACGGAACCTCCCCGATTCCGCCGGACGAGGAGGACAGCGAGGAAGGCGAGGCTTTCCAGCTGGTTACGCCCGAGGCAACGCCGGAGGCGTACGCAGCCGAGGCGGAATCCGAGGCCGCCGCAGAAGCGGCAGAGCGTTCCGAGGAATTCGACGGCTACGGCTTCGACGAATGAGGATCGCCGGAGGCGAATGGCGTGGGCGCATCCTGAAGACGCCGGAAGGCGACGCGGTGCGTCCCACGCAGGACCGCGTCCGCGAGGCGTTCTTCTCGATGCTACTCAACGAGATCCCTGGCGCACGCTTCCTCGACCTCTTCGCGGGTTCAGGCGGCGTGGGCCTTGAGGCTCTCTCGCGTGGCGCGGCGGAATGCATGTTCGTGGAACTTGCGCCGCGCCATCTTGCAATCCTGCGCGGCAACGTATCCGCGCTTGCCGCCGAATCGCGCTGCACGCTCGTGCGCGCCGACGCCTTTGCATGGCTTGACGTCTTCGCCGGCGCGCCTTTCGACATAGCCTTCGCGGACCCTCCGTACGAACTTGGGGCAGAGAAGGGTTATGCCGGAATGCTGGAGGCGATGGCGGCACGCGACGTGGTGCGTCAAGGTGGACTGTTCATCGCCGAGATGAAAAGCCGTCATGAGCCCGAAGAGTCGCCTGCATGGGAACTTTGCCGAGACCGCACTTACGGGCAGACCCGCATAGCAGTTTACCGGCGAAAGATTTTTCATTTTCCCCCTTGCGCAGAGGCTTGAAAAAATGATATACTTGCGCTTGGAAATTCAAGGAGAGCTGTCGGGAAAACCGGCGGTTCTTTGGAAGCCGAACAGGAAGCGAAGCCTTTTCGAGGCGTTAGCGGCTGGCCAGCGTAATCAACGAATTACGGCTCATCTGCTGACGGACGAGGGTCCGGCCGAGGCGCGGAAGGAAGGTGGAACGACCGATCGGTGTGTTTTCGGTATGCGGCAACGCATGCCATCCGCCGCAAGGCGGCCGGACCGGATTCGGGCGTTGAAAGACGCGCGGATCCGGTTTTGGTTTTCTTGCAATAATTTTTCCCCATTTCCGCAAGGATTTGATATACTTTATTCCCCATGAACATTTTAAAGATGATTTTCGGCACCAAGAACGAGCGCGACCTCAAGAAGATCGCGCCAGTCGTGGCGCAGATAAAAAAGATTGAAGAGGAATACGAGGCGCAGCACTTCACGGCGGAGGACTACCCGAAGAAGACTGCGGAGTTCAAGGAACGTTTTGCCAAGGGCGAGACGCTCGACCAGCTGCTGCCCGAGGCGTTCGCGCTTGTGAAGAACGCCTGCCGCCGGCTCGTCGGCACGACCGAGGAGGTGTGCGGCCACACGCTCACGTGGGACATGGTCCCGTTCGACTGCCAGCTCGTGGGCGGCATCGTGCTGCACCAGGGCAAGATCGCCGAGATGCAGACGGGCGAGGGCCACGGTGAACGACTACCTCGCCCTGCGCGACGCCACGTGGATGGGCCATCTCCTCAAGTTCCTTGGGCTCACCGTTGGCTGCATCCAGAACTCCATGGACTCCGACGAGCGCCGCGCGCAGTACCAGTGCGACGTCACTTACGGCACGAACAGCGAGTTCGGCTTCGACTATCTGCGCGACAACGGCATGGCGCAGGTGCCAGAGCAGGTTGTGCAGAACGGGCACAACTTCGCCATCGTTGACGAAGTTGACTCGATCCTCATCGACGAGGCGCGTACGCCGCTCATCATCTCCGGCCCCGCGACAATTTCCACGAGCGCGCAATATACCGCGATGAAGCCGCTCGTCGAATCCATCGTGCGCATACAGATGTCGCAGTGCAACGACCTCATCGCGCAGGCGAAGAAGGCGCTTGCGGACGGCGACGAGTGGGGATGCAAGAAGCGCATCTATCAGGTGTACCACTCGATGCCGAAGCACAAGCAGATGCTCCACATGTTCGAGGAGGCGTCCATCCGCAAGCTCCACGAAGACGTGGAGATGCAGATGCTCAGCGAGATGCACAAGGAAGAGGGCATAGCGCTCCGTGGTGAGCTCTACTTCACTATCGACGAGCGCACGCGCGAGGTGGCGCTCACGGACAATGGCTGCGATAAGATGAACCCGAAGGATCCGCAGATGTTCGTGATCCCGGATCTCGCGAGCGAGATGAGCCGGCTCGACGGCGACAAGGAGATGTCCGCCGAGGAGAAGGCCGAGAAGAAGCGTCTCGCGCAGGCGGACTTCATGGAGCGCTCCGCGCGCGTTCACGTTGTGGACCAGCTCCTGCGCGCCTACTGCCTCTACGAGAAGGACGTCGATTACGTCGTGCAGCCGGACGCGCAGGGCGTGGGCCACGTTTACATCGTTGACGAGTTCACGGGCCGCATCCTTCCTGGACGCCGCTGGTCGGACGGCCTCCACCAGGCCGTCGAGGCCAAGGAGGGCGTTGAGATCGAGCGCGAGAGCCAGACGCTTGCAACGATCACGATCCAGAACTACTTCCGTCTCTACAAGAAGCTTGCCGGCATGACCGGTACCGCCGAGACGGAGGCGCGCGAGTTCAAGGACATCTACAAGCTCGACGTGGTGGCGATTCCCACCAACCGCCCGATTCGCCGAATCGATGGCAACGACCAGATATACCGCACACAGCGCGAGAAGTACAAGGCCATCATCGAGGAAGTGCGCAAGCGCCACGAGGCGGGCCAGCCCGTGTTGCTCGGCACGGTGACGGTCGATACGTCAGAAGTCCTCTCGCGTCTCCTCAAGGTTGCGAAGATTCCGCACGAGGTGCTGAACGCGAAGAACCACGCGCGCGAAGCGGAGATCGTTATGCTCGCCGGCCAGCCCGGCGCGGTGACGATCGCCACGAACATGGCGGGCCGTGGTACGGACATCAAGCTCGGCCCGGGCGTCGTGACGATTCCGCAGGAAGTGGTGAAGAGCCAGCTGAAGCTCGACGACAAGATGCCCGGTTCGCCGAAGACGATCCGCGATCTCCTCGAAGAGCGTCCGCAGGGACTCCACGTAATCGGGTCCGAACGCCACGAGTCGCGGCGCATCGACCGCCAGCTGCGCGGACGCTGCTCGCGTCAGGGCGACCCCGGCAGCTCGCAGTTCTACATCTCGCTCGAAGACCAGCTCATGCGTCTCTTCGGCTCGCAGCGCATCAGCGGCATCATGCAGCGCCTTGGAATGAAGGAAGGCGAGGTGATGGAGCACCGCTGGCTGAACAAGAGCGTTGAGACCGCGCAGCGGCGCGTGGAGCAGCAGCACTACGCGATCCGCAAGCGCACGCTCGAGTTCGACGACGTGATGAACAAGCAGCGCACGATCGTGTATGACCTGCGCGGCTCGATCCTCTCCGGGACGCCGGAGGACGTTCACGGTACGATCCTCGACGTGATGAACGACCTCGTGCTTGCGCAGTGCGAGCGCTTCCTGTGCGAGGCGAAGGACGCGCAGGTGGGCGACTTCCTCCAGTGGCTCGGCGTCACGTTCCCCGTGACGGCCACGGAAGAGGAGCTCACGCCTCTCCTCGGCACTCCCGAAAAATCCGCCGAACTCGTGTTCGGCCGCGTGAAGGAGGCATACGAGGCGAAGTGCGCGAGCGAGGATCCGCGCGTGCTTCCGTCCATGGAGCGCGGCGTGTTCCTTCAGTGCATCGACCGCGAGTGGCAGGACTACCTGCGCGCGATGGACGACTTGCGCCACAGCGTGAACCTCCGTTCCTACGGACAGCGCGACCCTCTCGTCGAGTACAAGCGCGAGGCGTTCAACATGTTCGAGAACCTCATGGTCACGATCAAGACGTCCGTGGCGAACACCGAGTTCCGTGCGACCACGGCGCAGAACGTGCGTAGGATGATGTACGCTGCGCAGCAGGTGCGCACGAACAGAGGGGACTTCGGCGGCGGTGCACCGCAGGAGGTGCCCGGCGTTGAGCGCTCGCAGGGCGCACCGGCCGAGAAGCCGAAGAGCACGCAGGACGTCTTTGCGTCCATGATGAGCCAGGTTGCCGGGCGTCCGGTGCGCGCGATGCCCGTCCGCCCGCCGCTTCCCGGCGCACCGGCTGCCGGGGCGCCCGTAGTGGGCCGCAACGACCCGTGCCCGTGCGGCAGCGGAAAAAAATACAAAAAATGCTGCGGGAGGGGTCAGTTCTGAGTCCGTAGCTTGCCTAACCATTTGTCAGGCGTCGCATGCCGCGCCGCCGAAGCAAACAAGGAGAAAAAACATGAACAAGATCATTAAAGTGTTTCTGATAGCGTTGACGGTCGCCACCACCAGCACGGCGTTCGCCCACCATCATCATCATCACCGCGGCACGGGCTTCGCAATCGGCGCAGGCATCCTCGGCGCAGGGCTTCTGGCCTCTACGATTTACGATGCAACGCATCCGCGTCCCTACGTGGCTCCGGTCGTCGTTGCGCCGACTCCGGCCCCGGTCGTCGTGCAGCAGCCCGCTCCGGTTGTCGTGCAGCAGCCGGCCCCGGTCGTCGTGCAGCAGCCCGCAGGCCACTACGAGACGCAGGTGCAGAACGTGTGGGTCGAAGGACAGTACATCGACCAGACGACGCCGCAGGGCACCGTAGTGCGCACGTGGCAGCCTGGACACTACGAGCAGAGGCAGACCCAGGTTTGGGTCACGCCCTGAACGAAAGGACATAGATGATGGGAAACCTTGAAGGTAAGATCGCCATCGTGACCGGTGCCGGACGCGGCATCGGTCAGCAGATTTCCAAGAAGCTCGCGGAACGCGGCGCGAAGGTCGCAGTTGTCGATCTCAAGGCCGAATGGTGCGAGGAGACTTGCGCAATGGTAGCCGCCGTCGGTTCCGAGGCGCTCGCGCTCGGCTGCAACGTGGCCGTGAGCGACGAGGTGAACGCTTGCGTGAAGGCGGTGCTGGACAAGTTCGGCCGCATTGACATAATGGTCAACAACGCCGGCATCACGAAGGACGGTCTCCTCATGCGCATGAGCGACGAGGACTGGGACGCTGTGCTGAACGTCAACTTGAAGGGCACGTTCCTCTTCACGCGCGCGGTGGCGCGTCCGATGATGAAGAACAAGTCCGCAGACGGCGTGCAGGAAGGCGGTTCGATCGTAAACCTCGCATCCGTCGTAGGCATCATGGGCAACGCGGGCCAGGCTAACTACACCGCCTCCAAGGGCGGCGTAATCGCCCTCACGAAGACGACGGCCAAGGAGCTTGGCAGCCGCAACATCCGCTGCAACGCGGTGGCGCCCGGATTCATCCAGTCGAAGATGACGGACGTACTGCCGGATGACGTGAAGAAGGCTTACATGGACACGATTCCGCTCCGCAGGTTCGGCACGGCGGACGACATCGCCAAGTGTGTCGCATTCCTAGTTTCGCCGGAGGCGGAGTACATCACGGGACAGATCATTTCCGTCAACGGCGGTATGATCGGGTAATCCCTGATATTCAAGCGTCGAAATGACGTTGACAGTTTGCTGGTTGTGCGGCCACCAAGGCGTTCGTAGCATTCGCCGATGTGGCCGTGATTTTTGCGAAATTCATCCGCGATTTCCGCAACATGCCGGACAAAGGCGGCGACGGCAATTTCCGCTCCGTCGAGGGCATTGCGCAGAAGGTCGACGCCATCCTCGCGAACATCGCGGAGCTGCGCACCGCCGCCAAGGGCAACAGGGCGGTCATCGAGGCCGGCAATGGCCTTTCCGAAGTTCACAGGGACCAGGTCGTCTATCAGAGTGACGTGGCCATGCAGATGATGAACCATCTCAAGGCCGTGGTGGACATAAAGTGCGGCGTGCCGGAGAACGAACTGACTCAGTTGCGCATATTCAATGGCAACTTCGACTTTGAAGACGTGGACGCCTTCGACGTTCGCGAAGACCTCCAGACCCGGGCCAGCAATACCATGGAGCGGACTCGCCGTGAGTTTCTTGAAAACTGCGTGAAGGGCAACGGCGCGGGCGCGGACGTCATGCGCGGCATCTACGGGAACAAGATCGGCCAGAAGGTCGGCAATCCCGCTCTCGACCTCAAGCGCGAGATGTCCAAGAACTCCATGACGATGATTGGCTGGGCTGTAATGGCCGATTGCAAGAAGTTCGCGGAGGGCAATGTGGAGGGCACTTACTTCTTCAGGGACATCAACCGCAAACTGGACATAAGGCTCCCCGGCGACGTGAAGCTGTCGGAAGACTTCGAGACCGCGCGGAACCAGATCGCCGCATTCGTCACGAATGGCGCGAAGACCACCTACGCTTCGCTGAGCGACAAGGAGAAGGTCAAGTCCCACGTGGTGATGTCGCTCCTGACGCAGGGATCAGCAAGGCGGCGTTCACCGGCTCGGCCATCGCCTTGCATCCGACAGGGAGCGCCGAGACGTTCATGGCCCCCCAGGCGATCCCACTACCCGGCGAGGCGCCGAGGAACAGTTACGCTTACACGCTCTCGCTTACGGAATACGGCGGCTTGAAACTGAATTTCCGCGGCAAGCTGGCCATAGACGTGTTCATGCCCGGAGACCCGAGCGTCGATTTTCCTATCCCGGACGTTGGCCCTGGCAGCGTCCGGGAGGCGAACATCTCGCTCCTGATCAATGCGGGGGAATTCGACCGACTGTGCGAACTGGACTACTCGAAGTTCGACGCCACGGACGCCCTGAATCTGTACAAATCCCAAGAGGCCGACAAAATGGACAAGATCTACGACGGTTTTCCGAAGGAGTACAGGCTGGACGACAAGAAAGTCAGCTGTAGCACCACCTTCATCGCAACCTTCAACTGAAGGGAGCCTAAGGGGCTATGGCAATCCCCAACCTCTCACTTGCCTACGGCACCCCCACGCAGACGTCCCTCTCGTCGGATGCTGGGGTTGGCTAAAATGAACAGTGCGAGCGTTTTGCAAAACGCTCGCACCGTCACACCCCTAAGGGTACCTATTACTTCAAAGCATCAAGCGCCGGTTTCCGCCTCGATGCCAGCCTTCGGCTTGGAGAGGAACGCGGAATAGACGAACAGGTAGGCAAGCGCCGCCACAGGAACGGCGTAGGCGATCATGAAGCCGACCTTGTCCGCGATGAAGTTCTGCACGAGCGGCAGCACACCGCCGCCGACGACCATCACCATGAAGAGGCCGGAGGCCGCGGCCGTGTACTTGCCGAGCTTCTCGGTGGCGAGGTTGAAGGTCGAGGGCCACATGATGGAGGTCATCAGGCCGCAGAGCGCGAACAGGAGAGCCGTGAGCGGCACCGTGACCGTCTCGAAGCCCTTGCCGGTGAACACGATCATCTTGGACTGCACCCCGGTCGTCTGCGTGCCGACGAGGATCAGGAGGATCGCCGTGGCGGTCGTGAAGGTCATCAGCGCGCGCGAGGAGATCTTGCCGCCGATGAACGCGCCGATCGTGCGCCCGACGAGCATCAGGAACCAGTACGTTCCCGCGGCCATGCCGGCGATTCCGGCGGCGTTGGCGACGCCGGCCTTGACGAGCGGGCCGTTGGCGGACGAGAGCCAGAGGTCCATCGTGGCGGGGATGCCGATCTCGATGCCCACGTACATGAAGATGCCGATCACGCCCAGCAGGCAGTGGCGGTACTTGAGCGGCGCGAACACCGGGATGTCCTCCGTCGTGTTGCCCTGCTCCGGGTCCCTGATCGGGATGAAGGAGAGGATCACGAACGCTGCGGCGAACACGGCCATCGCGATGTACAGGACGAGGTTCACGTCGGCCACCTTCGTGCTCTTCGTGATCTGCCCGATCAACGCGCCCACGAGGATGGGCGTGGTCGTGCCGGCGAGGGAGTTGAGCGTGGTGCCGATCATGTTCAGCTGGTTGCCCTTGTTGCCGCCGCCGCCGAGGAGGTTCAGCATCGGGTTCACGACCATGTTCAGCATGCAGACGGAGAAGCCGCACACGAACGCGCCGAGTAGGTACACGCAGAACGGGATGATGGCGTTGCCGTCAGCCGCGAACGGGACCTTGCCCGAGATGAACTGGATCGCGACGCCAACGAAGCCCGTGGCGATGCCGATCATTGCCGTCTTCTTGTAGCCGCACTTCGTGAGCATCTTGCCAGCCGGGATTCCCATGAAGAGGTAGGCGAGGAAGTTCATCATGTTGCCCATCATGCCGAGCATGTTTGAGCCGTCGATGCCCTTCTGGAGGAGCCACACCTTGCCCATAGGCGCCGCGAGGTTCGTCACGAACGAGATCATGCCGTAGATGAACATCATGGTGATGATCGCCACGATGTTCCCGTTTTTCTGTTGATTGTCAGCCATTGTTTTTCCTTTAACTTTACATTTTACATTTTACACTTTACACTCGCACTCACACCAAGTGCGCACCCGCGCTTGGCTTGATCACCGCGCACGTCGGCTCGTCGCCGTAGGCGGTCTTGTACGCCTGCGTGATCGCGGCCGCAATCTTGTCAGCGGCCTCGGGCTTCACGAGCAGACAGCAGCTGCCGCCGAACCCGCCGCCGGAAAGACGCGCGCCGAGCACTTCGGGGATTGCCTTGGCGGCATCCACGATCGTGTCCAGCTCCTCGCAGGAGTTTTCGAACCAGTTGCGGCTGGACTCGTGCGAGTCGAACATGAGCGAGCCGAAGCCGGCGAGGTCTCCCTTTTCAAGGAGCGCCGCGCCGCCGAGGACACGCTCGTCTTCGCCGATCGGGTGGATGGCGCGCTTGGCCGTGGTCTCCGGCAGACCGCCGCGGTAGAGGATCCACTCGGCGCAAGTGACGTCGCGCAGGTGGGTGACGGGGTGCTTCAGGACGCCGGCAAAGTACTTCGCCGCGTCTTCGCACGCCTGGCGGCGGCTCGCGTACGCGCCGTCAACGAGCGCGTGCTTGGCGTTGGACTTCACCATCATGAAGGCGACGGACGGGCCGAGATCGACGTTCTCGAACTGGCAGTAGCGGAAGTCGCTCTTCACGAGGGCGCCTTCCTTGCCGTAGAGCGAGGAAGCCTGGTCGAGGAGTCCGCACGGGCACCCGGCGAACGTGTGCTCTGCCTTCTGCCCGATCTTGGCGAGGGTGGTCTTGTCCTTCTCGATGCCGTAGAGCGCGGCGAGAGCGAGCACGGTGGCCATTTCGAGGGCGGCCGAGGAGCTGAGTCCCGCGCCGAGCGGGATGTTGCCGCCGAACACGGCCTTGAAGCCCTTGCCTGCCTTCGCGGGTTCGCCGTCGAAGAGCCAGTTGAACGTGCCGAGCGGGTAGTTGGCCCACGTGGAGCCGCTTTCGACCTTCTTGACGTCGGCGAGCTTGCACGTGTAGGTTTCGCCGCCGTTGATGTCGAGGGCGACGAGCGTCACGGTGTCGTCATCCGCAGCCGAGGCCGCGAAGAACGTGCCCTTGTCGATGGCCGCCGAGAATACGTAGCCTTCGTTGTAGTCGGTGTGGTTGCCGAGCACCTCGATGCGCCCGGGGGCGTATGCCGTCTTTTCCGGCGCTCCGCCGAACCTGGCCTTGAACTCGGCCAGCACCTTGTCATAGACTTCTTGGTTCTGCATTTTTTCTCCTTGTCGTTTTTTTGAGACGTTCCTTCGCTACTTCAGCAGCGCCGCCACGCCCGCGCCTACCATAGGCGCGTTGTCGGGGCATACGGTGAGGGAGTAGAAGATGTTGCGCGGGCCGAGCATCTCGTCGAGCTCCTTCGTGACGATCTCGGGGAAGCTGACGACGCGTGTCTTGTAGTACGTGGAGCCGTCGATGCACACGCTCACGGGCGCGTAGCGGTCGGTGCCGCCGCCGGTCTTGATGATGAACGCGGCGAGGTGGATGGCGGTGAGGATCGCCGCGCGCTCGAAGACGGGCGTCGCGAGGCGTCGCGCCATGGCGGCGTCCACCGGCGTCGTGAACACCTTGAGGAGCGGATTGGGCTTGCCGTTGTCGTACATCGCGCAGAAGTTGTCGAGGTCGTAGCTCTCGAGCGCGCCGAGCTGGAGCACGGCGAGCTTGGCGTCCTCGCTGAAGAAGCCCTCGCGCGCGGCCGCCTTGAACACCTCGAGGCCGATGCGGCCGAGGTATGCGCCGGAGATCATCTTCTCGAAGCGCTGGTTGCCGCAGTCGGACGTCTTCTTGTCCATGGCCTCGTCGAACTTCGACTGCTCGATCTTGTTGAAGCCGCCGGACTCGGTGTTGATGGCCATCGCGCCCGCAGGCGCGTCCTTGAGCTTCGTGATGTTCTCGTTCTTCTCGATGTAGGCCACGTTCGTGCCCGTGCCGAGGATGAAGCCGAGGTACGCGGAGTAGCGCACGTCCTTCTCGATCGCCTTGCCGGCGAGGAGCGTCGCCACCGTGTCGTTCACCACGGTGATCTTCGACGGCGCGGGATCGAGGCGCTTCGCCATCTCGGCGCCCACCCACTGCCCGACAATCTCCGGCGCCTGGATCTGCTTCGTCCAGTGGAGGAGCTTCGCGTCGCCGGACGCGCTCGCCTCGGCGGGGTAGGAGAAGCAGAAGCCGACCGCGCTGCCCTTGGTGAACGGCGCGCAGCGCTTCACGTGGCCGGTGAGGACCGTGTAGAAATCCTCCTGCGACACCGGGCTCTTCGCCCCGGGCATTTCCCCTTTTTCCACATGTTCGATCTTGATTTCGCCGCCGTCGGACGGAATCGTCACCGTGCCGGCGCGGAAATTCGTGCCGCCGGCGTCCAGCACCGTCACGGGCGTATCCTTCGCCACTTCGCCATAGGGGGAGGTGAACGTGGGGATCATCTTGAGAGACGACGGCTCGCCGGCGAGACCGGCCTCCATCTCCTTCTGGAAGGCCGAAATGAGGCCAGCGCGGTCGAGCGAACGCGTCGCCAGACCGTTAGATTCGAGAAATTCTTCAGGTGTCTGCATGTTTCTATCCTTTCTGGTGCAGAAAAGAATAGCAAACTCCGCCCGTACATACAAGCCGAAATTATCCAAACGCGAATTTCATTGGTCTTGACTTTGGGGGCTAAATCGCGTACAACTCACCGCCATGACGTGCCCGCCGACTATCCGAGCACCACGTCGAGGCCGTCGCGGGCGCATTTGAGCGGAGCCGGAAGCCGCGCGTCGTCTGCGTCAATGTTTCCGCTGTAGCCGATGTGGCTGCGGTGCGTGATGTAAACCGGCTGGTCTGGCGGCGAGAGCAGGCGCTGTGTCTTCGTCAGAACGCGAACAGTCCGCGCCACGGTATCGATTGTGGAATGCACGAAAAGCCGGAAATCGTCCTCACAGCCGAATCCCGTCGTCGCCTCCATCACGAGCGCCGTGATCGGCCGCCCGTTGCGTATGTGCGCGTCAATGCCGATGTACTGCGCGGCGTCGCCGGGGATTCCGCCGGTGTCGGTTGCGTAAAGCATACGCGCCGACCCCTTCTCGACAAGGTAAATGGAAGTGCGCTCGTACTCGCCGTTGGTGATGCGACCTGTGCTGTGGTTGGCCGGCAGGCCGGTGATGGTGAGCCCGTTCACGCGCACGGGCTTCCTGAACGGCAGCGGCGTGACCTCCGGCGTCGGCACGCCAAGTTTCGCCGCAGCCGCCGCGAACTCTCTCCGCGCGCCCTCCGCCCACGTCTCCTGCGTGAACACGTGGCGAATCGTACCAAGCCTGAGCGTCTGCACCGGGTTGTAGTGGTCGCCGTGCGAGTGGGTGTAGAAAATCGTATCCGGCGCAGCTCCGGGCGGCAGCATGTCGCGGGCGGATTCCCTGAAGTCGATGAGCGTCTTTCCCTCCAGCAGCACACTTGAGTGTCGCGGACCTCCTGCCGCGCCCGTGCCGAGGAAGCGCAGGCGTATGCCTTCGTGCTGTGGGGCCTTCGCGTCCCCGCCGACCGCCGCCATGCATCCAGCCGCCGCAGCCCCCGCGATGAAACTGCGTCTCGTCAATTCCATTTCCCTCAACCTCCGGCGGCCTCGTTCATTTCCTTCAATGTGGTGCGTCCGTCGTAGAGCGCCTTGCCCACGATGGCAGCGCGAAGGTTGGGCTTCGCGAGCGCGATCAGGTTCGCGACGTCGCGCGGGGACGACACCCCACCAGACGCCGTGATCTGGCACGACGGCGCGGCGTCGCATATCGCGGCCATCTGGGCGAGGTTGGGTCCGCCTAGCATTCCGTCCGTAGCCGTATCCGTGTAGATGATCGTCTTCACGCCGATGGCGGCAACGGCCTTTGCGAAATCGACAGCCTTCACCTGCGTGGTCGTGACCCACCCGCGCGTCTGCACGAAACCGTCGCGCGCGTCGATGCCCACCGCCACGCGCTCGCCATACTGTTCCACGGCGCGTGTGAGGAACTCCGGATCCTCAAGCGCGGCGGAACCGATGATCGCGCGCGCGGCACCGGCTTCAAGCACTGATGCGAGCGCCTCGGGCGTACGGAGACCTCCGCCAACTTCGACCGGCCCTCCGAACGCCGTGATTATCTCGCGGATCACCTCCGCGTGACGCGGCGTTCCGGCGAAGGCGCCGTCTAGATCGACGACGTGCAGTTCGCGTCCGCCCTGATCCCGCCAGTCGCGCGCCTGCGCGGCGGGGTCATCGTTGTACGTTGTCGCGTCGTCTGCGCGGCCCTGGCGAAGGCGCACGCACACGCCGCCCTTCAAATCGATTGCTGGAAGTATTGTCATAGGTGGGAATTATTGTATCAAACCAATCAGCGCGTGTCAAAACCGCACGAACGTTCAATCGCCAGGCTGGAGGGATGGATTGACGTCCACGGCGAGCGCGGCGTCGCCCACGACGTTGCGCCGCCAGAACGCAAGGCCCGCGATCATCGCAGCGTTGTCGCCGCAGTACTTCGGCTGCGCGAGGAGCAACGGTACGCCCGCTGACTGCGCCACCTCCGCGAGCCGTACGCGGAGGCGTCCGTTCAGCGATACCCCTCCGCCGACGATGAGCACCTTGTACGACCTTCTCTTCAACGCGCGCGCGGTGCGATCCGCAAGCGCTCCCACAATCGCCTCCTGGTACGCGGCCACGAGCCGCGCCTTTTCCGCGTCATCCTTCGGTGGGTTCTTGCGCACCGAGTAGAGCAGCGCCGTTTTCAGCCCCGAGAACGAAACGCAAAGTTCCGCGTCCAGCCCCGCAAGCGCGGCGGTACCGGGACGCGGTGCGCCCTTGGGGAAACGCGGCAGGTCGTCCGTGAGCGATACGCCGCGCGCCCAGCGGTCGATCACCGGTCCGCCAGGATAACCGAGACCAAGCAGCTTCGCGGCCTTGTCAAACGCCTCGCCTGCCGCGTCGTCAAGTGTCTGCCCTATGATTTTGTATTCGCCGTAGGAGGGCATATCGACCCACGTAGTGTGTCCTCCTGAGACGGCGAGCCCAAGCGCAGGCATGTAGGATTCAGGCGCGGAGACAGTCGTCGCCTGCGCTCCCGTGTCGTAGAGGAATGGCGTATGCAGGTGCGCCTCGATGTGGTTCACTCCGTAGAGAGGTACGCCGAGCGAAAGGGCAAGGCCCTTCGCGGCGTTCAGGCCGACGAGCAACGAGCTCGCGAGGCCCGGCCCGTACGTAACGGCCACCGCGTCCACAGGCGCTCGCATCGCCTCCTTCACCACGCCGTGTATCTTCTCTATGTGCGCACGGCTTGCGACCTCCGGCACCACGCCGCCGTACGGCTGGTGCAAAGGTATCTGCGTATATACGACGTTCGACAGCACCTCGCGCCCGTCCTTCACGATCGCGCACGCCGTCTCGTCGCAACTCGACTCTATTCCAAGAATATTCATCCTACTTCCAACTCACAACTTACCAGAACTTCCACCACGCCTTCTTCACGGGTTCGAGTCCGCCAGCCTCCTTGTAGAGTTCGCGCATCCGCTCAGAACCCACCACTTCCGGATCCGACAGTACCTCCCTTGACTGGAACTCGAGCTCGTCCGGCAAACTCCAGAACTCGCTGTAAAGGAACTGGTCCATCGTGGCGCGGTGCAGAACCATTACCTCGCCCGTCGCCCTGATGGATATCTTCGGCTCGGTGACACGTATTACTGGCCCAAGGTCCGTCGTGCGCCAGCGACGCGTGGAAGTGCCGCTGTCGCGCGCCTTGAGGAAGATGTGCTCCACCCGGTTGCGGCCGATGTGTACCAGCTCGAAGTGCCGCTGGAGTCCCTCGTGTCCCGCGAACATCTGCATGGCCGGCTTGCCGCAATTCAGGCCGGGGTTCACGTCGAAGCTCTTGAGCGAGCTTTCAAAGCGGACTCCGACATGCACCAACACGGCTCGGGCCATGTAGCGGGTGCATTCGTCGAAGAGGAAGTGGTCGCCTATGAAGGTCTCGAGCCTCTGCCCTTCGCCCGATAGCAGCCCGAATCCCGCAACGAACGGCTTGTTCCCGATCTTGTCGTAGCGGTGCTGGTCGTGCGCGCGGAACAGCTCTATCAGCATCTTGTCCGGCGAATTCGGTCCACGGCAGTCGATCACGTCCGCCGATGCGTTCGCCACGTCAACCACTGCGCGTATGCGCTCGCCCTCCACGAACATTTCGTTCGAGAGGTCCAGCCGCACCGTGATCTCGCTCTGGAGCGCTACGGCGAACGCTCCGAATGACAGCCCGAAGGCCGTTGCGATTGTGAATGCCGTTGTCGTCTTTCTTTTCATGTCCGAACTCCTAGACTTTGATTTTGAGCCCGTCGTAGGCGAGCTTGATTGTACGTGGCAGACGCGCCTCGAACGGCGCGTGCATCACGTCGTGGCATACGTGGATGAAGTATCCGCGGCGAGGCGCAATCTTCTTCATGTACGCGAGCGACCCGTCGAGCGTGAGGTGGGTGGTGTGCGGACGCGTGTCTCGCAGACAGTCCAGCACCATTACGTCCACCCCGCGTATCTTCACGAGCGTCTTCGGCGGAATCTCGAAGCAGTCGCAGATGTACGCAACGCGCTTTCCGCCGTGCTCGAAGAGGTAACCGTATGTGGGCGTGTTCCCATGCACGACCGGCAGCGGCGTGACCCTGACGTCGCGCAGCTGGAACGCGCGCTTTACGCAGCGGAAGTCGATCATCGGGCGGAACAACCCTTCCTCATTGGGCTTTTTCCCGATGTAGGGGAAAATATGGTGCATGGCCTCCACGGCTGACGGCGAGGCGTAACACGGCAGGACAGTTTTTCCGTTCAGCGTGTTGAAGCGGCGCAGGTCGTCGAAGCCGGCCACGTGGTCCATGTGGACGTGCGTGAGAAGGCACGCATCGACCTTGGTCACCTTTAGTTCAAGGCACGCGATGCGAAACTCTGGCGGCGTATCCACCACGAACGCAACCTCGGGCGACTGTACGTAGAGACCGGTCCTGCGACGCTTGTCGCGAGGATCGGTGGAAGTACAAGTGGGGCACGTACACCCGATCTGGGGTACGCCCACGGAAGTTCCGGTTCCAAGGAATGTCAGCTGCAGCGACATTGCTCCGCTTCACTCTCCCTTGCCGCCGTCCTGCATCTTCACGCGCACGATGCGCGTTGCCGCAAGGCGGCGCACCGAAAGCGAAAACTCCTTTTTGCCACGCACCGCATCGCTCAGCGCCTTGACGTCCTTGATGGGCTTGTCGTCAACGTGCGTGACTATTTCGAGCGGACGCAGACCCGCCACGGCGGCGGGGTTGCCCGGCTGGACTTTGCTCACCACCACGCCCGGAGCGTCGTCCGCGAGCTTGTAGTAGCCGCGCACTTCGAACGTGAGGTCGGCGAACGCCGCACCCAGCGCCTTCGACTTGAACCGCTTGGCGCTGCGGAAGTGCGTTGGCGCCTGCGCGAGCGAGAGGCGAACCTCCTTCTTCTCGCCATTGGATGCGTATCCCACCTCCACCTCGGTGCCGATGCCGAACTTGGTGAACGTTTCGTTAACGCCCCTCTCCACGTCCGGCCACGGCGAGAACCTGTCGGCGTCGAGCATTTCAAGACGATCCCCGTTGAGGCGATCCAGAAGCTCGCCCAGATCGAAGTTGCCGCCCAGGCCTCCCTCCGCCGCCAGCTCCTGCCGCTCGCCAGAACCGTCGCGGCGCACGTAGAGCAACACGTCGCCTTCGCGGATCCCAGCCTTCTCCGCCGGGGTGCCGGAGTGTACGCGCGAGACGAGCGCACCGGACGTCCTGAACGCCGCGAGGAAGCCCGACACTTTCTTCTCGCGGGCAAGGTCCGCCGTGAGCGGCTGCGTCTCCACACCTATCCACGCCACGCGGATGCGGTCCTTACCCTTCCTGATCGCGAACTCGGGATTGAACTTCCTTTCCTTGACGAGCTTCGCGATGGACGCGGCGGAGACCTCGCTGCTGAACGAGTATCTTTCCATGCGGCGCTTGATTGCGCACACCGCCACCTCGCCATTCTCCGTCACGGCGAACGCGAAACGTCCGCTTCCGCCCGTCAGCCGCACGTCGGGGCTTACTTCTCCACCGCGCCCTTCATCAAAGCCAATCAACCTCTCCGGCGACATCTGCGCGGAAAGTTTCCCGTCCATGCTCCGAGCGGAGAACGAGTACATCGTCGAAAGAAACAGTTCTGCGGGCTTCCCTGCGAAGAAGCGTATCGGCGTAACTCCCGCCGGGGTCTTTCCGTCGGGGAAACGCGCCACGGCAAGGTAGTACTCGTCGAACGCGCCGACGTATTCGAGCGGCAGACGCGAACCGTCGGGGAGAACGGCCTCCATCTTGTCGATTTCCGCCGTCTTGGATGCGTCAAACTGAAGCGGCAGAAGCAGTTCGCCGCCCTCGATCGCGAAACCAAGGATGTCGAGGTCCGCCTTCTTGTCGTCGTCGTCGCTGCCGAAACTGGTGGTGATGCGGAAGGACGAACGTCCGCTCTCGCGCTTCTCCTCGTCGCGGTGTATGTAAACGGGAACGAGCGAGGCGCGTACCTTCTTCTCCAGCGCCGCGTAACGGGCGTCGAGTGCCTCCGGCGGCTCAGAGCGCCACTCGGAAGGCGGGACGAATCCGACTTCGTTGAGGGCCTTCGGCGACTCAAACGAAAGCGAAACAGGCAACCCTTTCGAATCGATGACAATGACGTTCGCCGGCATGTCGGCCACGTCGCATCCGATATCCGCGAAACGGCGGTACCTGAACGACGATCCGGGCATGAGCCCGCCGACGCGCTGTCCCTTCTCCGTGACCTGGAAGAAGAACCGCGCCTTGTCCGCCGCGAGCGGTGCGGCCCCGTCGAACTTGATCGGCTTCGCACCGACGATGGGCCGTTCCGTCTTAAGCGCGAGCGCGCCGTTCCCCGGATAGCGCGCGGACGGCTTCGCGGCATAGCGCGTGCCAGCAAACTCCACCTCGACCGACGCGACGATTCCTGCGCGGAACATGAAGTCCTGCACCATCACCACGTCATGCGCGGTTATGTAGCCGGGAATCACGAGAGGTTTGTCCTTCTTCACGTAGTCTGAAACGTCGCGCCGGTGCGTGCTGCTGCAGTTCGGGCACTTGTACGGGATGTTGAACCCTGGCGACGAATCATCCTCCGGCGGGTTGAAGCGCACATAGACCGTTGCGGCGGACGTTTCGGAAAACTCCTTGACGAGCGTCCGCGCGTCGTCGAGCGGCGAACCAGCGAACGCCGCGCACGCAAGCGCGGCAACTACTGCAATTCCACAAACTTTCATCTTCTTCTCCTTGCCTGTTACTATTGCAAATCGTCCTTTTCAGTATCCTCAAGGTACTTGAGCACAAAGCGGAACTCGCGGCCGCGGCGGTCAACCACCACGTTCATGCGCGACTTCGACGGCAGCTCCTTGAGCGCCTTCTTGTAGAGCTCGTCAAGGTCTTCGATCGTCTCCACCGACACGTCGTCCATCGACTTTATGATGTCGCGGCGGCGAAGGCCTGAGTTGGCGGCGTTGCCCTCCCACGACGTCGCGGCCACGTAAACGCCGCCGGACGGGGCGAAGAACGCGAGGTCAGGTTCGTTGAAGCGGTTGATCTCCTTCGCAGTGAAGCCCCAGCGCGAGAACACCTTTTCCTCGCCCTCGACCTTGCCCTTCTCCCGCGGCGCCACGGAAGCGGAAAGTGTCTTGCCGCCGCGCATGTAGTCGATCTTCACAGTCTTGCCAACATCAAGCCTGCCCAGTTTGCGTTCAAGCGCGGGAAGGTCCTCCACGTTGAGTGCTGTCACCGGCGAGCCGTTCACCGCAACGACGCGGTCGTTCGCCTTGAAACCCGCCTTGCGTGCGGGCGATCCCAAATCCGTGCCCGCCACGATTACGCCGTTCGTGTAGGGGAAGTAGGCGTTGCGGTTGAAGTCGTGTAGTGGCTGGAACTGGAATCCAAGCCAGCTCCAGTTTGCGTTTCCGCTCTTCCGCAGGTGCGGCAGCACTTCCAGAACGGTGGGCGACGGAATCGTGAACGCCTGCCCGCCGTACATGTTGCCACGGGCGTTGATGCCTATGACGCGACCCTCGGTATCGACAAGAGGACCGCCGGAGTTGCCGGGAGAGATCGCCGCGTCGGTCTGGTACCAGAGCGTGTATTGTCCGCACTTGTCGAGGTAGCGGTCGGTGCATGATACGATGCCCATCGTGACGGAACGCGCGAGCCCCCACGGCGCACCCATCGCAAGCACAACGTCGCCGACGCGCACTGAGTCGGGCGAGAGTTCCGCGACTGGGAAATCGGCCTTATCCTTCGGACACTCCAACTTGAGCAGGGCCACGTCCATGTCCTTGTCGGAACCAATCACCTTCGCGTCGTACGACGTGCCGTCGGAAAGTAGGCACCGCACCTCCACCGCCTTGTCGATCACGTGGTGGTTCGTGAGCAGTTCACCGTCCTTCGAGATAATGAATCCCGATCCGGACGCGGTGAGCTTGCCCTCCTTGCCCTCGCCGAGGTCCTTGCACACCACGCGCACGTACACGAGCGCGGGGAACACTTTCGCCTTCGCCTGAAGCACGACGTCTCTGAAGTCGCTCTGCCGCGGCCCCAGACACCCGGCAACCAGCACCGCGCACGCGGCGCACGAGATCAACAACCGCTTTTTCATGCGTTCAATCCTTGAATCCGAGGACGTCCCTCATTGTGTAAATGCCGGGCGCACGTCCTGCCGCCCACTGCGCGGCGCGCAGCGCACCGGCCGCGAACGCCTCGCGGCTCTGCGCCTTGTGCGTGATTTCCACGCGCTCCACGTCGCCCGCGAACATCACCGTGTGGTCGCCCACCACGCTGCCGCCCCGCAGGGCGTGTACCGCGATTTCCCCGCTGGGCCGTTCGCCGATAATTCCCTTGCGCCCGTACACCGCCACGTCGTCGAACGCGACGCCGCGTCCTTCGGCGACGGACTTCGCGAGCATGAGCGCTGTGCCGCTTGGCGCGTCCTTCTTGTGCTTGTGGTGCATCTCCACAACTTCCACGTCGTACTCTGGCCCAAGCACTTTCGCCGCCGTCTTGACGAGGTTCAGCAACAGGTTCACGCCAAGCGAGTAGTTGCCGCTCTGGACCACTGGTATGCTCTTCGCGGCCGCATCCACGGTGGCCTGCTCTTCCGGAGTCAGCCCCGTCGTGCCGATCACGTATGGTATTCCCTGCTCGGCTGCCTTTACGACGCTCGGCGGAACTGCTGTGTGGAACGAGAAGTCTATCACCGCCTCCGTGCCTTCCGGCCACTCGCGCGCGAAGCCGTTCGCCACGTCGATTTCCGCGACGACCTCAAGGTCCTTATCCTCGCCCGCGAGCTTCACGAGCATACGTCCCATGCGCCCTGCGGCGCCGACTATTGCGATTTTCATTTTCCGTTCCTTTCTGAAATTCCATACGCGTCGCGGTAGATGCGCTCGACGAGATCGACGGACTTCCGCGCCTCGCGTCCGTCAATCGGGTACGGCGCACCGCCGTGAAGCGATTCAACGAACGCGGCGATTGCGCGTCTGTGTTGCTCCACGGGAATCGACCCGGCGTTCGAACTGCCGCATGCGGCGTCCTCAACGACGATCGTGCCCTTCGTTCCGGTTAGCTCGATGCGCCGTGGGCGTCCAGGATATGATGCGGTTGTCGCATAAACGCCGCCAAGTGCCCCGCCCTCGAAACGTATCGCCGCGCTCACCGTGTCCTCCGTTTCGATCGGGTGCGCAAGCGCCGCCGCGAACGCCTTCACCTCAACGACTGGCGGAGTGAGCGCCACGAGCCAGTCCACCATGTGGATTGCCTGGTTGATGAGCGCGCCGCCGCCGTCCATTTCCTTCGTGCCGTGCCAGCAGGACTCGGTGTAGTACTTGTCGTCGCGCCACCACGGCACCTGCACGGCGGCGTAAGTGAGCCGTCCGAGCTCTCCGGAATCCACCGCCGCTCGCAAACGCGCGAAGTCGTCGCCCCAGCGCGTCTGGAAGATGCAGCCGAGCGGGACATTCGCCGCATCGCAAGCCTCGATCATCGCGTCAACGCGCGCCGTGGTAATCGCAAGAGGCTTTTCCACCAACACCGGCACGCCGTGACGCGCGGCCGCAAAAACGGCCGCGTCGTGTGCGCCGCTCGCGTTCGCAACGAGACAAAGCCCCACGCCCGGACGCGAGAGCGCCGCGTCCCAGTCGTCCATGCGGCTGCACTTCGCCGCAAGCGAAAGACCCGGAATCTGTCGTATCGCCTCCTCGTGGAACTTCGAGATTAGTCCTGTGCCGATTATCACGACTTCCGTCATAGCGTAACTCCATCCTTGAAAATCGCGATGCCTCGCGCGTTCTCCACCTCGTTGCGCGCTGGCGCACCGGATGCGATCTCCAGCACCTTCGCGGCGAACGCCTCAACGTCCGGGTTCGCCATCGCGTCCCAGTCGATCCAGTGCGGCTTCGCCGTGGCCAGCGTCGTGTTCGTGGCGATCTTCATCGTCGGCACGACCGTGCCGAACGGCGTGCCGCGACCGGTCGTGAAGAGCACAAGATGGCACCCGCTCGCCGCGAGCACGGTTGACGCCACGAGGTCGTTGCCCGGCCCCGTGAGAAGCGAAAGACCGTGCGCCTTCACGTGTTCGCCGTAGTCGAGGACGTCCTCCACGCACGAGCTGCCGCCCTTTTGCACGCAGCCAAGCGACTTGTCCTCAAGCGTGGTGATGCCGCCCGCCTTGTTGCCGGGCGACGGGTTCTCGTAGCAAGGTTGCCCATGGCGCGCGTAATAATCCTTGAAGTCGTTAACCATCTTCACGCATTTCTCGAACACGGTGCGGTCGCGACACCGACGCATCAACAGCGTCTCCGCGCCGAACATCTCTGGCACCTCCGTGAGGATCGTGGAACCGCCGCGTGCAACGAGCCAGTCGCTGAAGCGCCCCACGAGCGGATTTGCCGTGAGACCCGAGAAACCGTCGCTCCCGCCGCACTTGAGCCCCACGATGAGCTCAGAGACCGGCACATCCACGCGCTCCTTGATTCTAGCTTGATCTAGCTCAGCTAGAAGTTCTAGCCCGCGCGCATATTCATCACCAGGATCCTGTGCGCGCAAGAAGCGAATGTTGAGCGACGCCACGTCGCCGAGGCGCTCCTTGAACGATTCGAGCGTGTTGTTTTCGCAGCCGAGAGCCACCACGAGCACGCCGCCGGCGTTCGGGTGGCGACAGAGCGCGGCGAGCAGATTCGCCGTCATCTCGTGGTCCGCGCCGAGCTGCGAACAGCCGTAGGGGTGCGTAAGCGCAATGCCGCCGCACGCACGCGCAAGACGCTCGCAGAGGTTGTTCACACAGCCCACGGTCGGGATGATCCAGATGTCGTTGCGTACGCCCACGCGCCCGTCTGGATGGCGGTATCCCTTGAAAGTTGGCACGTCCCCACTTGCTGTCGTACGCTTGCTGTCTTTATCTGTCCCCACCACGACAGGATCCGGATCGTACGCGTACTCAAGCGTCTCGCCCAAGTTCGTGGCCACGTTGTGCACATGCACATGCTCACCGGGCGCGATGTCGCACGTAGCGTGTCCGATAGGCATACCATACTTGACCACGTTCTCACCCGCGCGGATGGCGCGGCGGGCGTACTTATGGCCGTCGCCGTGAATTTCGACGTTGTCTAGTGGATGGATGACCATCGGTTGTAATGCGTGCTTCATACCGCCTGCAATCTCTTTTCTTGCGAAGGCAGTTATTATACCACATTTCGGAAATGCCGTGTTGGATGGTTAGTGATTAGTGGTGAATAATCGGGTGGGGGCTGGGAAAATCAGACCGCCCCTAACTGGGAACGCCACCATCTTGACGGCGCCCCAGCCGGTAGAGCGCGCGGGCGATCTCGCCCTGGCCCTTTATAGTTATGAACTTGACTGTCATTTCATTTTCCTTTCGAGGCAGTTGCAAAACTCGTTTAGTCTCACGCAAAGTCCGCTAAGATCGCAAAGTCATCCATGAAACAGAACTTCGCGTACTTTGCGAACTTGGCGTGAAACTGTTACATGGAAGGTGGCATTTGAATGTGCAAAAAAGTGTCCGGCCCTATTGATACAACAAGGAACAACGAAATGCAGACGATAGATGAAGTGAGAGAGCATTGTCGGTTCGTAGGTAGGGTATCGAGATGGTGCGTTTACTTTCGCGCGCTACGCTGGAGTATAAGGCCGTGCTAGACTGGGGTGTGGCAACGCGCTAGACTGGGGTGTGGCAACGCGCTAGACTGGGGTGTAGCAACGCGCTAGACTGGGGTGTAGCAACGCGCTAGACCCGGGTGTAGCAACGCGCTAGACCCGGGTGTGGAAAATCCTTGGTTCGTTGGTTTCCTGGTTCGACCAACTAACCAACTAACCAATTAACCAACTAACCAACTAACCAACAATGAAAGTTTTTTGAAAAAAGTTCTTGCAAGGTGTGAACCGCCTGTGGTACAATTACGCGCGTGGCCCAATTGGGCACTAAACCAAAAACGAAACAAGAAAGGAAAAACAATGGCCAACCAAGAAAACGGTTCGGTGAAA
>CACZDG010000052.1 GCA_902779865.1 uncultured bacterium
TGCGGCAAGCGCGTCGATCTTCTTCTCGCCGAGCTGGTGGCGGAAGAAGAACTGTCGGTTGAGGTTAGATTCGTTGACCGTGTCGAAGTCCGCGATGACGAGCCTCTTCATTCCAGCCCGCACAAGAAGCATGGCCACGTTCGACCCAAGTCCGCCCGCCCCTGCGATACCGACCTTTGCGTTTTCGAGGATGCGCCGCTCCCGTTCCGTGAGATACGTGTTCGCGCCCATGTCACCCTCCCGCCACGATGCGGAACACGTTGAGCACCGCGCCTTCGCGAAGCGATGTCGCCGCCACGGAATCGGCCGCGACGATTTCGCCGTCAAGTTCGACCACCGCCTCTTCAGACTTTACGCCCTGCACAGCGAGAAACGCCGCCACTGTTGCCGCGTCTGTTTTCGCCTCTTTGCCTTGATATAGGATTTTCATCATTCTCCTCGTTTGTAAAGGTTCCAAACTACAGCCGCGAGAAGTTCATGTACACGAGGCGGTAGTCTTCTGGGTTGTAGATGTATTCGTGCCCGTGTGGCGGCGACGTGCGGACAATCTCGCCGTCCTTTGCGGAGACGAGGCTCGTAAATGGCACGGGAGCCCACGTGCCGATGGTAAGCGGATGCGTTGAGAACGTCACGGTGTCCGCGTCGCGCCAGACATGCAGCGTGTCACTGAAGTTGCAGTGCGCGTACAGCACCTCGCCGTCGAAGATAAGCAGGTTGAGTTTGTTTCCCTGCGCCAGTTCGGCGATTGCGGCGGCGAGTACGTCGAAACGCTCCGCCTCGCCCAGGGCATGGCGGCGATGGTTTTGCGCCACGTTGATTTGGTCGACGAGATGGAGCAGTACGCGTTCGGAATCCGTGTCGCCGTATTGGATGCCCATGTAGTCGTTCAGGTGTGCGCCGTTGAATATCGTTCCGTTGTGCGCCAGTGTCCAGGTACGGCCGCTGTTGTCCGCAGCCGTGAACGGGTGGCAGTTCTTGTATTCGATATGGCCGACGGTAGCCAATCGGATGTGGGCGATGAGCGTTCGTTCCTCCACCGGATCGGCGAGCAGTCGCTCGAGACTCGTGCTGCAGGTGGCGCAGACAGGCTCCTTCTCAATCGACGGCGCGCCGCCGTCGAGGAAGCGTGCGAGGCCCCACCCGTGCGGATGCGCCTCCGCATGGGAGTAGAACTCGCGCAACAGGTCGTTTCGCCGTCGCCTCTTCCGCGATGAAAATCCGAGCAACTCACACATGGCACGCCTCCATGCGGGCATAGCGCCTTTCGGGTGAATAGACCTTCTCCGCCTGATACGCGAGGATGCGCTGAAATGCCGCGGGCCACCCCGCGGAGGCGGCGAAGAACTCGTCCATCCGCTCCAGCAACTCTCCGACCGGCGTCCAGTCGAAGTCGATCCGGGCGGCGGCCTTGAACGCCGCGACGCTTTCGGCTTGCTTCTCGGCGGACAGCGTCTCGCGCTCCTGCGCGGCGCACCAGAGCATGAACAGGTGGATGAACTCCACGTCACGTACATCAACCAATCCATCGGTTAGCGGGTTCAGGTCCACGCACCGTATCTCGATGTGGTCGATGCCGTTTTCTGCGAGCGTCAGGAGATTGTTCGGGCCGCGTGGCTTGAGGCGCACGGGGTAGTAGAGTTCGCTCGGCGCGATGAGTAGCCTGTCTTGGACATATCGCGCTATGCTTTTTGCGTATGCCCGCACGCTTGAAAAGTCCAGCACGGGCACGAAACTGTTCCAGTAGCCACGTTCCGAACACCGCACGCTCGCATACTGTCCCGCCGGGCTGGCGGCGGTCAACGCGACGATCGCCCATCCCCACTTGACGCACTGCGCGGCCACGTGGAGATAAAGCGCGTCGCGGTCCACTCCCGCCGCCGCGACCAGCCGTTCGCCGAACGAGAAGTTGAAGTGGATGCCGCAATACGCCATCAGGCGCTTGCCGTATTTCGAGGCGAGGTAGTCACGGTAGGCCGATTTCCCGGCGAGCGCGCCTTCGAAACGGGCGGGGACGACTTCGGACTCGTCCACGATCGGCGGCGGGTTGGAGTTCGTCCAGAGAGTCTCCCCCTGCGGCGCGATGGCCGCGCGGATCGCCGCGTCGATTTCCTTCAGCTCCGCGACCGCCTCCTCGGCCGTCGGCCACACGCGCGTGTTGATCTCCGTCTGGTTCTCGCAGAAATCGCGGACGATGCGCGGGTGGTCGGGCGGAAACGGATGTGGCGTCTGCGCCATCCGCCCCTCGCTCGTCACGCGCAGCGCCTCGCGCTCGAGGCCGAATTTTCCTTCGAGCGCGTAGGGGCGCAGTCTGGGCTTGCGAACGTCAAGCATGGCGTACCTCCTCTGTCGAACCGTAGTCAATGGCGATGGATTCAATGGATTCGCCGCCTTCCAGGCGCGTAAGGTGTTCACGGGCCGGGCTCGTGAGCGTGTCGGCGCGACTGCGCAACGGCGCAAGAAGCGGTTCTTCGCCGAAACCGCGCCGGGCAAGTCCTTCCTCCGCCACGTCCAGGATGCGGTGAAGCTGCACGGACAGGGCCTTGCGGTCGATGAACGATGGCCAGTCGCGGCGGATCATCAAGCTGCGCAACTCCACCGCACCGTAGCCATGTCCGTAAAGGATGGTGTCGCCCGCCATGACGTCGGAAAGTTTCGTGATGCGTTCGGCAAGTCCCGCATGGAACGCGGCGGAGGCGAACGCCTCCCGCACGGGCTGTTCGCAGACGGAACGGAACTCCACCGTCCCGCGTTGGGTGAGGTCCTCGAACTTGAACGGACGCAACCAGGCGACGTCGGAGGGGAGCGGCGAAATGAGGCATTTGCGATGGATCTTCGCCGTCGCATCCCAGTATTCACCCACGACGTTTCCGAGCTGCAGATAGTCACGGAGCGGAACGGGGGCGAAATTGATGTAACGCTCGCCGCGCTCGACGCAGTAGATGCTGGTCGATTCCAGATAACCCATGACGTCCGCCAGCGACCGGACCGTGACGCCGTACATGCCGCAGTTGTGCGGGTTCAGCCCATGGAGGCTCTTGCTCCAGAGACTGTCGCGTCCGCACAGCGTTTCATTTCGCTTGCCAAAGGGCGAATTGGCTAAGAGGACGGCCTTGAAAGGTTCCAGGAGGTTGAAGGCGTTGATCAGGGGAACGACCGTTTCCTCGTCCGCGTCCACCTGCGTCTGCGAGGCGCAGGAGAAGAGACCGAATTCGGGATGGTCGTGGAATCGCGGCGAGCCACCGTACTTGGAGTAGGACTTCAGGTGGTGGAGCAGCATCCGGTAACGTCCGTTTCCGATGGGGTCGGGACGGTTCTCCCGCCACCGGGGGTTGATCCCCATGCCGGTGAGGGCGTGTCCCTGCCGCCCCAGCGCCTCCTGCAACGCGGCGTAATAAGCGGTGAAGCGGCGATGCGTCTCGTTCAGGTTCTCGTCGGGGCCGAAGGAGATTTCCAGCGTGTTGTAGGAGCAGTCGAAGGAAAGCTCGTCGCCCGTGCCGGGGTCGGTCGCGCGGTAGATGTTGCCCTCGTCGTCGCGCACCTGGTCGGAGAAGGGAAAGCGGGAGAGAAAGTCGTCCGTCGCCGCGTGTACGGCCGCGAAATCCGTTCCCTTGCCCGGCGTGCGGTTCCAGACGGGAAACTCCAGCTCGACGCCCACGCGCCGCGTGCGCGGCCGGCGCAGCGGTGCGAAAAAGCGCGTGTCGAGCGCGTCCTGAAGTGTCGTAACCTGGTTTTTCATTTAATGGATTAGTTGTAGCAGTGAGACTGTCAGTTGAGTTCGGGGTGCCAAGTGAAGGCGGTGATGCTGCGCCAGCGGACTGACGTGGGCGCGCCGTCAAAGGTTGAAAGCACTTCGACCTCTGGCGCGACTTCGGTGATGGCCGGTGCGCGGATGAACGTCATCGGGACGTTCGGTTTTCCGTCGAACACGCCTATGGTTCTGAAGCTTCCCAACTGCCGTCCGTAGGCATTGCGTCGTACGGCGATGGGGAGTGAACCGAACCACTGTTCGGGACGCGTGTTGGTACGGCTACCGGGATCGTCGATTTTCTCCGCGAGGAGAATCAGTCCCGCACAGACGGCGAACACTGGAAGCCCGCCGTCAATGCGCTCCTTCAGCGGAGTGAAAAGTCCGAGATCATTCAGCAACTTGCCCTGTACGGTCGATTCGCCGCCGGGAAGCGCCAACAGATCCATGCCGCGCTCCAGATCCGAACGTTGCCGGATCTCGAACGTCTCCGCACCCTGTGCGCGCCAGTACGCCGCCATCTCGGCAAACGCACCTTGAACAGATAACACTCCAATTCTCATTTTGTCGCTTTGTCCATAACTTTAATCTACTAGCCTCTTTTGGATTGTCCATGTAGAACATGCATAACATCTAAATCATCTGTATGTTTTGCATGTTCTACCTGTTCTACATGGATAAACCCTCCTCTGAGGCTTTTTAATTAGGTCTTTTCGGATATGGAATGACTTGCCATTTGTGATTTGTGGACAATTGTGGCAATTGCGATTTGTGAACAATCCTTACTTCCCGCGCTCTTCCATGATGGTCTCGATCTCCTCGGCGTTGATACCGACCATCGCGGGACCGAGGTTCTCGGAGAGCTTTGCAAGCAGCTTTGAATCCTGCCAATTCGTAACGGCTTGCACTATCGCAGCCGCGCGCTTTGCAGGATCGCCGCTCTTGAAGATGCCGCTTCCCACGAACACTCCCTCCGCGCCAAGCTCCATCATAAGTGCCGCGTCGGCGGGTGTGGCGACGCCACCTGCCGCAAAGTTGACGACTGGAAGTTTGCCGTTGTCGTGGACGAACTTCACGAGGTCGAGCGGCGCGGCGAGTTCCTTCGCCGCTTCGTACAGCTCGTCCTCACGGAGCGACACGACGCGGCGGATCTCGCTCTGCATCTTGCGCATGTGCCTAACGGCTTGCACCACGTCGCCCGTGCCGGGTTCGCCTTTTGTGCGGATCATGGTCGCACCCTCTCCTATACGACGCAAGGCCTCGCCGAGATCGCGCGCACCGCAGACGAACGGCACGGAGAACTTCGTTTTGTCGATGTGGCGCACGTCGTCAGCGGGCGAAAGCACCTCTGATTCGTCGATGTAGTCGATTTCGATAGCCTCCAAGATCCGCGCCTCGGCGATATGTCCGATGCGGCACTTTGCCATAACGGGGATCGAGACCGACGCCTGGATGCCCTTGATCATCGCGGGGTCGCTCATGCGCGAGACGCCACCAGCCGCGCGAATGTCGGCGGGGATGCGCTCCAGCGCCATCACGGCGCACGCGCCGGCGGCCTCGGCGATCTTCGCCTGCTCAGGCGTCGTAACGTCCATTATCACGCCGCCCTTGAGCATTTGCGCCAAGTTGCGGTTCAGTTCTTGTCTGTCGTTCATTTCCTACTCCTTGTATTCTGAGACGCGATTATTGTATCACGCCACAGTCCACAAAGGGTAATTGGAAATAACGTCTATCGGACATAGGTAAAACCTATTGGTAATGTCGCAAAATCCCGACACAGGCGATCAGCACACGCCGCGTGTGGAGTTGCGGTAGAAGGCTACGAGTTCCTTCACCTCGTCGAGTTGCTCCACGTCGTTCTCCACGCGTTCGAGTGCCTGGGAGCGGTTGAGTCCGCTGTGGTAGATGAAGCGGAATGCCTCCTTCAATGCCTGGATCACTTCCTTCTTGAAGCCGCGCCGAGTGAGGCCCACAACGTTCGGACCGATGATCTTCATCCCGCCGTCCACCATGTCGCAGAGCATGAACGGTGGCACGTCCTGGCGAATCTTCGTCATGCCGCCCACCATCGCGTGGCGGCCGATCGAGCAGAACTGGTGCGCCGCCGCGCAGCCTCCTACGATTACCCAATCTTGCAGGTGTACGTCGCCCGCGAGCTGCACGGAGTTTGAGCAGATAACGTGGTTGCCCAACACGCACCCGTGAGCCGCGTGGCAGTAGGCCATGAAAAGGCAGTCGTCGCCGATGATGGTCTTCTCTCCGTCCTTCGTGCCGAGGTGTACCGTGGCGAACTCGCGAATCACTGTGCGGTTGCCGATCTCGACGAAGGAAACTGATCCATCAACGTACTTAAGGTCCTGCGTCTTCATGCCGATGCATGCGTATGGGAATATCTGACAATCCTCGCCGATTGTGGAGTGTCCGCGCAGTATCGCGCCCTGCTGCACGACGGTGCGTGCGCCGATCTTCACGTCCGGGCCAACGTTCGCGTATGGTCCGATCTCAACGTCATCACCCAGTTGGGCGTTCTGGTCCACGATTGCCGTGGGGTGTATTTTCGTTGCCATTCTAGAGTCCTTTCAAATGCGGATTTCCATTATACCATTTTTCCAGGGTTTTGAGGATGAAGCTGAACGTTTTTTCGCGTTCGGACGGTTTCAGCGCGCACGCCCATATCACGATGAGGTTCCACCCCTGTTCCGACCACTCGCGCTCGTGCTCGGCGTCGCGGCGCACGTTGCGGCGGAACTTCTCGTTCCAGAACTTGCGGTTGGACGAGGGCGAGGAGGAGGCGTCGCGGCAAAGCGCCGTCTGAACGAGCTTGCGTCCGTCCCACTCCCATCCGTGCCTGTGCCAGAAACAGCCTCGCACCTCGATGAGCGCACGACAGCGCGGAATCACTATGTCGGGATGTCCCGTAATCCGCTTGTCGCACACGCGGAAACGGTAACCGTGGGCATAAAGCATCTTGCGGACGAGAAGTTCGGGCTTCGTGTCCCTCGACCGTATCCGGCTCATGATCCTGCTGCGCTGCTCTGGCGTGACCGTATCCATCTTTCCTCTTCACGACCCGTTTATCTGCGGCGCGAACCTGCGCACAAGTCTGCCAGCAAACCATAGTCCCGCCGCCGCCGCGAGGAATGACGGACGCGCCACCAGCAGCATGAACCCTATCTGCATGTACATCAACGCACCTATCGCACGTTCCACCGCCTGCTTGCGCACCTTGGGTCCGTGTGGCATCCACAGCGGCTCCACCGCGAGGCACCACGCGATAAACGTGCTACAGCATCCCGACACCGGCATTACGAACATTAGTCGCGATTCATACTCCACGCCCGGCATGAAAGCGACCGGCACGAACGCAAGCAACGGCGCGAAGGCGGAGATTCCAAGAAGGAAGCGTCGGTTGCCAAGTCCCTCGCAAGGACGATCCTTGCCCTCCGAAAGTTTCGCCACTGCGGCTACGTAAAGTCCCCAGCCAAGCGCAAGCAGAGCAAGTGACGCGAGCAGCCACCAGTTCTCCGAAAGCAACCTCCCGGTATATGGGCTGCGATCTGGCATCCATACGGCAAGCCCTCCGCACACAACGCTGACAGCCCGGCACGCACCCATGAGCCACGCCTTCTTAAGGTAGTTGTACGCAATGACGAGTCCGCACAGCGCCACCATCGCAGCGCTCCACGTAAACGGCATTTCGCCACCGTCGTCCGCAAAGCGCATTATGATTTCCGGCACCCAATACGCCGCAATGAGACACATACATCCCACGGTACGCGCCGCCTTCATCGATATTTCGCCGCTCGGAATCGGGCGATCGGGCGCCGCCTCGACGTCATTATTCGCGTCGATCTCGTCGTTTACCGCAAGTCCGTACATGTACATGAACAGCGCCCCTACCGCCGCCGCGAAAGCCCTTGCGAGCGTTGCATCGCCAGCGGGCAGCATGAACGCCGCCCCCGCAAGAGCGTCGCCGGGCGCAGTTGGAAGATTGGGCAGACGGAAGAACCGCAGCCAGGGGGCTATCTTCGGCAAACGCATGAGGTCAAACGACTCCGAAAAGGACCTTTAGCGCGGCGAGCTGCGGAGGTTCGCCGATGACAACAGCCACATCGCCGGACTGGAAGCACCATGTGGGACCCGGATTGCGGAAACGCTCGCCATTCCTCTCCACGGCGACGACGCTTGCGCCGGTCTTCGCGCGGATGTCGAGCGAGCGCAGCGTCTCGCCCACAGCGGGAGAACCATCAGGAATCACCAGATGCACGTAGAAGTCTCCGGGCACCGTGAGCGTGACTTCGCCGCGACGCGTTGCCTTGCGCGTTCGGCGGCGTTCGGCGGCGAGCGCGGAGTTGAAGTGGTAACTCGCTACGCGAGCCGCCCGCTTGAAGCGTTTCCACCCAACCACTGCGGCGGTCAAGAGCAGTGCAAGAATCGCGACACGGGCGGGTATTTCAGGCGGCAACAGATTCACGTTGATCATCAGGATCTGCGCGAACGCCAGAACGAAGACCGCAACCCAGCAAATCCACGTGACGAACTGCCGCACCGCCATCTTCCACCGCTTCGGCTGCCGGGTGCCGATTAGGACAGCTGCCACGTCGTGTCCGATAGACACTGCGAGCCCCAGCGCGGGCGCGAGCATGGAAACGCAGAAGAGGTTCGCAACTAAGCAAAAGAAGAACAGCTTGTGCGCCTCGAAGAAACGCGCGAACGGCGTGTAGTCATACTGCACGAGCATCGAAGCGACAATGGACACGCAGAAGTTGAGCACGCCGATTACGCCGAGCCACGCCGCACGGCTACGTAGGTGCTGCTGCAGTTGCGACGGCACCGCCGCCGTGCGGAAACGCGAGAGCCAGTCCTGATACGCCGCGATCCAGCCGCGCACGCGTTCGGGGATACGCGTCTCGCACCAGTCGCCCACGCGATCGGACGTACGGAGCATCACGGGGTTGAGGCAAGTCGTTATGAGCGAAACCGCCACGACCACCTGATACATCGGACTCGTCGAGTCACCGGTCTCAGACATGTAGATCAGCGCAACCATGTACGCGAACTCGCCGATCTGCGCAAGCCCGAAACCCGTCTGCACCGCGTCTTTCACGCTCTGTCCCGTTAGCAACGACATAAACGTGCAGTTGAACCCCTTCCCGCATATCACGAGCAGCGCGAGACCGATGATCAAAGGAAGGTTGCGGAAACAGACCGCAGGATCAACGAGAAGACCAATCGTCACGAAGAACACCGCCGAGAACATGCTGCGGAGCGGACCCGCAAGCTCGTGGAGGCGATTGCGCACGTCGCTGGACGCGCCCAAAATGCCAACGAGAAACGCGCCGAGTGCGAGCGAGTAGTCTAGCTTGAACGCGATGAAGCTCACGAAGAAGCAAAGACCCAGCAGAGTGAGAAGCAGGGATTCGTCGTCCTTAAGCCTCCCCACGAGGTTCAGGAGGCGCGGCACGAGAACGAGTCCGAACACCAGCACGCCCGTGAAGAACACGAGCAGCCCACCGAGTGACATCCCCACCGCGCCCGCGCTCATGCCATTTCCGTGCGCAACGCCGGTGATCAGCGCGATCACGCCCACGCAGAGAATGTCCTCGAAGATGGTCGTTCCGAACACGTAGCGCACGAACGGCCTGTCGCTCCAGCGAAGCTCCTCGATTGTCTTGGCGAGCAGCGTCGTGGCCGAATCACAGAGAGCCGCACCGAGAAAGAGACTCTGCACGCTGTTCCAACCGAGTACGCGCGTTCCGACGGTGTAGCCTAGCCATATCATCATCACCGTGTCGAACAGCGCCGTGGGCATGGTCACGTGCTTCACCTTCTTCATGTCGCCCGCGCTGAACTCAAGACCCAGCGTGAACATCAGGAACACGATCCCAAGCTGCCCGATCGTGCCGATCGACTTGGGATCCGCGAGGAACGACCCGCCCCACGTGTGTTCGCCCATGAGGATGCCAGCCAGGAGGTAGCCGATCACCTTCGGCCACCCAAGGCGCGTGAAGATGATCGACACCAACCCGACGGCCGCCATCATCACGGCCAGGTCCTGGAAGAACAGGCTCTCGCTCATGCGGCTTTCTTACCCCAACAAATCTTTGAGAGCATCCACCTTGTCAGTGCGTTCCCACGGGAACTCCTGACGCCCGAAGTGTCCGTAACTCGCCGTGTCGCGGTAGCACCAGCCCTTCGGCTTCGTGAGGCCAAGGTCGGCGGTGAGCGCGTACGGACGAAAGTCAAACACCTTGCCAGAGAGCAGGACCTTCTCAATCTGCTCGTTCGTGACTCCGTGGTTCGTGCCGAACGTCTTCACGCAGATGGAGACTGGCTTATCAACTCCAATCGCGTAGGCCACCTGAATCTGGCAGCGGTCAGCATAGCCTGCGGCGACCACGTTCTTCGCGGCGTAGCGCGCGTAGTATGCCGCGCTACGGTCCACCTTCGACGGATCCTTGCCGCTGAACGCTCCGCCGCCGTGCGCCGCCATGCCACCGTATGTATCTACGATGATCTTGCGTCCGGTAAGGCCGCTGTCGCCAGTCGGCCCGCCAACGACGAACTTGCCGGTGGGGTTCACGAAGAAGCGCGTGGCGTTAGTGAGAAGCTTCGTCTTGGCAAGGATGCCGCGGGCGATCTCCTCAATCCGCGCATACGTCTTCTTGTTCGCACCCTCTTCGGTGGTCTGGTGCGAGATTACCACCGTGTCGATTGCAACGGGGCGACCATTCTCGTACACGACGGAAAGCTGGCTCTTCGCGTCTGGGCGCAGCACCGTCTTCTTGGTGGTCTTGCGGAGTTTTGCGAAGTGCCGCAGCAGCTCGTGCGAATACATGATCGGCGTGGGCATGAGGCTCTTCGTCTCGTTGGTGGCGTAGCCGAACATCATTCCCTGGTCGCCAGCGCCCTGTTGCTCGGCCTTCTTGCGGTTCACGCCCTGGGCGATGTCGGGGCTCTGCCCGTGGAGCGCGCTCACGTAGTTGAACGTGTCCCAGCTAAAACCCTCGGCTGGACGGTCGTAGCCGATTTCCCGCACAACGCGGCGTGCAATCTCCTGCGTGTTGATGGTGTCAAACCCCTCGCTGGTGATCTCGCCCATGTTCACGACGAGCCCCGGGCCGCACATCGTCTCGCAGGCGACGTGCGCACGCGCGTCCTTGGCGAGGCATGCGTCCAGAACCGCGTCGGATATCTGGTCCGCGACCTTATCGGGGTGGCCTTCCGAGACGGACTCGGAAGTGAAAACGTGCCTACCGGCATGTTTAGACATTTTCTACTCTCTTTCTTCGTACTTGCGAAGCGCATCCGGGGGAACATCCCGAACCACCGCGGCTTTCGCTCGGTTGGCGCAGAGGCAACCCACCTCCGCTTCCTGATGCAGAATCGAACGGCGTGAAGTATATCAAACCCTTCCCCACCATTCAAGCGCAGATTTTAGGAAAATTTCGCACTACGCACCCATCATAATAAACTTTGTGACCTTTGTGTTCTTTGTGGCTAAAAACCTACGCCCCAACTGCCGAATTTAGGCTCAATTGCGTTTTTAGTTCAATTACCCATTCTCATTAGTCAGATGCGCCAAACAATGCGTCCAAAAACGACGATGGTTTCTTGTCCTTGCGCCGAGGCATGTCCGCACCCTTCGTCAAATCGACAAGATCGGCCAATACGTTGAGCGACTCGTCAAGCACCGCGTCCTTGTCACGTATCGGCATTCCGTCGTCGCCAAACAATTCCTTGTCCTCAGCGACCGCTGCCTCGTACCCCGTGCCGATACGGTCCGCGCCGGATTTGCGATCCTGCCGAATCCTCGCCTTTACTGTGGCGTAGTCGAGCGAAGCAGATTTCCTGTTGCATGATTCCGCCACGGCACGGACGTTCTCCATGTGCGCACGGTATGCCGCGCTTGACGACTGGCGTGCGGACGAACGACGCGCGAGCTCAGGCACGTGGCTCGGCATGTCCCAATCCGCCTTGAACTTAGCTGCATCGACTTTCCGCCACGGCAGCGCAAACGGCATGTTGTCCTCGCCGAGCCGGTCTATGCCGTTCATGATCGACGGCAGGAGGATGTCGGATTTGACACCCTTGAGCTGAGTGGAGGAGCCAGTGATGCGGTAGAAGAGCCCCATCGTTATGAGTGCTTCGCCCCTACGCCGCCCCAGCGGAATCACGCCCTGCATCGACCCCTTGCCGTGCGTCTGGCGGTCGCCGAGGATCACGGCACGGCCGCGGTCCTTAAGCAGGCCCGACACCAGTTCCGACGCGCTCGCGCTTGAACGGTCGATCAAGACGACCATAGGCTTGCGGAACACGGTGAAACCGATTCCGCCGTCTGGCGACGTCATCACTTCCACCTCATCGCCGCTCTGTATCTGCGCAAGCGGCCCACCGCCAACAAACAGCGAGGAAAGCATAAGCGCCTCGGTAAGCATTCCACCTCCATTACCGCGCAGGTCGAAGGCAAGCCCCTGCACCCCGGCGCTGGTGAGCTTTTCAAGCTCATCCGATACGTCAGACGATGCGCTGCGAGCAGTTCCAAGGAAAAGCCCCATTGAAATCGAGTCGGGTCCGTAGAACGCCGGGAGCTTCAAGTAGCCCAGTTTGTACTTGCGCCCGTTCAGCGAAACGGACTCCACTCGGCTCTTCGCCGCCTCGCTCTTGAGCTTGATCTTGTCGCGCACAAGTTCGATCCGGCTGTGCTTACCCGCTGCCGACACGACCTCCAACACCACCTTCGTACCTTTCTTGCCCGAAATCCTGCGAATAGCCTTTCCCGACGGCATACCCTTCACGCTTTTCAGCGGATGCTCGTCATCGCCAATTCCGACGATCCTGTCGCCGGGTTTCAACCGTCCGTCCTTCGCCGCAGGACCGCCATCCATGACCTCAAGTATGTACAGACCAGACCTGCGCGCATCTACGCGCACGCCGATGCCGCAGAACGTGAGCGACATTTCCGCCTTGAGCATCTTCTCCATCGCCGGGCTGAGGTAGAGAGTGTGCGGGTCGTTGACCATGCCGACAGTCGCGAGGAAACGCTCGAAAGCGTCCTCAGGGTCCGGCTCGTCCAACGTCGCGAGCTGTTGCTCGTAGTCGTCAGCAAGTTCGCGGACGATGTCCTTGAATACGACCTTCTCCCCCTGTTCCTCCTCCGCGTCAAGCTCCGCCTCGGCGAGCCGTTCGAGAATCTCGCAGCGAAGTTTGCGTTGCCAGAGTTCAAGCATGTCCTTCTCCGTCTCCGGCCAATGACGTCCCTCTCCCTTGAACACGTACTCGCCCGTCGTCTTCTTCCGGTAGTTCGCCTCAGCCGCTGAATCTGCCTCTATCCGCGCTAGAAGGTTCGTTGCGAGGCCAGCCCCCGCACGGACTCGCTTCACGTAAACGTCGTAAACGTCGAAACCGAACGAGGCGTCACGTGCGCGCAACGCGTCGTCCAGTTTCTTGCGCATCGGGTCGAAGGAGCGGATGTCCTTCTGGTAGAAAAAGCAATGCTCCTCGTCGTATGACTCTATCAGGCGCTTCCACACTTTCTCCGACAACGCATCGTCCAGCTTCACATGCGCCACGTGCTGCGTGGCAAGCATACCGGTGAACCTGCCGATGATGTCCGCCTGTAACGGCGTGGTGCGGCCCTTTGGCGACGCGTCCGCCGCCGATGCTACCGCACCGGCAAGCACAATGAATACTGCAATAATCTTCTTCATGTCATGGACTCCTTGTCCGTTGGAGCGGTTATTATACCACGAATCTCAGCCCCACCATGCACACTTTTTCAAAAAACGATTTGTCGCCCCATACCCAACCGCATCACAACGTGCACCTTATGTTCCATCCCGACCGTTCCAGAAGCGCGCGCGCCTCGTCGCGCCCGATCTTGTGGATGTCGGCCACGATGCTGACCATGCGCTCGCGGAGCTTGTCGTTCGATGGCTTGAGATTCACCATCATGTTCTCGTAAACGTTCCCCAGATGCACCATTGAGCAGGTGGAAAGCATGTTGAGGACGAGCTTGTGCGCCGTGCCGGCCTTCATGCGCGTGGAACCGGTCACCACCTCCGCACCGGTGTCCGTGACGATCGCGATGTCCGCAAGTTTCGCGAGCGGCGACCCCTCGTTGCACGTGAGCCCCACCGTCGCGCAGCCGAGCGACTTCGCGTACCCAAGCGCCCCGAGCACGTACTCCGCGCCGCCTGCCGCGCTGATGCCCACCACGCAGTCGGCGGCGGCGAGGTTCGCCGCCTTGATGTCGCGCTCGCCGAACGCCGCGCTGTCCTCCTCCGGCTCACCTGCGCGGTACAGCGCCTCCACTCCGCCCGCCATTACGCCGAGGATCGTTCCTTCCGGCACGCCGAACGTGGGACACGCCTCGGACGCGTCAAGTACGCCCAGCCTCCCGGACGTCCCCGCGCCGACGTAGATGAGGCGCCCTCCATTGCGCAGAGCATCCGTCACCGCGTCCACCGCGCGCCCGACCGCGTCGAGGCAGCCGTCCACGGCCTTCACGGCGTTCATGTTCTCCTCCTGGATGACGTGCAGCATCTCCGCCGTCGTCATGCGGTCGAGGTGCGTCGTCTTCGGGTTTCGCATTTCAGTTTTAAGCATATTCACAGGTCCTTTTTTTTGCCATTCGGCGATTCAGCCGGCATAGACGATGTCGTCCGGCGGCGGAGAGGAGAACGTGACGCGACTGCCGGTCGCGGGATGCAGAAACGAGAGTTCCGCCGCGTGCAGGAGCAGACGTGCGGGCCGGCGGCGCATGCGGCGGTCGCGCTCCGCGCTGCCGTAGGTCCTGTCGCCGACGACGGGACACCCCAGCTCCGCCGCGTGAATTCGGATCTGATGCATGCGCCCAGTCTCGATCTTAAACTCCACCAGAGATATGCCGTTGTGGCTCCCGAGCACGTTCCAATGCGTAACGGCGGATAGATGGTCGCGCCCGACCGGCGTGTCGATCGTCCCGGACTTGGGCTTGGGCGTGCCGTGGACGACGGCGAGGTAGGTCTTGCGCACGTCGCGGTGAGACTCGAACTGGCGCCGGAGCACCAGGTACGCACGCTGCGTCTTGGCGAACACCATCACGCCGCTCGTCTCGAGGTCGAGGCGGTGCACGACGCCAGGCCGGTCGGCGGACCCCACATGCGCCATCCCGGGAAAACGCCGCACTAGCTCGTCGGCAAGCGAACCTTCCTCGTGTCCCGGTGCGGCATGGACGATCACCCCCGCTGGCTTGTCCACGACGGCGATGTCCGCATCCTCAAATATGACGTCAATGTCCATGTCAGGCATTTCCCCGATAAGCTTGTGCAAGCCTTTCCCGCATCGGCGCTGAATCCAGCCCGCAGAACCGGGCGCAGTTGATGCAGGCGCCTACGACCTGCGGACACAACGGCACGACGAGGCGCAGTCCCTCGTTGAGCTCCTTCGCAAGCAGTTCCCCGAAACGGGCGTTCGTGGCGATTCCGCCAGAGACGACAACTTCGTTCCCGCAGTCATACGATTCCGCCGCACGATTCAGTAACTTCGCGAAGGCCCGCGCGTTTGCGACAAGGATGTCCCTCGCAATTGCATCGCCCGCCGCCTCCGCCTCGAACGCGAGCAGTGCGAACGACGCGACAAAAGCGGGGTCGTGTCGATAGACTTCGAGAACAAGGTTCTCAAGCGACATGCCCGCCTTGCGTTCAACGAGCGGCGTAAGCGCCGTCACGGCGGAAGTGCCCTCCGACTCGCCGACCGCCGCGCGGATCACGTCGCGTCCGATGTCGTACCCGCTGCCGCCGAGTCCCAGCAGATACCCCCAGCCATCGAGACGCGTGACGCGGTCCGGCTCCTTCGCATACACGATCATGCCCGTTCCGCTCACGCCCGCCACGCACCGGTCGGCGTCCGTCGCGGCGGCAACCACGTTCATCACGTCGTTCTCGCACTTCACCCTTTCCACGCCACACGCACGCGAGACGGCGGCGGCGAAGCGCGGTCCGTCGTCCTTCGTGAAGATGCCTGCGGTCCCGATGTAGATGGCCGCGACGGAACGCGGCTCGCCCTGCGTCAGCGTCTCGACAATCTCCTTCACGCGCGCGGTACTTTCGTCGAACCCCAGCACGTTTGGATTGCAAGGCCCGGCAGTATGCCTCGCAAGCACACGCCCCTCCTCGTCGAAGAGAACGGCCGCCGTCTTCGTCCCCCCGCCATCTATGCCAATCAGTTTCATTTAAGCGGGGCGCAGTTGACGCGCGAGCGGATGAGGCGGAGGCGATGCGCGGCGGCGCGCTGCGAGAACTCGGCGAAATCGCGCTTAGCGGGATCGGGATACGTCCAGAGCGCCTCGGAAAGCGCGAGCGCGCGCGGCCAGAGCTTCCACTCCAGCATGGTTATGTTGGGCGTCCGCTCCGCCCAGTTGCAGCACTGCCCGCCCACCACGTTCTTGCGCGCCTGCGGTTCGACGCCTTCAAGCACGTCGAAGCGGTACACCTTCTCGAGCGTCACGCCCCGCCCCAGATACGGGAACGGATCTTCGGCGAGTTCCTGGCTGTAGTCGAAGTAGCAGTACGACGTGGGACAGCGCACGATTTCGTAGCCCCTGTTCGCGGCGCGCGCGCCCGCGCCCCACGGACGCCAGCACATGCCCATCGTCGTCTTGGGAAGAAACATGTTGAACGAATCGCCGCCCGCCTTCATGAAGTCGCTCCACTTCTCCCACGACGACGAAAGGAAGATTTCGTCCCAGCCGATCGCGCGGCGTCCCTTCTTCTCGAGATACGTCACGAGGTGCCGCGTGAGCCACGGCTGCAGGTCCTCCACGCCCTTGAGCCCCTCGCGCCTGATGTGCGCCTGGCACCGCGGGCATCCCTTCCAGAAGTTGCGCGGGCACTCGTCGCCGGCGATGTGGATCACGTCGGACGGAAACAGCTCGCACACCTTGTCCAGAACCTTCTCGGCGAAGCGTATGCACTCCGGATTGCCGACGCACATCACGCTCTTGTTTTGGGCGCGGTCGGGACTGTCGCAGCGGAACTGCGGATAGGCGCGCAGGGCCGCGCCGAAGTGGCGGGGCATCTCGATTTCGGGAACGACCTTGACATGCCGCGCAGCCGCGTAGGCGACGATCTCCCGGATGTCCTTCTCGCTGTAGTAGAACGGCTGGAGCTTTTCGCCGTACACGAATCCGGAGCGTCCCCTCACGACGCCCTGCTTGACGAGCTCGGGGAATTCCGGAATCTCGACCGTCCACCCCTCGTCGTCCGTGAAGTGGATCTGGAGCACGTTGAACTTGTACCACGACATCTCGTCGATGATGCGCAGGATGGCGGTCTTGCCGAGGAAGTGCCGGGCCGTGTCCAGAAGAACGCCGCGCCACTTGAACTTCGGCGCGTCCTTGATCTCCACGCAAGGAATCGCATCCTTCCCCGGCGACCGCAGCTGCGCAAGCGTCATCTTCGCGTAGAACGCGCCCGCGTCGTCGGACGAGCGGATCGTCACGCCGTCCTTCGTGACCGAAAGCTCGTACCCCTCCGGCGGAATGGACGCGACCCTCTCGACCTTCGGCTCGCCCTTGGCGCGGCATTCGCCTTCGCGCCAGGAGACCTCCTGCGGCGCGGGGATGAGCGCGGGCCGCTCGTCGGCAACCGGCTCGAAAGCGATCTTGTCGAGCCACAGCGCGTTCGCGGCCTTGTCGCCGTTCGTGTTCAACGCGCCCGGGGCGATCCAGAAGTACTCGCCGTCGTTCGGGACGAATGTGCAGATGTCGTACCAGGCGTAGTCCGAGCCGACGCGGTCCGTCCGCAGGGTGGTGCCTCCCGCGCCTTTCCACTCCCGCTCGTCGAACACGCCCGCCGAGAACGCGACGCCGCCGACCGTCGCCTCGCTCCGGATGCGCGCCCTCAACCGGTACTTCACGCCCGGCTCGAACGCGATGCGGTTCATCATCAGCATCACGCACCATTCGTGGTGCGAGCTGAACATCTTGACGGCGCGCCCGTCGCTCGCCGCCGGGTCCTCCGCGAACGCACCGTATTCGCCGGGCCAGTCGAGGCTCAACGCGCATTCCTGGAGTTCGCCGCAGAACGGCGTGGGGGAAAGACGCGCCGGTGCGTCCGGCGACCCGGCGATGATCCGCCACACGATCGAACGGCGACGCAGGACCTCCCTGCGGGCGGCGTCCGCGCCCTCGCGCTCCTTGTCGATGCGCGCAAGCAGCGACTTCGCGAGATCGCGTTGTTCGGCCAGCCTGCCGCGTTCCGCGACAAACGGGCCTTTCCTCATCCACAACAGCCTGTCGCCCCTCTGCGGCTCCCGCAAAAGGCCCGCAAGCCGCGCCGAATCCGCCTCGAACGCGGCATCCGCCGCGTACAGCGGCGCGGCAACGGCCAGTGCCATTACAGCAAAAACGGCAACCGTCATCTTCCTTGTTCTTTCTCTCATAGGTTTTCTCCTTTTCTAGATTTCGAGTATTCAAGGATTCCAGAACTCCTTGACTCGTTTCCGTTCGGCAATTTGGTGCGTCATTTAAGCGGGGCGCAGTTGACGTGCGAGCGGATGAGGCGCAGGCGGTGCGCGGCGGCGCGCCGCGAGAACTCCGTAAAGTCGCGCTTGGCGGGGTCGGGATACGTCCAGAGCACCTCCGAGAGCGCAAGCGCGCGCGGCCAGAGTTTCCATTCGAGGTCAATTTGACAAAGTGTCCGCTCCGTCCAGTTACAGCATTGTCCGCCAATCACGTGCGACCGTGCCGCCTCGGTCACTCCGGCGAGCGGATCGAACTGATACACTTTCGAAATGGGAAGCTTCGGACCTCCAAAGTACATATACGGATCCTCAGCAAGGTTCTGACGATAGTCAAAGTAGGTGTAATGGTGCGGCGTCATCACGATATCGTATCCCTGATTCGCGGCGGCTGTGCCCGCACCCTGTGCGCGGTAGCACATGCCGATCGTGGTCTTCGGCAATAGCGAGGTGATTTTTGCATTACTCGCATTGACGCGACGGTTCTTGGATTCAATGAAGATTTCGTCCCAACCAACGGCACGGCGTCCCCTTCCAGCTAGATATCTGGTGAGGTGCCTCGTCATCCATGGTTGAATCTGCTCAATGCCCGTCAATCCCTCTCGTTTGACGAATGCCAGACATTCCGGACACTTCTCCCAATATTCGCGCGTGCATTCGTCGCCGCCGAAGTGGATCACGTCGCTCGGGAAAAGCTCGCACACGCGGTCCAGCACCCTTTCGGCGAAGCGCATCGTTTCCGGGTTGCCGATGCAGAATACCTTGCCGCCGCCCGGGCACTTGCACCTCATCGACGGATAGGCGCGAAGCGCCGCGCCGAAATGGCCCGGCATCTCGATTTCGGGAACGACCTTCACGTGCCGCGCAGCCGCGTAGGCGACAATCTCCCGGATGTCCGCCGTGCTGTAGTAGAACGGCTGAAGCGCGCCACCGTACACGAAACCGGAACGTCCCTTGACAACGCCCTGCCTGACGAGTTCGGGGAATTCGGGAATCTCGACGGTCCACGCATCGTCGTCCGTGAAGTGAATCTGGAGCACGTTGAACTTGTACCACGACATCTCGTCGATGATGCGCAGGATGGCGGTCTTGCCGAGGAAGTGCCGGGCCGTGTCCAAAAGAACTCCGCGCCACTTGAACTTCGGCGCGTCCTTGATCTCCACGCAAGGGATGGTCGCCTTCCCTGGCGACCGCAGCTGCGCAAGCGTCATCTTCGCGTAGAACGCGCCCGCGTCGTCGGACGAGCGGATCGTCACGCCGTCCTTCGTAACCGAAAGCTCGTACCCCTCCGGCGGAATGGACACGACCCTCTCGACCTTCGGCTCGCCCTTGGCGCGGCATTCGCCTTCGCGCCAGGAAACCTCCTGAGGCGCGGGGATGAGCGCCGGAACGTCCGCCGCCCTCAAGCAGCCAATTGAAATGACAGCCGCAAGAATTGTGACGGCTAGACGGTCCACTTTTTTCTTCATTGCCGTTTTCATCTACCTTTCATCTACCTGATTATTACGACGAGGCCTGCTCGCACCACGCGAACTTTTGTCGCCGAGCGAAGAAGCCGCCTGTTCGTCGGCAGCGAAACGGATACAAAATCGCCCGTGAAGCCGTCGGTACATTCGATGATGGTCTGTCCGTTGGGCGAGACACTCTTCACATCGAGGTCAATCCCGGAAAGATCCATCGCACCGTTCACGCGCCTCAACATGCCGGAACCGGACGTCACCTCCAGCGTCCCGGAGACATCCGCCCTGTCCAGTACGATCTCGCCTGTTGGGCATATCGCCCCGGTCACGGACAGCGTCCCGTTGCTCACGACCGCGCCGCCGCCCGTCAACCCACCAGCGACAGCGGAACAGCCACCAAGATCCAGAAGCGTTCCGTCGCAAAGCTCCACAACGGAGTTTGTGGACAACGCCGCGCCAATTGCCGTTCTCACCGCTCCAGTCGCCACCCGCAACGGACACGCCAACGAGTTCGTCCCGCAGAGCGTGAGCGTCCCCAGTCCGGTCTTCACAAGCGCGCAGGCCGAAAGATCGGCATCCGGTCCCGCTGCCGCGCTTGCCATCAACTCCGCCTCGGAAAGCGCGCGATTGTAGATGCGCACCTCGTTGTATGAAGCGGCGGAATCAACTGCGCTGTCAAAGGACCGCCCAAGATAGGCGTGTTCCTGAATCACCCTGGAAAGCGTCCATCCGCTCGGCGGGATCAGAACGGACTTCTTCTCCGTGATGCCGGTGGAAAGGTTCTGCTTATACCCCCGAACCGTCCATGAGCCGTCGGAGTTTAGGGAGCAAGTAGCCGCTATGTGGTACTCGGTTCCTACAACGTAAGGCGCAAGCTCGGATTGGGTCAGTGCCTGGATGATTTTACCGTTTGAGCCCCTGCCGTTGCGAACAAGGAGCAGATCGGTGTTCACGTTCGCCGATGAAGTCCAGCACATCATGATCGAGTTTGTCGAGCTGTCGCCGATGTCGAACATCCGTTCGCTGTAAGAAATCTCGTCGTTCCGCGCCCAGAGTTCAATCGTTGCGCCAACGCCGTTTGTCGGGACGACCCATGCCCCAAGGTCGACGCAAGAGACGTCCTTGGCGCCGCCTGTCAGTTTTATGCCCCTGCCAGCACCCATGTCGACGAAGTCATACCCGGACGCCGTAGCAGTCGCTCCCCCTACGCTGTCGGATAGATCGTCATGGAAACTCCACCGATGCACAAGCCCCTCGGCGAGCGAGGAAACCGGCGTATGCATGGATACGTCCTTTCCGTTCGTGTCAATCGTCGCGCCGCTCGCACCAACCCTCATGGACGCAAGCCCGGCGATGGACGACGTATTGGCCTTGATCTCGCCGCCGTCTATTGCATCCGGACCTGCCACTGCATTCGCCGAAAGTTGCGCCTCCGTCAAAACACCATTCCAAATGCGAACTTCGTCGTATGTGGCATCCGCGTCTTTAGTGTTGTCCCCGTCAAACGCACGGCCAAGATAGGCGTGTGTCTGAATAAAATTTGCAAGAGACCATCCAGAAGGAGCCGTGAACGTCGTGGCCTTCAACGTCGCGCCTGATTTCGCATCCTGCTTGTACGCACATACCGTCCAAGTTCCGTCCCCATTCTGCGACACAGTTAGGGCTATATGGTACATCGTTCCCACCGAATACGGTGTGAGTT